>NZ_LT840184.1:2046237-2310507 GCF_900177425.1 Paenibacillus uliginis N3/975 | reverse complement strand
GGGTCCAGAAGGACCGAAAGGTTCTCGGGGTCCAGAAGGACCGAAAGGACAGCAAGGACCCCAAGGTTTAGAAGGAACGCCGGGTCTCCCAGGGACCCCAGGTCCGCAGGGTCTCCAGGGCCCACAAGGAGATCAAGGACCTCGAGGGCGCAGAGGTAAACCGGGAGTTGTGATTATCCCCTCTATATTTATCTTACCGGACGTACAAAGATTTTTTTATGAGCTTGACTCGGATATCGTTTTAGATGCTCCCCTCGTTATTAACGCTGATCAATTTACGGATGATAATGGAAACACCGCAGTATCCTTAGCGGACTCTGGTCCGAACAGTTATACCAATCTATTCATTAACGGTATGATCCAGGAAGGCCGTATATACAAGGTTAATTCTCAGGCTATGATCATTGAATCTCCAGGTGATTATATCCATGCAGGTACTCCTATTATTTTGGAAACTCATCGCTTCACTGCGCAAATCGTATCATGATGTTTATCGATGTACCTCAAGAAGACATACCGCACTTAGCGGTAGTTTTTCTTACGGGATAAAGTTGCAGTTTACTCCGATGTTTATACTTTATTATCTCTTCAAAAACCCACTGATTTCATCGAGGCCACTGAAGAACTTGTAGTTTTTCGGAGCAGTTAAGAGGCAAACATAAAAAGACGACCTTCACTCCCAGTTTTTTTGGGTGAGGGGCGTCTTTTCATTTTCTAAGCAGGCCTGTTTGGTTTGTTTCTTACTTTATCAGCTTCAATATTCGCTTTAGATTAACCGTAAATATGGCCATATCGCCTTGGAGCTCCATCCCTAATAAACCCGAGGATGTGGCTATATCATACCCGTGCCTGTGCTTGAGTTCGCTGTTCTTTGCTTCAATTAATTTTAAAACCTTAAACATGTATAACCCCGTCCTAAAATTAGGACAGGGTTAAAATAAAGTTGTTTAATTTTTGATAAAAAACACTTCACCGAACTTAAAACATAACAATAAATTAGTTTAAAATCTAGGTTTTATTCCATAATAGCGCCCGATAGTGAATTACCTCACACTCCATTTGCAACTAGATTACTCTGGTAGGTTCAACTGCCAAGATACGCCAAACTGATCATTTAGCCATCCGAATTTTTTGCTGAACCCATAGTTATCTATAGGCATGAGTGCTGTGCCATTTTGCATCATTTTCTTATAAAGGCTGTCGATTTCCTCTTCGGTATCACACGTAAGATAGATAGAAAAAGATGGGGTAAACGTAAACTCGTGGTCAATGTAACTATCGATACACATGAACTCCTGCCCCTTTAACGAAAATACAGCTTGTATAACTGTACCTTCTTTACCGGGTCCTTCAGCCCCGTATCGAGTAATGCTTTTAATTTCTGAATCCTCAATGAGTGATGTGTAGTATTTCATAGCTTCTTCTGCAATTCCGCCTTGAAACATTAAAAATGGCGTTACGTTCTTCATATTTAACTTCCCTTTCTTCACATAAATTTTGTTGTTGTCTCTCTGTTTCAACTAACTGTTTAAGTCCCAAAAACATAAATGTAAACCCTAGTGTTCTTCCTTTTTCGCTTTCAATAACTCATTCATTCTTCCATTTACACTCTTATCACTTAATTTTACCCTCTCCAGAACTTTTATATGCTTTGAAATAGCAGCCAAAAGACATATCAAAAGGCTCTGCTAATTCGGAAACTGTTTTTTTCTTTTTGAGTCATCAATTGAATTATTTCTCTTCTTGTTGGACCAGCTAAAGCATGAAATATTTCATTGGCGTTTTTTAAACAACATTATTATTTTTCAAACGACTTTATTGTAAATCAAAAAACTTTATTGTTACTTAACAAATTATACAGAAAAATAGGTACAGTCTCCTCAAAATTTTGGGGAACTGCACCTATTTAGCATAAAGTGAACTTTTTCAGTGGCCTCGATTTCATCAGCGGGTTCTTAATACGAGAATATTATTCTACAACGACACCTTTCTTCAGAATCACGTTAGCGTATAGCGCTTTTTCTCCCGTTGAAACAATGGCATACGCTTTTTTCGCACGGTCATAAAAAAAAAATCGTTCAACCTCTTCTAACTCGATCTCCTCTGAATGGTGTTCTCTCACAATACTTCTGTATTCATCCCAGATTAGTGTTTCCACAGTATCGCCAGGAGTAACAGCCATCAGGGCAACAGGAGACTCGGTATATATATCCAGCGGAAACAATGGCAGAATCGCTCTCAGTAGCTCGGGTATACCGTGTCCATCACAGCGAATCAGGCGCTGCGCATGGCTTGCTGCCGGGAAATTGCCATCACCGAATACAATCTCATCGCCGTGACCCATTTCCATTAATACTTTGATCAGCTCGGGTGAAATCAGGTTCGAAATCCCTTTTAACATCGCTACGCACCTCTTCTCTTAATTGTCATAGCAGGAGCAATAACATCAGAATTACATAATTAGCCTGAACGCAGACCGCGGGTGATTCCGCTGTATTTGGCAAATGCTTCATTCCATTGTTCTGTACTGTGTGGATCAAACGACACTATGGGGAAAGATTTCTTGACAAGTTCTATGCCCTCTTCCCGACTTTTAAGTGTACCGTTCGCAATAAATTGGACAAGCATGTTACCGATGGCGCTGGCCTCAACGGGTCCCGCCCATACCGGTCGTCCCAGAGCATTGGCTGTAAATTGACAGAGAAGTTCATTTTGGATACCACCACCAACCATATGCAGCCCTGAGAACTGGTTTCCGGTGAGCTTCTCCATTCTCTCCAATACCTCCCGGTATCTGAGGGCAAGACTCTCCAATATACAACGAACAATATCGCCCTTGCTGTGCGGAACCGGCTGTTCCGTCTCGCGGCAATAGTTCTGGATGGCTGTCGTCATATCCGGAGGATTCATGAATCGCAGATCATCCGGATCAATGAAGCTACGGAAATGCTGAGCCCCTTCGGCCAGTTCTACAAGATCACCGAAAGTGTAACCTTCCCCTTCACGGTCCCATTGACGTTTGCATTCCTGCAGAATCCACAGCCCCATGATGTTCTTCAGCAGTTGAAAAGTTCCGTAAGCTCCGCCTTCATTAGAGAACCCAAGCTCTAGTACATCCGGGTGAATAAGAGGTTCACTCAGTTCCGTACCGAGAAGTGACCATGTACCGCACACCAAATACGCAAAAATCGGAGAGTTCGCAGGTACGGCCACTACAGCAGATTCCGTATCGTGAGAAGCAACAGCGACCGCCTGAATAGCTGGAACATCAAGCTCCTTGCACACGAAGTCCTGAAGATGTCCAATGATCGTTCCTGGTTCCACAGGATCTATGAACATGGACGGATTAAGACCCAGTTCTTCGATGAGCTGCGTGTTCCATCTTCTGTCCTTCACGTGATACAACTGTGTCGTTGTTGCCATTGTAAACTCACATACCTGCTGTCCCGTAAGAAAATAATGAAGCAGATCCGGCGTTAACAACAGCTTATCAGCAATATCCAGCTTCGGAGAACGGTCCTCCACCATCGCATGTAATTGATAAATCGTGTTAAACGGCATGAACGCCAGACCACTCTCATCAAATAAACGCTCTCTACCAACCTGTGCACATGTCTTCTCCACCATACCGATCGTTTGCGTATCCCGGTAATGATAAGGAATGCCTACGAGCTCTCCATTTCTGTCGATAAGCCCAAAGTCCACGCCCCATGTGTCCATGCCATAACTTTCCGGTGTGTACCCGGATTGAAACGCCTTCTGAATGCCATTCTTCACTTCCTGAAAAAGCGTAGCTATATTCCAGTGCAGGTGATTTCCGAATTGGACCGGAGTATTGGGGAAACGGTGAATCTCGGTAATTTTGAGCAGTCCCGGCTGTCCCTTTTCCTGCTGGATGATCTCTCCGATTAACGCCCGGCCGCTGCTTGCCCCCATATCAAATGCCAGTACCGCAGATGTATCGTTCATCAAAAATGCCACCCTTCAAGAAAAGATTACTTCATCTTTTGCAGCAGCTGAATACGGTAATCCTCACTCTCGAGCGCCGCAATATCGTCCACTTCCTGATCACTTAACGGCTTAGGCGTACCAGCTGCACGGGCGCTCAAATAAATTTTCGCGCTTTCCTCAACGACTTGGGTACGGTAGTAAGCTTCCCGAAGATTGCGCCCTGTCGTAACCAAACCATGGTTCCCGAGCAGGATCGAGCTTGCTTCGGTCACTTTCTCAGCTACTGCATCGGCCAGCAAATCTGTTGTCGGAATGATATATGGGATGTAGGAAGTTCTGCCGACAAGGGCCGCCTGGTCAGGAAACATAATAGGAAGTTCCTGCTCAATCAGTGTAAAAGCTATACAATGCGATGGATGGGTATGAACCATGGCCCCCATTTCCGGTTTCGCCCGGTAACCGTACAGATGCATAAGGACCTCAGAAGATGGTCGTAGACCGATATCCGTAATAGCTCCTGTTCGAATATCCACCTCGATCCATTGCTCCGGTTCGATTTCCTCTAACGCGAAGCCGCTCGGAGATAAGTACATCTTATCTCCGGCTCTCGCACTGATATTTCCACCTGGTCCAACAACCAATCCGTTATCCACGATTTTGCGAGCATATTTGCAAAGCTCGTTTCGTGTATCTATGTTTTGCATAAGATTACTCCTTTTCGTCAACTCCAGCTTATTTATAAAGCGGACCGAAATTTTGACATGCACGGAAATCTGCGCTTTCCAAGTGCTCTGTACCGAACATGCCCCATGCTCTTGGACGGAACACCTTATCAGCAGGGACATTGTGCATGTTGACCGGAATGCGGAGAATAGACGCGAGCGTAATCAGGTCTGCTCCGATGTGTCCATAACTTATCACACCATGATTCGCTCCCCAGTTATTCATCACTTCATATACACTTGTAAATGCACCTGTGCCTGTCAAATTCGGTACGAACCAGGTAGTCGGCCATGTCGGATCCGTCCGCTGATCGAGCGTATCATGCACATGCTCAGGCAGATCAACTGAATAGCCTTCCGCGATTTGCAGCACCGGACCGAGTCCCTTCACCAGATTAAGCCGTGACATAGTCATAGGCATGCCCCCGCGGGTCAAATAGTCGGTAGAGTAGCCTCCACCTCTGAAATACTCCAGAGAAGCTGGTCTCCATTGTGATGCTTTCAACGTTCTTTCAACTTCCTCGTCCGTAATTTCCCAGAAAGGTTTCATGGCAGGCTTACCATCTCGCTCCTGTTCACCCGTACCGTCTAAAGCCGCAGAACCGGAGTTAATCAGATGAAGAATTCCTCCTTCTGCTTTTCCTTCCAGCTTGTATCCCGTAACACGTTCCACTGAAGCCGGACTCCAGTACGTTCTGACATCCGCAAAGATTTGCGCAGTGTTCGTCAGCAAATAACCGAACAGCATATTCACACCATTCAAGCTGTCGTTCTCGGTAGCAACAATGTAAGGGGAACGTTTACCATTCCAATCAAACGATGAATTGAGCATCGTCTCCAGGAAGTCACCATTAGGTGAATGATCTGTCCATTGTCTCTGCCCTTGGAAGCCGGAGGCAACTGCTCCATGGCCCTGAGCCTCTTCCGCAAAACCGAGCTCCACCAAACGAGGGTTTCCGATCATCAGATCACGGGTGATCAGTGTCATTTTGACAACCGTTTCCCATTCCAAGTCTTTTCTCTCGCGGCTGCTCTGCAGATGCTCCGGATTGTTGTCCTTGCCTTCCTTACAGCTTTCCTTCACCCATTTTAGCGCCGCCTCATATTCCTCCGGATCATAGATCCCTTCTTCCAGTCGGCGAGTAAATTCACTCATATCGACATATTCGTTGCGCATGCCAAGATACTCCTGGAAGAACGAGTCGTTCACGATAGAACCGGCAATACCCATCGAAACGGAACCCATCGATAAATAAGATTTTCCACGGATGTAAGCTGCGGAAAGCCCACTTCCTGCAAAACGAAGCAGCTTCTCCTGAACGTCATCCGGAATGACGCTATCTCCTTCATCCTGTACGTCCTCACCGTAAATGCCGAACGCAGGAAGACCTTTCTGCGCATGGGCTGACAGCACAGCTGCCAAATAAACCGCTCCTGGTCTGCCGGTTCCGTTAAATCCCCATACCGCCTTCGGAAGTGTCGGATCCGTATCCATCGTTTCTGTACCATAACACCAGCAAGGAGTGACGGTAATGGTCAGACCTACTTCGGAGTTCTTAAATTTTTTTGCTGCCGCTGCTGCTTCTGCTACACCACCGATACAAGTATCGGCGATCACACACTCCACCGGTTCGCCATTCGGATACCGCAAGCTATCGGATAACAGCTTCGCAACCGACTTTGCCAAATTCATCGTTTGGTCTTCAAGTGATTCGCGAACCCCCTTTCTTCTACCGTCAATCGTCGGCCGTATGCCGATCTTCGGAAATCCATCTCTCCATCTGTAATCGTTTTCAATCATGATTTGTTGCCTCCTTAGAATTTACTATTATAGATTTATTGTAATAAGGTTTGAGACAGGCGATAACCCACTATATTGTTGTTTCCTGACAACAAGACAGCAATAAAACTGAACATTATTATATAATGAATTTATATTGGATTTTTGGAGGGACTTAGGTTGCCTAAAATCGAAATACCATACAGCAAGAGTGACCAATTCAGCTTTAAACGCAACCCGGAGCTCCTTTTTGCTGGTCAGGTTGTAGATGAATTTTTCTACGGGCCTCCGCAGATCCACGATTATTGTGAAATCATTTATATTGTCGAAGGAAGCGGAGAGTTTATTATCGGCGGCAAAACCTATGAGCTGCATCAAGGGGATGTAGCCATATATAATCCGGGAGTACCTCATGAAGAGCGTTCCAGAGCATCGGGACCTTTTAAGGTCATATACTGTGGTGTGGACAACCTTCATATCGATGGTGTTCCGCAGGGGATGCTGCTTCCTCCTTATGTCGATCCAGTCATTTCATGTGAGAAATATGCCTATAAAGTGGAAAGCTATCTATCCGAAATACTTCAGGAGTGTGATTCACAGGTACTGGGATATGAGACGCTAAGTACAAACCTGCTTATGTCTCTCATTACGGTCATCTACCGCATTGTAGATGTGAAGCATCAATTCCAGTCACTTAAAGGGAAGAACGAAATCGCCCTTCGAACGAAACATTTTATTGATAAAAATTACACACAGAGCATCAGCCTTAAGGACATAGCCGATACACTGTATGTGAGTCAGCACTATTTGTCCCATCTGTTCAAAAAAGAGCTCGGCGACTCTCCCTTCAACTACCTTATATCTCGTAGAATTGAAGAAGCCAAACGCCTACTGGCAAACTCCGACAGCCCTGTGCACGAAGTGGCCTCCCTTGTCGGCTACGGGAACGAGAAATACTTTTCCATGCTGTTTAAGAAAGTTACAGGACAAACACCGAGTTCATTCCGGGACCAGGAACGCAATGATCAATCGAACAAGAACTAAATAACAGACAAGGAGTCAGCTTGAAGGGTCTAATTCAGACCTTTCAAGCGCCCCCGCCATACTGCCGTTTTTAATCGCGTCGATTTGTTGGTAACCCGTTAAAATATAATAAAGCTGCCCCCCAGATCAATACTCCAGGAGACAGCTTTTTTCAGATATAAACAGCTCTTTTTAGAATCAACTACTCCTTGCAAACCATCAGTAAATTACCATCTGGGTCCTTAATCACAAACCAATGCTCGTGTTCAATATCCGTTACCAGGTTTACACCAGTCACTTTGGCGTAATTGTAGGATGCTTCAAGGTCATTGGTTAGTAGCATAAAAGCAGGCGTTGTAATATGGGGTGCTCCGCCCGGCTCCTCGCCGCCCCACATGGGCATCGTATCGAGAATAACCCCAGTACCTTGCATTGGAAGTGGACACAGATGACCGTTCACAATGCTGCAACTTTCTGGATCGATACCAAGAAGAGTGCAGTACCATTCACGTGATTTCTCAATGTCTCGTACAGGAACAAAAATACTGCCAACCTTGTTTTGAATCGGACTTTCTGGCGCAGCTGTTTTGATATCGTTCTCATTACTCTTCATATGTACCCCTCCAAATAGCTTTTTGGTAGCCTAATAAGTTCCAGTTATGAACATCATAGCAAACATTAAAAGTGAAATGTGCTATTTTTTATCAAATCCATCCGTTATTTCAACTGCACTTCAAAGAAGACAGACCGCACGAAGTTTATACAAAAAAACCGGATGCCCTGTTACTCAGGCTCCGGCTGTAATTGAATAATGATCTATTAAAAATAAGGTGCATGTTTAATGGATATGGCACCTATTTTCTCCAGTTTTGTCTGGCAGCCCAGACGGTATCCCTCATCAATCTCCTCTGGATCAAGCCGCTTCTCCTCCGCTTCATTTGGAGGGGATAGATATTCCAACCCTTCACTGACATGACATCGGCAGCGGGCACATGTCCCTCTTTTGCAAAAAGAATTCCAGTCCACTTCATTTTTCTCCGCCAGATCCAATACCGTCAAACCAATCACGGGCGCAACGAATCGTTGAATATTTCTTCCTTTTAGTTCTACGATTTGCTCTTCTGTTTCTTCGTGGATGTTATTCCCGATCGCAGCAGAACTCTCCGAAACCGAGTTATTCTTTCCCTCCCGGCCTTTCCAAAATTTAAACACGCTTTATTCCCCCTCAATGAGTTCATTAAGCTTATGTACACTTGAAGTCAGGCATCAGATGGGTATGAATCAACTCCTTAAATTCAGAAATATTAGACATTTCCCCGATACCTTTGCCTGTATGTTTTTCATAAATGGATTTTACAAAGTTCGCACCAAAGTCATGCAGCATCGTCCCCGCAAATAGCAGGTCAATAAACTCACTGTATTTCAGATTCCTACACTTTATAAACTCATGGACAGTTTCTACATCACTTTGAAACAACTCAAACACAATCCCAGGATACTCATATTCTATCGGTGCAACGGAGCTGTCAGCAAAATCAATAATATAAACTTGATCCTTCGAATCAATTATTACATTGTCACCCGTAAGATCTCCATGAACATGTATGCAGGTACCGAGCTCATGATGGTTCAGAAAATGCTCAATCTGTTTTCTTAACTCAGGAGACACAACCTTCCAGCGATCATTATGGATTGCTCTCTCAATGATCACATCACGACTCACTTCTTGGTCAGGCAGCGTGTTCAACTTTACCATATCCTCCTGCAGCTTACCTACGAAATCACGCTTTTGCTCAACCGTAAATCCATTTATGGCGTCACCAGCACTTTGGCCTTCGATAAAATCCATAATGATATACTTGAATTCATATTTATCATTAATTTTGGACGCGGCTACAATATTCGGTGTGCGTACGCCTTGGTCAATCGCTCGTTGCATCGCCGACCGTTCAGCTTTATAGTCCTGATCCGTATTCATTCCAGACGAAGTCGGTGCAAAAATTTTGATCACGTAAGATCCTGCTTTGAAGACGGCATTTGTTCCCGGTGTTAGATGAGAGATATCTTCCGCTCCCATTAATCGTTCCCTTACAAATATCTCCTGAATCAGAGGTCTAAAATCCTCGATGGATTGATAAACAGCTCCCCAGCTGTTCCAATCATTAATTTCTTTAGTAAACAAATACGACATTTCGTAATCAACCCCCCAGTTGAATCTCATACAATTAGATCAACACTCTTTACCTACATATAGTAACATCATACAACAAAAAGCCCGCGAATTCATCGCGGACTTCTATTGGTTGCGAAATATTAATTCATACTGCCTACCATCTGAACATAATTTTCTTGACTGATGACACGACGCGCTGTTACATAACGATTCTTATAGTAGGATTCCGAGAGCTTGCTGATTCTTACTCCTCTGCTAGTGGAGGCATGAGCGAACTCATCATTACCAATATAGATTCCTGCATGCGAGATACCGCGGCCACTTGTATTAAAGAAGACCAAATCTCCCAACCGAAGATCATCTTGATCCACGTGAACACCAGCTTCTGCTTGTGATACCGAAGTTCGCGGCAAATCGAGATTATATTTATCAAATATGTACAAAATAAATCCGGAGCAGTCGAAACCGCTTACAGTTGCTCCTCCCCATTTATAAGGAGTTCCTACTAGTTGTGTAACTTCACTCTGAAGCTTCGTCTGATCAGCGTATGCCGTAAAGGCGCCAGAGGAAAAAATAAGTGCAGACCCTAGTAAAGATAATACGACTTTCTTCAAATACACTTTCTCCCTTCGGTGCCTACGGAGTTAGCTAAGGGTTCGGTTGAAGGTCTCCTATATTCCCTTGACTTCAAGAATAATTCACCCAGATCGGTTCCCCCGTTTTCAAAACGAAATTCGGCAAATTCATTAAAGTTTTGTAACTCTATCATAATGTAGTATATTTTGAGGTGATATGTCAATCGTATTCAGTAACAAAATTGTAATTTTATTCTGCAAATCTCGCTAATCACCCGTCATGCCCTGCAGTGATGTCAACTAACAGCAGATTGACCCGTTTTTCTATTTATCGCTCGTATTTTCGTTGGACTCTCGGAAGTAATGTAACTGCTTGGATAATTAATCCCAACGCAATATAAATAAAATGTACAATGGAGAACCCGTTTATGATACCTACTTCCTGTTCTTATTTATTACAGTTTACTAAATATTTCACAAGTTGAAAGTGATATATAATGATCACTGCCTGAAGATCTTTGCCGTCATATACTGTCGCTGCATACTGAACACCTTTGTTGACTAGCCCTTTCTCTTTCTTTAAACTGAACTTGATTATCAGTTTTAAGGAGGGACTTACGAATGTTGGCTTACCAGAACTCTTTATCAACTTTCAGATATCCGCATTGTCATAGTTTTGTACAGGTGACTTATGAATAGAGAAGTATTTGATCGTGAAATGACGAAGATACTCGACTCCGAATTGAAGCTTCCCTTGATTCAAATAGGATTAATCCGTGATGTCATGCTGAAAGAAGACAAAGCAGCGATGACTCTAATAACCACAGAGCTAGAACAGGAGCAAGGCATAACAGAAATACGCTGTAAACAGATTGAAGGGCTATTGCGCACAATGGGAATGACAGACATACATATTAGGGTCAAGCAAGTTTCTGCCGAGGAGAAGCATAGCATAACTGTTCGAGCACAGGAGATGAAACCTTCTGGCCAACAGCCTGCCAATAGAGGGGGGGCACAGGGTTCTTTTCCAGTAAGTCCTTTGATTAAAGCGGGTGTCCAATTTATAGCGGTAGCCAGCGGAAAAGGCGGCGTCGGAAAATCGACCGTTACACTGAATCTGGCTCTATCATTGCAGAAGGCCGGAAAGAAAGTTGGAATCATTGACGCAGATATTTACGGTTTCAGTATACCGGATATGATGGGAATACATGAGAAGCCAGAACCTACGAATAGCCGGCCCACACCGATAGAAAGTGACGGTGTTCAAGTCATATCAACCGGATTTTTTGTTAAAGGTAACGACCCTGTCCTGTGGCGGGGACCCAGACTAGGAAGAATGCTGTCCAGTTTTTTGAATGATGTGATGTGGGGGCCACTGGACTATATGCTCATTGATCTCCCACCTGGGACAGGTGATATCGCTCTGGCTGTTCATCAGATGATACCTGAATGTTCTGAAATTATTGTCACTACACCACAGTCCACAGCAACAGTCGTTGCAGAGCGTGCGGGACTAATGGCCCTTCAGACCAATCACCGTATTCTCGGCGTTGTGGAGAACATGTCTTATTATGAAGATCCTTCAGGCACCAAGCATTATATCTTTGGCAAGGGTGGCGGGGAAAAGCTGGCGAACCAGCTGAATACGTCCCTACTCACCCAGATTCCAATTGTTCCTGATGATCTGGAATCGACTAAGCCGAATCTACTCAGCTCCATTTACGATAATCTGGCTCATCACATTATTCAATCTTCTTCATAAATGCATGACAAATACACCCTTCCAATATGGTGACCGGATTGCTCCGCACCTGCTCGGAAGGGTGTTATTTTCGTATGATTTAATTTTTGTTTTTGTAGTATTCCACAGCCTTCTCATAGTAAGGCTTTTCTTCTTCTGGCAAATCATCGATATAAAATACTGCTGTCACAGGACAAGCCGCTTCACAAGCACCGCAAGAAATACAAATATCCGGGTCAATATAGAACTGGTCCTCTCCTTCTTCAATGCAATCAACAGGACATACGTCAACGCATTCTCCCGCTTTCTCGTCTATGCAGGCTGAACCTATAACATACATGTGATTACTCCCCTCTCCATTGTACTAATCTAGCTTTCTTTTAATCATACATCATAAATAGGAATAATAGGACAAAAAAATCTAGATTCAGTACTTTTTAAACATAAACATATAATAATTATGTGGATCATTGATAATTTTGTCAATACTACCCTACAGCTATATAAATAAATGATATGCCAGCCAACGCTAAGTGTTGACTGGCATATCATTTACGTATACGAATCGAACTCGTTTCCATTTTTATTCCCTGAGGTAGCCGTAGTATATAATCAGTACTTTGATAGTGTAATTTCTATTGAGGCTCATGAGTCGTAATTGGATACAGGTTTCCGTTTAGGGCAAATGAAACTTTACCTGTTTCGTCCGATACTACTAGTACGAGGGCATCACTTCGTTCAGTTAAGCCTAAAGCAGCACGATGCCGTGTGCCAAGTTTTTGATCACCTGTAAATCTGTCTGAAAGTGGAAGAACATTGGCTGCCGAAACGATCTGATTAAGACTTACAATGACAGCATCATCATTGGGTGGATTACCGGGGAAAAAAATGGATTCTAACAAAGAATGGGTCAACTCTGCTCCTATCGAAATACCTGGTCTAATCAATGATTCAAGAGAATCTTCCCGTTGGATCACAATTAAACCACCATGTCTCGATTTCGACATGTTTTGTATACAAATTGATAATTCAGGATACTTGTCTGTAAATGGAGACAAATAACAGTTCAAATAACTCACTATTCCATTCCATACTTTTACATGTTACGCTCGGATATATCGGTATTTTGGCAATTTAACCAGATCTGAAGGAGTGTGGAGCAATGGGTCCATTTGCTAAGGATTTGTTAAGGGACAAGGTTGTGCTGATTACAGGTGGGGCTACAGGGTTGGGAAAGGCCATGGGGGAGAAATTTCTGAAGCTGGGTGCGAAGCTCGCCATTTGTGGGCGCCGTGAAGACGTACTGAAGGCGGCTGCAGAGGAAATGAGCAGTTACGGGCATGCCGTGTATTTCAAGAGCTGCGATGTTCGTGATCCAGCCCAGGTGCATGAACTGGTGGAAGAGGTAGAACAGCATTACGGGGGCATCGACGTGCTGGTCAATAACGCAGCTGGCAATTTCATCAGTCCTACGGAACGCCTCTCTCCCAGAGCAGTGGATGCCGTGCTCAACATCGTGCTTCACGGCACATTTTACACTACGTTGGAAGTTGGCAAACGATGGATTGAGCAAGGGATCTCCGGAACGATGTTAAATATCGTCACAACCTATGCCTCTACAGGATCCGGTTATGTTGTCCCTTCGGCGGCTGCAAAAGCCGGAGTATTGGCATTAACCCGTTCTCTCGCTGTAGAATGGGCACCTTACGGCATTCGCCAGGTGGCAATTGCACCCGGTCCGTTTCCAACA
This sequence comes from Paenibacillus uliginis N3/975, assembly GCF_900177425.1. Lineage (NCBI taxonomy): Bacteria > Bacillati > Bacillota > Bacilli > Caryophanales > Paenibacillaceae > Paenibacillus > Paenibacillus uliginis. The sequence goes on along the minus strand of NZ_LT840184.1, from coordinate 2,296,792 downwards.
GAAGGAGCTTGGTCCAGACTGTCTCCTACTCCGGAATTTGAGCAAAAGATGATTGACCGCATCCCGCTCGCACGCGTGGGAGATAAAGAAGAGCTCAGCAATCTTGCTGCTTATCTTATTTCAGACTACGCCGGATACATAAATGGTGACGTTATTACGATAGATGGCGGTGAATGGCTTCAAGGCGCCGGTCAGTTTAATGAACTGGCTGAAGTAACTGAAGAGCAGTGGGATGAACTCGCCAAACTGACGCGACACGGCAAGTGACCCTGCTCTAATTGATCTGACATTTCGCTTTCTTTTCATAAAAAAGCCCCTTTCTCACACCTGAACATTGCAGGGTAAAGAAAGGGGCTTTCACAAATAAAAAACGGTTAACGGCAATCTTAATTATTCATTCTGTTTACATATGATCCACAATGAGTGCGTACACAATACCCGGTCCATGAACCCCGATGGTCAGATCGTTCTCAATATCAGCCGACCTGCTCGGTCCTGAGATAAAATGAATGCCTGCCGGAAGATTTCCCCTTCCATCCATGTCGAAATTCACCAGTATCTCTCCAAGCCGCGTCTTAAGGCGCTCCACAGGTATAATGGCAATTAGGACCGTCGGTAGCAAGCTGACCGCTCGGCCTTTATCCTTCGAGGACAATACAACCATAGAGCCCGTATAGGCAGCCGCATAATCCGCGAGAACGATTCCAAAATCAGCTTCAGCCGCCTTTGAACGCCAATCGGTTTCACGATTCTCATTCCAGACCGCAATATCCGTATTAGGGAGAGCGCTCCCCAGATCAAGTTGATCGAGCATTTCCTGATTTTGCCGCAGAATCCTTCCTGCACTCATCTCTCTTGCTTTTTCTGTGATAAACTGTTTAACTTGCTCCATATTGGACAGATGAACGACATGCCCACCCGCAGCTTCAAAATTCATTGTGAACTGATGAATCCGGTTATCCAGAGACCAGTTGAATTCATTCCAGAAATCCGGAGCCCCTCTATAGGGATGATCAGGTTTTTCCCGTACACGAGGTCTGTTCAGCTTGGCGGCAATACCTTTCATAAATGATTCCTGTTTTTTTCTGGACTGTGCTTCCAGTTGTGCAAGCCACTCTTGATCACTTTGCTGTTTGCTCATGATGTCTCCCCGCCCTTCTTTCGGTCGTTCATGATCTGCTTCAACCTGTTCTCTATTTCGTAATCCATTTCCCTGACCCCTTGGATAATTTCCTGCTCAAGAGTCGGCCATCTGTCACGGAACGATTCCTTAGGTAGGCTTGGTGTAACACGGTATGAGTTCCATCCTTTTAACGGACCGACTTTCGTACGGATTTCACCGCCACGGGCCACCAGCTTCTGTCCGAGCTTTCCGATCCGGATCACGGAGCGATAGCGCTTGGAATTCCCCATCACGGCTGCAAAGCCCTTCATCCCCACACCCTCAGCCTTATTCCCTCGTCCGGCTTCTATCTTGCGCCGGCGCAAGGATACAAGCATGTCATGCAGCGGAATTTTCACTGGACAAGCTTCATAACAAGCACCGCATAAGCTTGAAGCATTAGCGATATCGTCCCACTCCGCTACATTCTTCTTCAGGGCAGGCGTAAGAACAGCTCCAATCGGACCGCTGTATGTACCACCATAAGCGTGGCCACCGATCTGCCTATAGACCGGACAAGCGTTAAGGCAAGCGCCACAGCGGATGCAGTTCAGCAGCTCCTGGAACTCCGGATCGCCAAGCTGTAGTGATCGGCCATTGTCGATAATAATGATATGCATTTCTTCCGGCCCATCACCATCATGTTCTCTCCGAGGTCCAGTAATGCCCGACATGTAAACTGTCAGCTTCTGACCGGTTGCTGAACGCGGCAGCAGTGTCGCCATCACTTCAAGATCAGACCATGAAGGAATAATTCGTTCCATTCCCATTAACGTAATCTGTGTCTTCGGAAGCGTCGTCACCATGCGGGCGTTGCCCTCATTCTCGAACAGGACCATGGACCCCGTTTCGGCAATGGCAAAATTACATCCAGTCATACCGATGTCGGCATCCAGAAATTTCTCTCTTAGTTTGTTCCTCACAAATCCAGCCAGAATCGATGTATCCGGCGGAAGCGTCTCTCCAGCCTCCTTGGATAACAGATCTGCGATCTGATAACGGTTCTTGTGAATCGCAGGGATAATAATATGTGAGGGTGTTTCATCCGCAAGCTGAATGATATATTCGCCTAGATCCGTTTCTACCGCTTCAACGCCGATGGATTCCAAAGCTTTGTTCAAGTGCAGCTCCTCGGAAACCATTGATTTTGATTTCACTACCGATTTAGCCGATTTTCGCTGGGCAATCTGAAGAGATATGTCCACCGCTTCCTCTGCTGTATCGGCAAAATGAACATGCACTCCGTTGGCACGGGCATTATCGACAAATAAATTTAAGTAATAATCCAAATTAGCTATCGTATGCAGCCGGATTTGTCTTCCCCGTTCCCGCCACGTATCCCAGTTTCCATGATCAGCAGAGGCTTGCAGTTTCCCACTCCGCAACCGCTCCGTCGTAAAACGAACCGCGCTACGGAGAAAATCGTTATTGAGTGCCAGTCGGGAGCGCTGGTTCACGCTCATTTTTTTCAATTCAGACGTATTCATGCCCCCTTCACCCCTTCATGTAGAAGCTCAGCTAAATGCATTACTTTGACCTTCTCCCCTCGGTAACGGAGGTTCCCGGCTATATTCATTAAACAGGCCATATCAAGACCCACAAGTACCGATGCCTCGGTCTCAATAACATGATCCACTTTCTCGGTAACCATGGCTCCTGAAATGTCCGCCATTTTGACTGCGAACGTTCCACCGAAGCCACAGCAGTCCTCAGCAAATGGCAGCGGTACGAACTCCAGACCCTTCACCTGCTTCAAAAGTTCCATCGGTTCGTCCTTTACACCAAGTAGCCGGCTGCCGTGACAGGATGGATGATATGTCACCTTGCCCGGGAAAGTAGCGCCAATGTCTGTTACGCCGAGTACTTTGACGAGAAACTGCGAGAATTCATACGTTTTCTTTTGTAAATCTTCAGCCTTTTTCAAATAAACTGGGTCACTTTTAAACAAGTTCGGATAATGATGAACCATATAAGTACAGGAGCCCGAAGGTGAAACGACAAAGTCGCTGTCTTCAAAGGCATCCAGAATGGTCTTCGCGCTTGTCCGGGCTTCATCCCAATAGCCACTGTTGTAGGCAGGTTGCCCGCAGCACGTCTGTACATCAGGAAACTCCAGTTTGACGCCGTAACGGGCAAGCAGCCGGACCATCGCTTCGGATACCCGTGGGAATAATGCATCGCTTAAGCATGTTACAAATAAGGATATTTTCATTGTGCACCCCGCTTACCACTCAAATTGTAGTCTCTATTTACAAGAAGAAACGGATTCACCTTCCCCATCAGGGTGGCTTTCGTTTCTGTTAACGTTTACATCATTATCTTTTAAAAAACCCCCGAGATCGGGGGAATGTGGTTTACACTGAAATGATATGGATTCCGAGGTCCGTAAAAGGCGATGCATCATGTGCAGGCAGACGTCTGTCAGTAATAATCGTATCAACGCGCTGCAAGTCTGCGACCTGTGTAAACGCCTGAATACCGAATTTGCTTGCATCCGCTAGCAGGATCACCTGATCTGCCATTCCAATCATTTTATGTTTAATTCTAGCCTGAAGCTCATTGGATTCGCTTAGTCCTCTCTCCAAATGAACTCCCTTAAAGGAAAGAAAAGCTTTATCCACGTGATAGGATTCCAAAGAGCGCTCAGCTAACGGGCCTACAAAAGATAAGGAGCGATGAGCCATGATTCCACCGGTAGAGATGACTTCAATCTTCTCTTTTCCGCCTAGCTCAGCCGCTGCCTTGATCGAATTGGTCAGTACCGTTAGTGGAAAATCGGGAATAAGCCTCGCCATATACCATGCTGTGGAGCTTGCATCCAACAAGATCCGCTGATTCGGCTCGATGAGCTTTACCGCTTCCTCTGCGATTCGTTGCTTCTCCTCGGCATGCATAATTTCACGTTCTGTAAAAGGGATTTCGGGTTGAGAACGCCAAGGAATGGGTTGATCTTTAACACTAACCGCGCCACCATGGGAACGGCGAAGACGTCCCGAATCTTCTAACCGGTCCAAATCTCGGCGGATGGTTTCCTCCGTTACCCCGCAAAGCTGACTCAGCTCGGTAACCCGGATACTTCCTCTTTCATTGACCAACTGTACAATCTTCTCATAACGTTCTGCAACCAACATAAATCACTTCATCCTTACTGTTGTATTTTATGAGTCAAATCTATGATTCGACTAAATGAGTAAAAGATCAGCTAAGAACTTATCATCATCCGGGTCGATAAAACATCTGAACGCCGAAGCTACTTCAGCCATCTTAACCAATTCGGGAAATGAATACAAAAGTCCTTTTTTCTCAAACACGGCGGCTTTCCTACAATATGAATACTCTTCAACTACTACCGGGTAAATGCCGCCGGTACTCCACCGTCAATCGTAAGCATGCAGCCTGTCGTTTTCTCAGATCGGGATGATGCGAAGAACGCAATTCCTTCAGCAATATCTCTTGGATAAATATTTACAAGCAGCGTTGTACGTTTGCGGTAATATTCTTCAAGCTCATCCGGTTCAATACCATAGGCCGCTGCCCGTTCATTACGCCAATTGGAATTCCATATCGCAGATCCTTGAAGGATCGCGTCCGGAAGAACCGTGTTGACACGAATCCCGTACTGACCACCCTCGGATGCAATGCATCGAGCCAAATGCGCTTCCAGTGCTTTTGCAGAGCTATATGCGGATGCATTCTTTCCGGCATACACGGAGTTTTTCGAACCCACAAACACCATGCTGCCACCGATACTTTGCTGCCTCATGATTTTGAATGCTTCACGCGCTACCAGGAAATATCCTGTTCCGAGCACGTTCATATTTAGATTCCATTCTTTCAATGATGTTTCCTCGAAAGGACTTGATGTTGCCAGTCCCGCATTGTTAACAATGATATCGACACCACCGTATAAAATAGAGGAAGCTTGATATGCTGCGTAAACCGCATCTTCGTCCGTTACATCCATTTTAACGGCAATCGCCCGATTTTCTCCGTATTTCTCGTTTATATCTCCGGCTACCTTCTCTGCTCCTTCGAGGTTCAGGTCCGCAAGCACCACATGGGCCCCTTCAGATACGAGTCGTCTTGCCGTTTCACTCCCGATTCCGCCTGCTCCGCCAGTAATAAAAGCAATCTGACGTGAGAATTCAGCTTCCTTCGGAGCAAGTGTCAGTTTATACAGCTCCAGCGGCCAGTACTCCACATTATAAGACTCGTTCTCGCTGAGGGACACGAAATCACCAAGAGCTGTTGCACCACGCATAACTGCAATCGCCCGGTGATACAATGCTCCGCTCACTTTTGAGTTCGACCAGCTCTTGCCAGAGTTAACCATACCCACTCCCGGAATCAGTATGACACGTGGAGCAGCTTCGAACATGACATCGCCTTCGTGCTTGTTCCGGTTGAAATAGTCTTCATATTGTTTTTTATATGATGAGATACCTTCAATAAGTTTAGCTTTGAGCCCTTCAATATCATCCGCATCAGGTGTCCAGTCAATGAAAAGAGGAACCATTTTGGTATGTACCAGATGATCCGGGCAAGCTGCACCAACCTGAGAGAGCTCGGAAGATTTTTTCCCACCAACAAAAGCCAGTACGTCGTCCTCATCATCAAAAGACAGAATCATTTTCTTAACGTCACTTACTGCACCACGGATCGTAGGCATTACCTCTGCAGCAATTCGGCGGCGAACTTCGGCTGGCAGCGGGTTATGCTTCACACCACCAAACAATTGTTCCTGCTCAAATTTTGCTTCAATAAAGGCTTCGGCTTCACTAATGATTTTGATCGTCTGGGCATAACATTCTTCTGAGGTATCGCCCCATGTCACAAGTCCATGTTTCTCCATCAGAACAAGCTCAGCATTGGGGTTGGCCAGAACACCTTCAGCAATCATCTTAGATAATGTAAAGCCCGGTCTTACATAAGGAACCCATACAAACCTGTCGCCAAAAATTTCTTTGGCCAGTTTTATACCGTTATCGGCGCAGCAGAGACTGATGATGGCGTCGGGATGTGTGTGATCCACATGTTTAAATGGAAGAAATGCATGCAGCAGGGTTTCGATTGAGGCTCTTGGATGTTTGGCATCGATCATGCAGTGAGCCAGGTAAGCTACCATTTCTTCATCTGGCATGGAATCACGCTCGAATAGCGGTTTAATGTCATCCATTCGCAATCCAGTAAAATTACCTGCTTTCATCGAAGCCAGATCTGACCCGCTTCCCTTGACGTACATGACTTCAACATCACGTCCACGGAAATCCTTCACCGTGGTTTTGCTGGAGGTGTTACCTCCGCCCCAGTTGCACACCAGGCGGTCTGTTCCAATCATATTGGAACGATAAACGAGTTCATCTAACGTGTCTTTTGCCTGATCTGCCTTTGATTTGTCCCACAAGCTTTGAACCATGAAATAATCTCCCCCCGAATACGTTTAATTTAGATATAAACGGAAATCCTTAATAAGTTGGCACCGTTTTCAGTGTATTGATAACATAATAACATGCCCGTTTATATTTGAATAGCTTATATTCAAATATAAACGGGCACAAATGTGAGGAGGTTTATTGTTTATGATGAAATAATGTCTAGTCCAGGTTAAAAGCTTCTTTAAGATCTTCGATTTTTGAATCATCGATATGTTGAACCGGACCTAGAATAAAGGTATCTATGAAGGCCTTGGCGCTGTATTCAGCCACTTCAAGCCGGTCAAAAGCATTCAGCAATGAGGAACCCGTGACGATAATACAGTCGTTCTCGGCAATGGCGAGTGGTGTATTCTTCTTGAAACGTGCTGCTGCTTCTTCGGCCTGATGCACAACCATCCCAAACGGAAGCTTTGGCATATCCCTGAGCAGAATATAGCTTTCCGGAATCGTCCTTGAATCAAATCCCGTATCTGTTACGGCGAACGCCATGATATTCGGCGGGTGGGCAATAATAATCGATTCCACATGCGGTTGAGTCTGATAAATGAGCTCGTGGAACTGGACGGAACGGCTCGGCATCTTGCCGGCTTCGTGCTTCCCCTCTTTAACACGGACCAAATCACCGGGCTGCAAATACTTACGGTCATCACCGTAAGGGGTAATTACGAAAGAGCCATCAGACAGGCGCTGTGAGAACGTTCCTTGTGTACTTGTAAACAATCTCTGGTCATACGCTCTTGAGATCAGTTTGCACATTTCTCTGCGTACTTCCCGTTCTTCAGTTGTGTAAGGCTCTGCCTGTAATTCCTCTAGCAACAGCCGCGGCTTGTCACGGTTTACAGACTGAAGTGTAATCGGTTTGCCGATCCGATTGGCGTTAATTTCTAGCCTTGCGCAGTACTCCAACGTCTCAAAGGCACGAAAAGCCTCAAACAGATTGTTCCCTCCGACAACCACTCCATGATTCTCAAGCATGACGCTGTTAAGTCCTTTAGCAAAAACAGCCGCAATATTCTCACCGAGCTTTTCGCTCCCAGGCAGTGCATATTCCGCCATCCCCACATCACCAACAATTAGCTCCTCGTTCGGAAGAAGCTTCGTATTCGGAATTTTCCTTACAATACTGAATGAAACCAACGCCGGCGGATGCGCATGAACTACAGCTTTCAGGTCGGGACGTGTACTGTAAATCAAACGGTGGAAGGGGTACTCACTTGATGGTTTATGATGACCAACCACAGTACCATCACCTTTGACACAAACGATATCATTTCGTGTTAATGCACCCTTGTCTACTCCCGCTGGTGTAATCCATATGTCGCCGTTCTCATCTTTAATAGATAAATTACCACCGGATGTGGTAGTCATTCCATAGTCATAAATTCGTTCCATCATCATTAATATTTGGTCCGCAGGATGAAGCAGTTCTGTTTGCATATTCATCGCCTCCGAAATTAACAAAAGCATTCAAATCATATTATCTTTGTTTACCTTTGTTTTTTTGTTTTTAAGTTTACTTTATGTTCGTTCATTCGGCAATGATTTATTGCACGCATGGAAAAAAGCTGTCTCTGCAACAGAACACTCTGCTTCAAAGACAGCTTTTATGATGCGAAATGACAAAACCCGGTTAGATCAACTTTTAGTTAGCCTGCTCAACTTTTGCAATTCCTTCGACCAATGCGTCACGAAACGCAATTTCCTCTTCGTTGACATATCCCTTGAATACAATCTCCGATATATCCTTATGATTAAAAAAGATATTGGAATCCTTTGTTAAGTTACCGTGAGGATAAAAGCATGCAACATAATCCCATCTTTTCAGCGTCTTGGAATCATTCTGCATTCTTCCATAAATCATTAGAGTCTGATCCCAATCTTTAAATTTCACAACTGATCCGATCGGCAGAAGCTCTTCTTGAATTGGTTCCATACGTTATCAACCTTTCATTAGTTTCTTGCCTATAAAGTATAGAGCTGTAACGAGAAGCGGAATACATACCAAAAATGTTATACATATAACTGCCTTTTCCGCTACGGGTAAACTGGAATCCAGGAGATTCGGTATAACGGTGCCCAGAACACCGATGATGGCAATGGCGATCATGATCTGTTTGAACCTGGTCTGCTTATCGCTCAATGACTTCGTACTCCTCTCTGATTTAACGAGATCTATTCTACCGTTATTGCTCCGCCAACACCAACCAGACTTGCGCCCGGTCCAAGCGGAATGTGGAATTTCAAGCCGGTCTTTCCCACTTCGGCCGAGGCACCGACCACGCCAAGAGAAGCTGATCCGCCGATATTCAACTCCTTGTCGGTAAAAGGCAAAGGAATCTTAACCCCGCCTTCGTATTTGTTTAATGTTGCTTCCGCTCCAAGGCTAAGTGTACCGTCTTTAATCGAAGCCTCTACTTCCGCTTTAGCGACACTAACGGACCCTTCTACATAATCATTCTCATAACCCGCTTCCACAATGGAAGCTTCAGCAGAGGCACCATTCATTAGGCTGGCTTCAGCGCTTCCGGATATAGCTTTGGTGTACCATCCGCCTTCTTTGTTCTCGACCATGCTGCCCTCTACTTTAACGCCGTCAATCATTTTATCCACCAGACTTTTATCACCAGCAGCCCGGGCTGTTCCGCCGACTCCTGCCGAACCGAGTGCCCCTGCTCCAACAGCCATAGCTCCAATACCAGTTCCTGCTGCAAAAGTGCCCGTCATCGATGCACCTACCACCGGACCGGAATTGGATTCATCCGCAGTACGAAACTTAACAGAAATTTGATTCAGTTCGGTTGATACCGTATGTAAGCATTCTATGAATTTATTCATGGTGATCCGCGCCTGTTGGTATTCTCCGTAAAATCGTTCTCGGGTAATCCCTTCCCATTGTCCCTCCATCTGCTGTATGCTCTGCTGAAGCCGCTGTACAATGTCGCTGCTCTGCTGACCTGACTGGGAAAATTGCGACGACACTTGATTCAGTTGCTCCGGAGTTACCAAAATACGATTAGACATAGACTAAACGCTCCTTCTTCTGCGTCTCCTAAAATTATCCTGTTCAGAGGACAAACTTTGATTTAAAAACTATTAACCATATTTCAAACATCTATAACCACATTTTTCTATTTTAAATTTGGATTGAGTTTATAACAATGAATCTCTGGGTCCAATTCACATCGCCCTTATGAGACCTGAAATCGGTGCTTTAGTCACAAATTTATCTAACAATGGCATAAACATCATACAAAAGAGCAGCTCTGCTAAGAGCTGCCCAATGAAATCAATCTATTTTAAATAAATAAGAATGGTATAAGGAACAACAATGCGATGGAACTCCATGCCAATGCACCCGCAAAAGGGGCTCCAAAACCTCCATAACCAAATCCCCCATAACCAAACCCTGGTCCAAAAGCAGAGGTTTCTGCTTTCTTATTTTTGGAGTTCAACTGCTTCTTAGTCTTGCCAGACTTTGTAGACAATATATTGGCATTCGGATATGCCTCTTCAAAAAGCAAACCTCTTTCGCTGACACCTCTCAATGTCCCTGTTACATGTCTTCCATCATGAAGCACGGCGCAAACTTGACGACCTATATAAGGTCTACAAGAATCTTCTGAAAGTGGACTAATAATGTGCACCTCTCATCCTCCTCACCCGTCGAATTGATTCATTCTATTCCACCGAGTGAAATGCTGTCAGATACAAACGTCCACTTTTTTATATTACTTCATGGTCATACAACATTATCGTGATTTTTCATAGGCTTTAACCATTAGCTTGTGATCAATGGCTCCTTGATAACGGTCCGTAATTACACCTTGAGTATTAAGTATGTATGTTGTCGGATACGCAACGATCTGATACTGCTCCGTTACCTGCCCTTTCTGGTCATACACCGTTGGGAAAGTAACCCCCACTTCATCAAGGAATGATTTTACATCATCCGAATTATTTTCTAGATGTGTCATGTTTACTGCTAACACAACGACATCCTTATCTTTATAATCTTCATAAAAATCTTGCATATAAGGCATTTCAACTTTACATGGCGGACACCAGGATGCCCAAAAGTTCAACAGAACCGTTTTACCGCGATAATCGGAAAGATTGATAGTTTCTCCGTCTGCAGTCTGAAGCGCGAAGTCAGGTGCACGGTTTCCGACCTTAATCCCTATCGGTATCGTTTCATCCGTTTCAACTGCGTTCCCGCTTCCTTGAGTTTGATCCGTCGTTTGTTTATTTAAATAATCGAATATGCCCCAGGCAATCAGACCTGCAAGAATCACAATGGCGATCCCGTTTTTTCTCATCATAGTCACCTCTTTTACACGTTGTTACTGGTGATCAGCCGATTTGTTCTGTTGTTTGGTAAAAAACATGTCCAAAATCAAGATGCCGAGTGCCAGAACACCAAAAGCTATTTGAACAGAGTTGAAACCGGCAACTACTGTAATGCGACCTTCGTCAAAGAATGGAATCAGCACGGAGCCGATACTGTACCACAAGGCAATAGAACCGAATATCCGGATGGAAGAATCGTACTTGATCCATGCCCATATAGCCAACACTCCATGAAGAAGAGCATACATGAGCGCCATCTTGCCCAAGGATTCATCCCAAAACCATAAAAAGACGTGTCTTGTGAAGGCACCTGCCAAATAAGATAGCATTGCTGCCTTCATTAAGGGAACGACCAAAGACCGCTTCTTGTTCAATCGGACGCCCACATACGCAAGTGCCAGTGCGGTTCCAAGCCATATTCCTTGATCTCCGCCGGTAAAGTACAGCAGAGACGATGGATGCTGTATCGTCCGAATCGGATCGAATAGTATCATGCTGAATTTCCATACGACAAATCCGATAATCAATGCATTCACATAAGTATCCAGCATCCAGCCGGACTCTTCCCGGCCACGAAGACGTACTTTCAGAACGAGAAAACCCATGACAGCAGATATCAGAAAAACTAAAATATCCGCCCGGATCATCAGTGGACCCAGAGCTATCGTACTCAATTCATTTCCTCCTTAATAAAGGATACCACCCTTATTACCCACTGGGGTATACAAAGATGATAAATAGTTTAGGATAGCATGTCAAATTATCGCTGTACGGTGACTTATCTTTTCTCCGAAATTACAAGAATGAGCGTTGCTAACGGTCCCAACAGTAACGAAAGCAAAAACCAGTTCAAGCCGCTTCTATTCTTACCCTGAGCAAGCCCTGCATTGATTAGAGCGAGTGTACCCCAGCCTACAAAATATCCATTATCCATTATATATTCCTCCAATCAGCTATACATTCTATCATCAACTTTTACGTTTGAAGAAACAGTTCGTTCCACCTCTAACTCTAACTATTTAATCATATGGCTGAGAAATACCATATATTAATGAGAAAAGGCCGGCATCTGCCGACCTTTTACAAAGAATAACCTTCATATACGATTCCCCAACTCCTAATCCTTATCCGACCATATTTATGGGCAGTTAAAGTTTAGATTCAAAACTCAACACATGCTTTTTAAAAAATGTTTCATATACTCCAATAACATCCGCCATAACCTTTATGTTATCACGTGCATTCCCCACCTCAAGAGAATGTGATCCTCTATTTACGGCGTGTACTTCACTATTTTGAAGTCCTTCAAGTGCTTTGACGCTCTTGTCACTAAAGAGATCGTCCGCTGTACCATAAATGACAGAATTAACTGTGTTTTGAATGTACGAAACCGTTGAATCAAGAGGTGTCAGAAATAGTTGAACGATAGGAGAACTGGCGTCGACCGCTTCTGCTGCTATCCCTGCTACTACAGTGCCCAAGCTTTTACTCACAAATATAATCTGTTTATATTGATCTTTAATGTGATGAATGGCCTTAACCGATTCCTCTACCATAAGGTGAAGCCGTTCGGTTTGTAGCTCGGTTCTTGCACTTTGATAACCATACTCCAGCTGAAGAACATCACAATGGTGCTGGAGTGCAACTTGAGTAGCATAATAGAGCAGCGGGAGTTCGCAGGAGTAGTTTTTTCCAGGAAATAAAACTACAAGTGTGGATGAGCTCTGGGAGAACAGCCTGTGCTGCACATCTCTCCCCCACGCTGATGGTAGTGTGATGAATTGGATTTTCATCTTGGTTCCTCCTATTCGAACACCTAATTGTTATAGGAGAAATATTCTCCTTAAATTTTTATCGCTTCAAAAGTACACATTTGCTCACCATGTGTTGGCTCTTCACCATATTTATAATCGGCAGAAATGGTGATTTGACCGAATCCGATCTTCTCCAGCAAAAGTACAAACTCGTATCGGCCATACCAGCTGAGCGGAAATCTCTGCAGCTCGGATTGAATGAATCGGCCTTCTTTCCACTTCTCATACTTTAACAACGATACCATCCGCTGTTCCAGATGATTGACCTCAATGACCTTCTCTTCCAATGTAATCACTTCACCTGATAATGTGTCCCATGATCTTGTCGATACCGCTTGGGTATCCCAATTGGTCGGAATAAACAAATCTAATATAAGTCTACCACCCGGCGCAAGATGTTGATAAAAATTGTTAAGAGCTTCAACCGCCGTTTCCCGACCTTCCAGCAGCTGAAAAGAACCAGCGGGAATGATTATGGCCCCATAAGATTGTTCCAGCTGAAAATTATGCATTTCATCCTTATACAGTAGCGGCGTTAGTCCCTCATCAGTACATCTACTGCGACAAGAATCAAGCATCTCTCCGGAATTATCCAGACCGTCAACCAGGTTTCCAGACCGTAACAGTGGAATTAGCACACGACCGGAACCACAGCCGACTTCCAGAATTCTACCCTGTATTGCTTTTAGACGTTCCCCATAATACTCCACATCTCCAAAAGAATGCCCTAACGGTTTACTTAGATCATACACCTCTGTGCAGAGGCTTCCATAATGATGCTGCATATCCTCATTCCTTTACGATATAATATCTTTCAGATTAAGACTGTCCCACTTGAGCGCCAATTCTTGATGAAGTTCTCCAGCAATCTCAATTTCTTTCTGGCGAACCTTCTTCCCTCCCAAGGCTTTATAAAAATGTATCGCGGGATTGCCTTCAAGCACCCAGACTAACAATGAGGTGTAACCCATCGATTTCATCACCTCAAGCATCTGTATGAATAGCTGTCTGCCCCAGCCCTTCCCTTGTGCCTCTTGTAATAAATATACCGCGTACAGCTCACCCTCACTGTTCCGTTTCTGCTCTCTTTCCGAACCGAAGTTCATAAATCCGACAATTCGTCCCACGGGGTCTTCCAGCACTAATATTTCTATATCTGCCGAGGGATTTTCTAGTCTCCACTTCCAGCCTTCCAGCCGGCTTTCTACTGTTAGGGCATCTAAATAGTCTTCGGATACGATTCCTTTATACGTCGTTTTCCAACTGTTCACATGAACTTGTGCAATTCCCTCTGCATCCGCTGCCGTTGCTTGTCTTATTATCACTCCTGATCCCCCTAAAAGCTTATTATTCTATGAGTTTAGTTCAAGCGGTTACGATATGAGCTGCTATAATTTAGCATCATAACAGAATAAAAACCTCTACGGATCATAAAGATGATCTTTAGAGGATAAAGGAATTAGAATATGAATACGCTATACGCCACTTTTTATGCTTGTTATGTGATGTTAATCCATTTTCATTGTTCAATACTTCTAAAATCAATGAGATTTCTGCAGTACCATCCACCATTTCTCATCAAATCCCGGCACCTGCACCTCCTGCAGTCCGAGATCTGCTTCGTTAATCCATTCTCTGGCAAACTGGATATAGTTGCTGTGAAACTCAGAGCTGTATCCTATTTTTTCATACCCTGCATAGATACAATTGTCGAAAATGATGATGCCCTCTTCCTTCAATAACTGATGACAGGTTTCAATGATACTGATAAACTCGCCGTAAACTGCCTGCTTTAGCTCTCCCCGGTTATGATAATCCATAACCGCTTGCAGCATCTGAGGTTCAACACTCCACCAGTCACTATGAATCGTATCTATTCCTTCACGCTGAGCGATCATGGTCTGTACGATATCATTCAAGGCATGATGAAAAACGATCACATCCATAGATCCCTGTCCACAGTAGTTCAGTATACGGGCGCCATTGTCCTCTATGACCTGGATCTCAATGCTTAACTCCGCAGTTTTATCCCTGAACCCTTCGGTCAAATCCTGGTTTAAATTTGCGGTTACGTACTTCGCCCCTTCCTCACCATGAGTGTCCAGCGCTTTAGGAATAAAAATCGTATCACCTGCAGCAATTTCAAACAACTTGGCATCCTTCGGAACGTTCAAGAACTCCATCAAATGAACGTAGGAGGAAGTATAATACAGTTGAAGCATTTCAGGGTCCGAACGTTCTGCCAATGTAATGGGAGGAGTTATCATTCCGTCTAATCTTCGGTGCAGTTCATCATCAGACAAGCTTGCAATCAGCTCTTTCGTCTCCGCTGAAAACCCTCTTGAAAGCTGGTTAATTTTGCTTCGATACATATTAGATTCCGTCAGATGCATACCCAAATTCCTCCCTTTGTGTGGACGCAAATTACATTAGTGTGTTAGGAAACACCGTTTTATCTGCTATCTTATTGTATATTTTCAATACAAGAAGATAAGACCCATGTATGTGATCCATCTATGTATTAATTCATTTCATTTTCTAGTCCCTATTCAGACCTTCATGAGTTACTACAATATACGTTTGTAAAGGACCCATTAGACTTATCATTCCTGACACATACTACTCTGAAGCATTTCATGTATCCGCTATCAAGTTATTATTTTAAGTAAACCCACTCCTTGGTGAAGATGGTATATTTGCAAAATAATATACCATAACATGGATGAGGTGTCACAAATGATCTGTGAAATCATAAAGACTTTATTGAATTGAACCTTTCGTGGCTATAGCCACGAGATTCCTAAGTAACGAAAGACCAATCGGTCTCTAATGGATTAGGCCAAGAACACCTTACATCCTGAGCCCAAAAATGAAGAGTCGCGAACCAAGGATACCCGCATGTTCTCGAGGTATATTCGTTGTTGATCCGTCAGCTTATCGATGTCTGAGAAAAGAGTATGATAGACATAGGAATACAAATGTCTGAAATCCAGGAAAAAATCGACCAAGTGCATCCCTGAAGTATCCCCTTTACCTTGTGCGTAACCCTCCATAAAGCAACCTGTAAATCTTTTGGCAAATTCCCGCCTGCTCTCACCAGCCTCAACCGAGTGTACAGCATGATATATTGCTACAGCAGCATCATAAGCAAACCAGTTATACTCACTGTCACCGAAATCCAGAACAGTCAGCTGATGCTGCGGGTCAAGTAACAAATTGTGCTGATGCAGATCTCCGTGAATCAAACCAAATTCCTTGTCAGTCGCCGACAGAGTATGCATATGTACATGATATTCCTTCCAGTGCTCTTGAAGTGTAAGGTTCAGCAGCCCCAAATCGCGGTGGTATATTTCATGCTCATGCCATTGACCGCGTGAATGTTTGGGGTTAAATCCTACTGCCAAAGCATGCAGAGTTCCCATAGCATGACCCCACTGACGGAATAACTGTGGATTCCACACCTCCGAATCTCTCGATTGAATGTGCCGCCCCTTAGCTTTTTCATAGACTAAAAAACAAAGCCCGTTGGAGATATCATTCACATACGTCCCCTTGACTTCGATGGGTCTCACGACGCTCATGTTATGCTGTGATAAATGCAGAACCCATTCCACTTCGGAAATCAACTGTTCTTGTGAGATTAAGGCACGGTCAAGGATCTTGACCACCATTGGGTTATCCAGATTGACTTTATACACATTGTTATTGTATCCGCCAAGACACTTTACCCCATCCATCGGACATTGTAAAAAACCACATATTTCCTGTATTACAGTAGAATCTAGCATATAGAGATCACTCCTCCTCATGGACATACTCAGTAATCTCCTAAATTATTGTATATTAGATGGATTACTGTCAAATCATCACGAAGAAGCGAACGTCAATGACGATTTTTTCCGGGGACGAAAATCGGTTCTTATATCGGGGCCAAGTTTACGTCGCGTGCTCCAAAGGCACTCCCTGAGATTCGCCATGATCGCTATGCCGATTTCGGGCTCCATGTCATATTCACATAAAAAAACGCCATGAACATGAAACTGTTCCGACGTTTAATATACCAAGCCTACCGATAATTCGACTATTCAACAATGCTTGGCACAGTCTAAACTTTCTCCTCAGTCTGACTCACTCATCTCGCTTTTTTACTTTACGCGCTTCCGTTTAATACTCTCAATAATCAATCTGTGTCCGACTACGCCTCCTAGCCGAATGAGGCCCGTTGTTCTGCCGGAAATGATGTGGCGGTGTCCATCGGCGATATTCGTTTGGATTCTAAACCGGTGGAAATGGTTCGCCCCCCTTCCAATGTTGAGTCCTGTTTGTCCCGAATAGGTATGACGATGTCCATCAGCAGTTGTCGTGATTCCCTGGAATGTGTGGCGGTGTCTTCCGTCCTCAGGAATGAATAAATCCGTCAAATTGCCGAAGGAATGTCTGTGTCCTTGCACCAGCGTAGTCAAACCCTCCATTCGATGCCTGAATTGTACGGGCCCGCCGTTTCCTTGTTGATTTCTTACCATTTATCATCATCCTTTCGAAAGAGATAATACTAAAATATGAATGTTAACTTCGATTTGATTGTATTAATGGCACGGTCTCGCTTCTTTGGGCTTTATTGCTTAAATCTACTTACTTTTTGATCGTGAAATAGTTGCTGTACTTTTGGGGAAGATAATGATTGGTATATAAGAAATACATGATTGTTATAATCTCCAAGCTTATTTATAGTTCGTTACTTGACAATGATGGGTATACCAGATATTATACTGAGATAAAGTTAGTGATGATATAAAAGTTAGCTATATATTCCATCATCATTACCAAATCTAAATATAAGTCAGGAGTCGGTTATAAGTGAAAAGTTATTCATCAATAGGACAAGTTATTCTTAGAGTGGTGTTAGGTATTGTTTTTCTAGCTCACGGTCTGGACAAATTTCAAAGCGGGATCAGTAATATTTCTGGTTTCTTCGAAAGTGTCGGTGTTCCGGGGTACATGGCTGCCATCGTAGCGGTGATTGAAACTGCGGGAGGTATTGCTCTTATCCTTGGGGCAGGAACCAGAATTGTGTCTATGGTGTTGGCGTTTGTTCTTCTTGTTGCAATTTTCACCGCGAAGATTAGTATGGGCTTCTTGGGTGGATACGAACTGGATATTGCTCTATTAGCAATTGCCGTCTCGCTGGTCTTCACAGGCAGCAATCTGTGGTCTATCGACTCGCTGTTCCGAGCTAATAAAAAATAACACAAACGTTTAAAAGCTGAACATGAAACGTATTTCATACGTTTTGCGTTCAGCTTTTTAATGAAAAAGGTTCTGGCTATTCCATTATCCCGTCACTTTCGTTAATGACGATATCTACACTTTCTTCAAACACATTAGGACACGGAACATTGGTTATTTCCTCAGACTGCCGGACCCAATGACCGATATTACGATACAATGCTTCATATGACTGATCCAGCACGTCTTCCGGGATATGCTCTGCACTCACAAAGTTGTCCGGTTCCGGTAATTTCATGGTGACTTTCCTCCTGGCAAGTTGGATAATGACTGTTCATAACATCTGTAAAATTGCTGTCCGTTTAGTTAATATTGTTGATGATCCCTACTTTTATACAATCTTTCTCATACGAAGAACCCTAATGTACCCTCACCTCAAGACTTCAAGAACCATAACGATCATTCACATGTCATTTTCCCGATATATAAAAAACGGAAGAGGCAGCATTGTATAATGCTACCTCTTCCGCCTTATATTTATTACTACAACGAACGGTTCAAAAAAGCACGCGTCCGCTCCACTTTTGGATTATTGAATATTTGATCCGGTGTACCGGACTCAATCACTTCACCATTGTCCATAAAGATGACGCGGTCAGCCACATCTCTCGCAAACCCCATTTCATGGGTTACGATCACCATCGTCATATGTTCTTCTGCAATCTGTTTAATAACCTGCAACACCTCTCCAGTGAGCTCGGGATCCAGAGCCGAGGTCGGTTCATCAAAAAGCAAAATGTCAGGATTCATCATCAATGCCCGGGCTATGGCTACTCGCTGCTTCTGGCCTCCAGAGAGCTTGCCGGGGAGGGCGTCAGCCTTGTCGGCAAGACCTACTTTTTTGAGCAATGCATCACTCTTTTGCCGGACGACCTCATCGGACTCTTTTTTGACATGTTTCGGTGCTAGTTCAAGATTGCGCTGAACCGTAAGATGCGGGAATAAATTAAAGTGCTGAAACACCATCCCCATTTGGGAGGTGATCTGTTTCAACTGCTTGCTGTCGGGATAAACTCCATTTTGAACGAGATATTCATCTTGCACACGAATGGTACCGCCATTGACTTCTTCAAGATGAACGAGACTGCGCAGCATGGTGCTCTTACCTGAGCCCGAAGGACCGATGATCGCAATAACTTCGTTTTTATTTACTTCAAAAGATACATTTTTCAATACATTCAGATCGCCGAATGATTTTTTCAGATTAGATACTTCGATGATAGCCATTTCTTCGACAGTCCTTCTATTCAAATTTGAACTTGCGTTCAAGGTATTTAAACAATAACGTCAACACTAATGTCATCAGCAAATAGATAACACCTGCCACAAAGAAAGGCAATAGCTTAAAGTCACGGTTGACAGCGGTTAGAGCAAAATGCAAGATCTCCGGAACTGCGACCGCATACAGAAGCGCCGTATCCTTCACCAGCGTAATCGATTCATTCGACACAGACGGGAGGGCAACGCGGAACATTTGTGGTAAAATAATCCGAGTGGTGGTCTGCCAGCGGCTAAGTCCCAGCACCTGTGACGCTTCGTATTGCCCTTTATCGATGGCAAGCAGACCACCACGGAATATTTCTGCGAAATAAGCAGCGTAGTTTAACGCAAACGCCAGACTGGCCGCTACAAAGCGATCCAAAACTAGATACTCGCCTATAACCGGCAGGATCGGCAGCCCGTAAACAAAAAACACCAATTGCAGCAAAAGCGGCGTTCCCCGCATGACGTAAATAAAAGCATTCGCCAGCCACACGAGTGGTTTGATAGCGCTCTTCACCATTAATGTCAGTCCAAATCCTAAAGGGATAGACACAATAATCGCGATGATAAACAATAAAATTGTAGCCCTTGCTCCCTCCAACATAGGGATCGTTATGTCAATAAGATAGTTTATGTCCATTATTTCGATGCTCCCATTTATCGGCGTACCTCAAAGAAGACAGACCGCACTTAGCGGTGACGCCTACTTCAATACTTTATCCTCACCAAACCATTTTTCGGAAATTTTAGCTGCAGTCCCATCAGCATTAATTTCATCTAAAGCTTTCTGAAGCTCGTTCAAAAGGTCTTCTCTTCCCTTCTTGACTCCGATACCATATTCCTCAGGAGCAAGTGACTCTTCGAGCAATGTATAGGTTCCTTCTTCTTTCGCCATATAATACTTCAATACAACCTCATCGATAACAACGGCATCCAGACGGCCATTCTTCAAATCACTTAGCGCCAGTACGTTATCTGAGAACTCCGAAATATTACTGATCTGAGATTTGATCTCATTGGAAGCCAACGCATCAGCAGCTGAGGAAAGCGCCTGAAGTCCTACATTTTTACCTGCCAAATCATTGATTCCTTTAATATCCGAATCCGCCATAACTGCTACAACTTGGCTATTCTTTAAGTATGGTTTCGTGAACAATACTTTTTCTTTACGTTCATCGGTAATTGTGTAACCGTTCCAGATCAAATCAATCCGACCGCTGCTTAACTCCGATTCTTTTGTCTTCCAGTCTATCGGCTGGAATTTAATCTTGTACCCCATCTTCTCAACAGCAGCACGGGCATAATCGATATCAAACCCGACAATTTCATTCTTCTCATCCCGGAACCCCATCGGCGCGAATTTGTCGTCGATGCCGACAATCAGTTCTTTATCTCCGCTCGCGGAGCTTGCACATCCTACGACGGATAATAACAATACTAGACTCATGAATAACAATGATAGCTTTCTCATTACAAATGCCCCCTATACACTTGACCAGATCTCATTTGGATCACAGCCTCTCTCTTTCTCGCTTTAATACGTTATCAGAGCTACATGATACCATATTAGCATAGAAGAGTCGATACCTTCAAAAAATGAGGGCGCTTTCTCTATAATTTCATTCTATTTTAAGGAAAAATTAAGGATGATTTCAGCATACCCGGAAACAATGAGGGGTAGAACCACATTACAAACACCATACAACGAAGAAGGGCGGTATATGAATTTGAGAACACAGAACCTATGGATCAAGAGGCTTCTTAGTCTCACCTTAACCCTGGTATTCGCCATGAGCCTCCAAGGAATATCAAGTGCTGATTCGGCTAACGCTGAATCTGGTACAGCAAGCAACCAATCTTTCAAGCACGAGAGAGGAATGCTAAAAGAGCTTGCAACTTTCCTTAAGCTTGAACCAAAAATTATGCATGAAAAGTTACAGAGCGAGTCACTCTCTGATATTGCACAAGCGCAAGGTATCACCCGTGCTGAACTCAAAACCAAGGTAATTGAGCTTATGAAAGCACACGCGGCTTCTCGCCCTACACCTTTGGGAACCACCTTAGATTTCTCTGCTGCGGCTGAAAAGTTTATGGATGCCAAAGGCGGGTGGCATCACGGTGGAAAACGGCACCACAAGCGCTTGATGAATGTAGAGGAATTGGCCAAACTTCTGAACATGACGCCAAACCAACTTAAAGAATCTCTTCAATCCGGCAAAACGCTTGCCAAGCTGGCAGAGGAAAATGGAGTCAGTGTGCAGTCGGTCATCGATCAGCAGGTTAAAGCTGTCACGGGCCGGCTAGATCGCCATTTGGCAGAAGGAAAGCTTACGAAGGACCAATACGATGAGCGCAAAGCTAAAGTTAAACAATTTGTTACTGACTTCGTTAACGGTCGGAATATGAATCCGAAGGAAGATCACTTCAGACATCGAAGCATTTCGCAGAACACATTTGAAGAGTAAGAGAATCCTGAAATAAGCCGTATGATTCTCGGCTCGAATAGCATGTGAGGACACAAAAAACGGCCTGCATAAATGCAGGCCGTTATATGTTACATATTAAGGTGTGTATTGCTGAATAATTTTAACTACGACACCGTCCTCAACGGTAACGTGGTATGGGAACCAGCTCATATCAATAATATCGTTCTTATCATAAGCTGACAGGAATTTATTCAAGCTAACTGCTTCATTCCAAAAAATTTCAGCATCTTCCACTTGCCCTGTGTGGTCATATAACTGCAGCAGGACCTCGGCATCATCAGCAACTCGCAGAGTCACCTGCTCTTCCGTATCATTTACAATATAATAACCATTCGGAGCTTCTGTCATTTCAGGATCCTGTTCGCGTTCACGGAAGATCTCATTCGCTTCTTCTCCTTCATACCATTGAATCGGATCTACATTCAGATATACATTTCCATCTTTCACTTCTATAGAATTAATGAATACGGCCTCTTGGTTTGAAACTTTCTCAACTGGTTTGTAATCTTCATTACTCGAAGCCACCCCAACCGTCGTCATCATCATAAATACCAACAGCATTACGGACGTTAATTTCCAGACTCTTTTTTTCATAATTTCATCTCTCCCTTATGTATAAATTGGAGAACAGACATCTATATAATGATTACCCTTATGACTGGAACTTAAAACCAATTTCTAAGTATGGATCATATTTCTTTGTCGTTCTATATAGCTAGTATATGAAAATCAGAAACAAAAAGGGTTTCATTTCGTCTTTAATTCGTTACAATAATTCAATCTTCTGTACACAAATAACCCGTCTGTCTCTACACATAAGTGTTGAAACAGACGGGTTATTACTATAAAAGCTATTAATCTTAAGAGCTTAGGCTATAATTTTACTTATTGAATGCTTCAGTCAATACGGGCACGATCTGGGATTTACGGGAAACGACACCTTTCAAGAATGCTTGATTATTATTCAGTGCCACATTATAAGCCTTCTCCACTGCTTGAGATTCTTGTCCTAATGCAAGCGCGATAGAGTCGTTGTTCAAAATGTCTGTTACAACGAAAACAAACAAATCCAACTTCTTCTCAGCAATGATTGCGGAGATCGCTTCCTCTAACTCCGTCTGACGAGAAAGGACATCGTTCGTGTCAACCGCATTAACTTGGGCGATTTCTACCTTTGCTCCGCCCATCTGAAATTCTTTTGCATCCAGGGAGATGAGTTGAGCGATGCTCTTGTCGCTCAGATCGGCTCCGGCTTTCAGCATGTCTAATCCGTATGCATCCGCATCAACACCCGCAATTTCAGCCAATTCACGGGCTGCAGCCACATCTTCCTCTGTGCAGGTAGGAGATTTAAAGAGCAGGGAATCCGAAATGATCGCGGACAGCATCAGACCAGCGATTTCTTTGGAGATTGCAACGCCTTTTTCTTTGTAAATTTTGTTCAGGATCGTTGCTGTGCATCCAACCGGTTCAGCACGGTAATAAAGCGGATGGCTTGTCTCAAAATTAGCAATACGGTGATGGTCAATGACCTCTACAACGCGCACTTGATCGATATCGCTAACGCTTTGTTGACGCTCATTATGGTCTACCAGAATTACTTCTTTCGCTTCGTTAGCTACCGTCTCAACATATCGCGGAGCCTCCACCTTGAAATAATCAAGTGCGAATCGGGTTTCCCCGTTAATGTCTCCCAAGCGGACTGCTTCCGCTTTAAGACCGAGTGCTTTTTTCAGCTCGGCATACGCTATAGCAGAACAGATTGTATCCGTATCCGGATTTTTGTGTCCAAAGATCAAAGTATTTTCCATAATAATTGCCCTCCGTCGATTGTTATCTTGACTCATGAGAAACTTCTGCTGGTCAAACTCCTATCTGATTATATCGCTAAATTCTTCTTATTCCAATTCATTTACACTGAATTTCAAAAAATCCTTCAAACAAGAACGATTTCCGGCTCCGGTACAAAACCGAATTTCCGATGAATCGCTTCGGTTATCACTTCCATCAAATACACAATGTCGGAAGCCTTGGCCTGATTCTGGTTTAATATCATATTGCCATGATGAGGAGAGATAATCGCTCCCCCATGCTCTGTTCCTTTCAAATTCAGCTGATCGACCAGTGAGCCAGTGGCTACACCATAATTATAATTGTTCTTAAACACAGAGCCACATGACGGATAGTCGAAATGACGTTTGCCAGTCCGATATTTAATAATATCAAGCATAGATTCCGGTGTTGGAATGCCTTTTCCCGCAAGAGCATGAACTTCTCCAAGGAAAAAGGAAAAGAACTGCGGAAGTGATGACGGATGGTTTCCTCTCTCCTTCCAAGCCGGCGCCAGATTGGAGACATACTGGATTTGCTCTTCGGAATGAACAGGAATATTCAGATCAGCCCCGACAATAATCCAGGGATGATGCTGGAAAATAGACTGTTTGTATGCAAAATCGCACTCTGCTGAAGGAATGGACTGAACCGACATCGCTCGGGAAGATAAGTCGATATAATAAACGGTATCAATAATATCGCAAATTTGGCGATGATTGTATTTTGCATTCATATAAATGCCTGCCCCAAGACAACCGGGAAGCAGGAACGTAAAGTCTAACAAATCTGTACCGCCACTAAGTCCCATTAAGGAGAGCAGTGACATCGGGGTTCCAGCAGATACAAACCATTTATCCCCCTTTGTTTTCAGCTCGGTAAATCTCTTGAGAGAGACAAAGACCATATCCGGATCCGGCTGATCAGGAAATAAAATATTAGATCCCATACCAAAGGTGTACCAAGGCAACCCTTGCTTCTTGCAATCCTGATACAACGCAGCCAGGTCGTCTGCCGTCTCGGGCAGCGCCACATAATTGGCCGCTCCTCCAATGCTATACGTAGAGAAGCTCGACAGCGGTATATTACGCAAGCATAACCGTTCAACAGCGGATGTATGTAAACTCATCGGTGTCATGTCACTCCTCTAAAAATATTTCGTCTTTGATACATCAATGGTAATTACGATGATCTATCTATATATATATTTACGTTTCATAATTATGATGGAAGCTCTTGACCCATGTCAATTCATTCACAGATTGCTTCCCTTTAACAAACTAAATAGCCCCTTGAAAAGGGCAACAAGATGCCGACTTCCAAGGGACTGTGTTTATAACCGTGTGGATTACTTCGGAGTGGATAGATCTCTCCACACCCCAACAAATTCTTCTTGTTCCGCGCCCTCGTATTGACTATATTCCTCAAGTGCATTTCCGCATTCACAAGAGATCTGATCTGAGCCATAGTTATCTGTACCGAAAACAAAGACTATTCAAGAAAGTCTTTTAATCGTTTGCTTCGGCTAGGATGTCTTAGTTTACGAAGTGCTTTGGCCTCAATTTGACGGATACGCTCCCGGGTTACCCCAAATACCTGACCCACTTCTTCAAGCGTTCTCGTTCTGCCATCCTCAAGTCCGAACCGGAGACGAAGAACATTCTCCTCCCGCTCCGTCAGGGTATCAAGCACTTCTTCCAGCTGTTCTTTCAACAGTTCAAAAGCTGCTGCGTCTGCCGGAGCGAGTGCATCTTGGTCCTCTATAAAGTCGCCCAGATTCGAGTCGCTTTCTTCCCCTACCGGAGTTTCAAGAGAAACCGGTTCCTGAGAAACTTTAAGAATTTCCCGTACTTTTTCGGGGCTGATATCCATCTCTTTACCGATCTCCTCAGGAGTCGGCTCACGTCCAAGATCTTGAAGAAGCTGGCGCGAAATTCTTACAAGCTTATTGATCGTCTCAACCATGTGTACAGGAATACGAATCGTTCGTGCCTGATCGGCGATTGAACGGGTAATAGCCTGCCGGATCCACCATGTGGCATATGTGCTGAATTTAAATCCTTTAGAATAATCAAACTTCTCAACGGCTTTGATCAGACCCATATTACCTTCTTGAATGAGATCAAGGAATTGCATGCCTCGTCCCGCATAACGTCTTGCTATGCTGACGACCAGACGAAGGTTGGCTTCGGCCAATCGGCGCTTGGCTTCTTCATCACCATTATTGATTCTTTTTGCAAGTTCTATTTCCTCATCAGCTGAAAGAAGCGGAACACGTCCAATCTCTTTCAAATACATACGAACCGGATCGCTGATCTTGATGCCTGGAGGAAGCGTAAGATCATCGTGTACCGAAAAATCCTCTGTTGGAGAGCTCGCTGTTTTTTCCGGTTCCACAGCCTCACGTTCCATTGCGAAATCCGCACCGTGACGGTTTTCCATTCTATGCCCCCCTGTTGACATTTCTGATATTTTATGCTAATCTTATTGTAGATTATTATGACTTCAAGACAATAATTGTTTATCCGTCATTCTATCATATTAATACTATGTTTTCAACTTTTAAATAATGTAAGGACAACCGATCTCATTCGAGATCGGTTTTTTTGTTGATAAATATGAACCTAAAATATATTATGTCATTCATTCCTGTCATAAATCATTTAAGCTTGCTGATCAACTGCTTAGCTTCCGCATTCAACTGCTTCACATCAGGACCTGTTACCGGCTGATCATTGATGTTGTACTTCTGTTTTAGACGTAAAATGGTCAGTACTCGTTCATCCAATATTTTTTCAGTGATTCGCTTGCTTTTTACAGCTTGAATTAAAGACTTGATTACTGCTTCTTCTTTATCGTACTCATGCCCCACCAGAACAATGTTAGTTCCCGCCAATACCGAACGAATGGCTGCCTCACCAATCTCAATCTCGCCCGCTCCGACAGCCCCCATCGTCATATCATCAGTAATGACAACTCCCTTAAATCCAAGCTGCTCACGCAGTAATCCTGTAATAACAGGCTTTGAGAATGAAGCAGGGGTTTCAGGATCAATCTTCGACATAAGGAGGTGGGAGACCATCACAACGTCAGCCCCGTTATCGATTGCATCCTTGAACGGAGCCAATTCCAGTTTATTCAGACGTTCCTTATCATGCTCAACCACAGGCAGTCCAAAATGAGAATCGACGGACGTGTCCCCATGGCCGGGAAAATGCTTCACCGCCGGCACAACACCTGTTTCTTGAATCCCTTTCATGGCAGCGATCCCAAGTCTACTAACCATTTTGGCGCTGTTACCAAAGGAACGGTCTCCAATGACCGGATTATCCGGATTGCTGTTCACATCAAGCACAGGAGCATAGGCCATGTTCAAACCGAATCCGAACAGCCTTTTCCCGATTTGACCGGCGATCTCTTGAGCTAACGCGGGATCATCGTTCTCTCCGACTTTACCACTCGAAGGCAGCTTTACAAACGGATCGGGCATTCGAGAGACCCTTCCCCCTTCTTCATCAATACTCATCCAGAGCGGAATTGGATTACCGGCATTCGCTTTCTTTAAACTGTTAAAGAGCTGTACCGACTGACTTATGCTTTCCATATTGTCCTTGAAAAAAATAAATCCACCAACATGATATGTATTCAGCAGTTTACGGGAGGAACTGTCCACCGTTGTACCTTCCATACCGACAATAACCAACTGACCTACTTTTTCTTCCAAACTGAGTTCTTTCAGCTGTGTAAGCGCAGAATCATTTGAATCGTCAACAGGCTTGTTGGCAACAGGATCTTTCGTCTGTGATTTCCCCTCCTTCACTCCATTTGAAACTTTAGGACCATCACTGGTTTCTGTCTTCGGTGGTATCTGTACCTCGTCCTTGGCTGTCTCCGAATTTGCACCACACCCGGCGATCCCGAGTATTAACAGACACATCAACACACTAATATATGTACAACTCTTCATAATACACCTTCCTTTTATGTACCTCATTTGTTGTCCTACTTCTAGAAATATCCTTTGATGTCCTTCCTGACAAGAAGAAAAAACCGCAGCAGTGTGCGGCTGAAACCTTCTATTTAATCAGCCCGAGCTCTCTTGCCTGGTCTTCTGTCAATATAAATTGTTCATTGTCCCAGACTTCATCATCTTCTCCCAGTCCAAACATGACTATAATTTCATCCCATACTTTTTTCTCCATCGCTTCAGTTTGACTTATGATGATCTTCATAAGATGAACTCCTTTAGATATAGATTACCATACTGTATTGTTGCCATTCACATCTCCTCCTAATACTTATCAACTGATATCATACGGTTAGAAACGATGAATTTATGACAGCGGCTCCAAAAAGATAATTCGATGAGATCAACAAATTTTTATGATGAAAAACAGCCTGATAATGAAATTCAGGCTGCTGTGATTACTAACTAGTATTTAACTATGATCAGGAAAAAGAGGGCTGATTTTTGATCCATGACATGGCAAGTGTTCCTTCGCCCGTATGAACACCGACAACAGGGATAAACGTCATAATCTCAGTTTTAAGAGACGGATGCAAACCACTCAATTCTTTTTCAATTTCTTTGGCTTCTTCCTCATTGTTTGCATGCATGATACATACCTTTTTAATTTTCTGGATGTCAAACTTAAGTGTTTCTACCATTTTCTGTTTAGCTTTCTTGAAGGTCCGTATTTTCTCTTCGACTACCACTTTGCCCTCCTCAAAACGAAGTAGCAAATGAATACGCAGTAGATTACTTAGCAGCAATTGAGTGCCTGACACTCGTCCGCTACTGTGCAGACGATGCAAATTTGCCGGGATAAGGTAGAAGGACGTATTTTGTACCATGGTCTCGATCTTTTCCTTAATTTCATGAATCGAATGACCCAGTTTATGCCAGCTTATTCCCGCCATCACCATTTCACGCAGCGGAAACGCGCCGAATCTGGAATCGATCCCAACAGCAGGAACCTCAGCGATTTCTGCTGCCTGCATGGACGTATTTAGAGTACCGCTTAACTCCGAAGAACAGTGAATTGCGATTACATCATCATATTTCTCTTTCAATGACTCATAGAGCTCAATGAATTCGCCAATCGGTGGCTGTGAGCTGCTGACTTTCGATTCATGGCGCATTTTCTCATAGAAATCTTCTGCCGATATATCAATGCTCTCTTTATATATCTCTTGCCCAAGAATAAGGCGTAAAGGAACGATATAAATATGATTTTCTTTGGCAAACTCTGGATCTATGGTGCTTGTGCTGTCAGTTACCCATGCAATGGATCTCATTTCTGATCACGTCTCACTTTCGTGTATTTCAAACATAAGTGTGGCAAGCGGTTTATGTTGTTAATAAAAATAATATATCAACCTTCCCCCCCATGCAAATGGAAGTAATTATCCAGCCACTGTTTCCCCGTGAATATGCATGTTTCTTCTCCTATCCCTGCAGTAACAAGCGCGATGTAACCGTGCCATCATCTCTTCCAGATGATCAAGTACCTGATAAGCTTCTATCCGTCTCAAAGGCCCAAATCAGAAAAGTTGGAATGGGTAGATCATAAAAAAATGAAGCTGACTGAGCAGCTCCATTATCTGAACAATTTATAATTGTTTAACCGAGTTATAACCGCGTTCACCAAAGGACTGCAGTTCCATAATCCAATGTTCTTCTCTCTTGTTAACAGCATCCTTTAAGTTGTAGAACGGATCATTGTTCGGTTCAAACACCTCAAGAATTTCAAACACGAAGGCATCTTCCCCATACTCGTTCCATTCCTGTTGCATACTTTTGTTCATGCTTGTTCCCATTTGAAGTTCAAAACGTTTACCGTTAATCGTCTTAAGATTCGGTGTTCCGACTACTAGGATTTTACCGTTTTTCATATTTTTAATCGCATAAACACCGGCTTCAATCTTGATTTCCTTATACATCTGTTGTAACTCTTCTCTACGGTTCATAATTCTAACTTCCTCCTCATCATAAAGAGTTATGAAATGAGCCAATACTTGCTACCGTCTGGTTCACGGTCGATAAAGCCGTATTCAATCAAAAACCGCCGCACGGTAACATAATCGTCATAAACACCCTTTAAAATCTCATTAACTTCCGTTTCTGTATAGGTTTTCTCAGGCTGGAACCGGGTCGCTATTTCACGTAGAACAACATAACGCTGCTTTTCCTTCAGTTTAAACTTCGTCAGCTTCCCGTCCGTACCTGACGGGAACAATTTAGTCAAAATTTCCACCCGCTCTTCTTCCGTTACATTGTATCTTTCATCCACCATTTTGGCACTTTTGTGCAAAGGCACAAAAGAAGGCGCGTGAGCATCTTTTTCCTTTAACAGCTCCATTAATGTTAACAAAACTTTGGCTTGACGTTCTTTCTCTTTCAACGCAAACCGGTGGTTCCGAATCGTTGATGCGCTTCCGATTCCTGTTTCCATTTGGACCTCAGCATCGCTTTTTCCCTGATAGAACAATTGCAGCAGACGACTTTGGTGATCTGTCAGGCCGGTCAGTTTCTTGTCTAGGCCGGTCAGATATTGAAACACAGAGCCATGTTCACGCTCCACATGCAAGGCAATATATCGCTTTGGCTCATAGAGAAGACCGTCGTCCGGATAAATGAGTCCCTTTTCAATCTCTCGGCCGCATAACAAACACACCCATCCATGATCTTCCTCAAAAAAACCTTGTTTTAATTCTTCAATTGTAGCATTCCAAAAACGATCTTGAAGTTCCATCTAACTGACACCTTCCTTCTCTGATGATAATTATATAGACAAAATATAATTATGTCTATAACAATTCATTCAAACACGATTGTAGTTTCTTATTATTTCGGGGTCTCTAATAACTGAACGTAGAGAAATCTAAGAGAAGCCCTTCCGCAATTGGGAGGGCTTCTCTATAGGTTAATTAAAAATCTAATAAATATCCAACTTTTAGAAACATTATCCTTTCTGAGCAACATGTAACCTGATAGAATAGAGAAGTTGCTGCTGAGAATAGGAGGTACCTACATGCGATTAATACAACAGACGGCAAAAGAGTGGAGTGAATGGCCACGTAATATAAAACTCTTCTTTCTAGCCAACGTACTTTACCAGATTGGTACAGGCATGTTCGGCGTCCTATACAATCTATACATAAAAGGTTTAGGTTATGCGGATTCGATGAATGGAACCGTCGTGAGTGTCCAGTCTCTAGCGACCGCCCTCATGTTCATTCCAATCGGATTTTTAGGTGACCGCGGCAGCCGCAAAAAAATCCTGGTGATGGGCTCCTTATTAAGTGGTATCGCCCTTATGGCCAGGTCACTGTTGGAATCTGAATTGAGTTTGCTTAGTCTTGCAGTGTTTACAGGACTCTTTTCTTCCTTTTTTCAAGTATTGGCAATTCCATTTCTTGCCGAGAATACAGCAAAATCTGCCCGCATGCGTATATTTAGCTATCATGCTTCGCTCGTCCTCGCTGCGCAAGTGCTGGGAGGGATGGGCGGCGGTTTTTTAGCGGATTTTATACAGCTGTTCGGTGCAGATCATGTACAAAGTCTAAAAATCGTGTTGATGATCGGGGGAGCTTCTACTTTTGCTGCCTTTATTCCACTGTTATTTACGACCGATTCCAAATTACAAGAAGCTGTTGTACCTGAGCCAGCAATTATAACTGGGGAAACACAGCCAGGGAGCGCCCGTTCCGACTTCAAGATTATCGGACAATTTGCATTCGCACAGCTTCTCATTGGATTAGGTTCAGGTCTGGTCGTTCCGTATCTGAATCTGTACTTCACGAACCGGTTCTCCGTATCCTTATCTGCCGTAGGGATTCTTATCTCACTCGGACAAGTTATGACTATCGTGTCTATGTTGATCGGTCCATTCCTTGTTAACAAGGTCGGTGCCGTACGGGCCGTAGTCAGCTTTCAGATTCTTTCCTTGCCGTTTCTGCTGCTTACGGGTTTTACGAATATTTTTGGCGTCGCTGCCATCGGCTTCCTATTCCGTCAGGCGCTCATGAATGCTGCCAACCCGATTCAATCTTCCATTCTGATTGACCGGGTTCCTGACCATCGAAGAGGTATCGCTAATTCATTTACACAGACAGCATTTATGCTCGGTTGGGCAACGATGGGGCCTGTACAAGCTATGCTGGTTACGAATTATGGAAGCTATTGGGGGTATGCCATTACATTTTGTATCACCGGCACACTCTATGTGGCCTCGTCACTGCTCTACTACCGGATGTTCAGAGAACGAAAGAAACGGGGCGTATCTACGCTTCCATCAGCTCTTTAACTATAAGTCAACAAGCGGAATGGCCTGAGCCATTCCGCTTATTTCGTCTGTCCGGTAGCAAGACGGTGGACTTTAACCTCAAATTTTTTCCTCTCGCTAAGATCCAAATCGTCGTTTTCGTGTACTCCGGTGCTCCTATGGATTTCTTCATTTCGATCAATTTCTTCAACCTACCATCATCTTGCCGTGTATACCGGACGCTCCGGACTAGGCTCGGCTTGATCCCATCCAAAGGCAAGAAGCAGAACAATGGCTAGCATCGCTGCCGGCAGAACCAAGCGCCAAGATTGTGCTAACAACTTCATAGCAGGGTAAGAAAATGCAAGGATCAGAGACGCGATCGCCGAGCTGAACAGGCTAATACTTGGAGGCATCATGATAAACAGGATATAGAAAAATGATGTAAACATGAGAACTGGGATAAGAAGCGTACCTAAGATAACTACCGGGTGATTTACGATTTCCATCGGTTTACGAGACCAAATTGCCCAAGTCAGCGCAATAAAATGAGCTAACAGCGGTATAGTGAATAAATAACTCGCACCCGGCAGCATCCATGTTGATCCGATAAGAAGCAGAAGGAACAGACACATACCGCTAAGCATCATATCCACCTCGTTGACTTTCCTGATCACCAAACGGAATAACACAACATTCACGATCAGAGCAACTAACGCAAAACAAACATTATAAAGAATGGCATCATACGTTGCCCCAGAGAACATGGTCACTTTATGCGCCCAGCCCGCAAATATGAGCTGCCATAATCCGTAGGAAAGTCCAATAGAAAGAAGCATGGAACCCAGTGTTATCAGAAGTCCAAGCAACGATCCCTTCAAAGTAACCAGTGATTTACGTACAAAATAAATAACAAAGAACAGCCATATTCCTGCAAAAATAACGGAAATAAGTACACTCCACGAAGCAGGGTAATGAATCAAAATCCCAAACATATTGAAATATATCCGGTTTTCGGATTCCAGATTGGACAAGTCTAAATTACCGAAGTGCTTGGCAATGGCCAACGCGTTCTCCCCTTGATGCTGCATCGTCTGCAAAGAGACATTATCAACATTGTCCATCGGTGTGTGATAAGCAACCCAACCATCTCCATAAGCGAAATTTAATCCCGGCAGTCCATTCTCCAGGGCAACCGTCAAATCTGTATCATTCGGCAGCTTCTTATAAAGATCCACCAGAAGTGAATTGCTAACCGGATTCGTAACAGCCTTACTATACTCTTCAATTAGACGACCGTTTCCTTCGCTGGTCTGGAACATAAAGGATGAGCCTTTGGAGCCTCTGGCCTCAAAATTAGCGACCATTCCAATAGTCTCCTGGTGTTTCGGATCTCGAAAAAATACCTCGGCACCTAGCAGCCCCCTCTCTTCCCCATCCGTCAGCAAGATCCATATGTCATTCTGAAGCTTAGGACCGGCTTGTAAAGCTCTCGCAGTCTCTAGAAGCGATGCAACACTCACAGAAGCATCGTTCGCTCCCGGACCCGTAGGTACAGAATCATAGTGCGACATGAGCAGCAGCGGTTTGCCGTTACCAGAGCCTTTTATCACTCCCAAGATGTTCGTAAGCTCAATATCTGCATCAAAATGTTTCGTCTTTAATCGGCCATTGAACTCCTGCAGTTCTGGATTCAATTCGAGTTGTTCCATTTGCTCCCTTAAATACACTCTGACACCGTTAATGGCAAGAGTTCCCGAAGGGTGAGGGTACTGCGCGATATTTTCTACGTGACGCATCGCCCGCTCTGACGAGAAGACTAAATCAGAGGCTACTTCACTCTTGGCTTGAGGCGGTCTCTCTGACCATAAAATCAGAAAAACTGCCAGTATTAAAGTTCCAGCTACAATGAGTGTAAGAACAAATGGACGACCTTTTTGTGGCTGTTTTCTCGTAATAATCTCCATTTCGGCACCCTACTTCCTATATATGAAGTTACTTTCACCTAATGGTGTCAGCCCCCCATAGTTTAATTCCAATTTTTACCTCCGTCAATAAACAT
Source organism: Paenibacillus uliginis N3/975 (assembly GCF_900177425.1). Taxonomy (NCBI): domain Bacteria; kingdom Bacillati; phylum Bacillota; class Bacilli; order Caryophanales; family Paenibacillaceae; genus Paenibacillus; species Paenibacillus uliginis. The sequence continues at coordinate 2,262,840 of NZ_LT840184.1, read as the reverse complement.
AAATATATATTTTATATTTGCATTGTTTTCGTTGTGTTAACTTTCAGTTTTCTTTCAGTTGTTCTTAAGAAAGGAATCAGGAATGGTTGGTAGTATGAATTTCATACCCAGACACCAAGGTTCCGGCGGAGGAACCAATTGTGTAATTTTTTTTAGAAAAGAGGTGTGAAATGAATTCAACGTTGAAATATCGACATGAGCTGAAATTTTTTGTGAACCAGCACCAGTATCAGATTATTTCTACACGGCTGAGAAATCTGGTGTCACGTGATGAGCATGCAAGTTCTTCAGGCGAATATCATATCCGCAGCTTATATTTTGATGATATTAACAACAAGGCCCTTCATGAGAAGCTGGGCGGTATTAGAGACCGGGTGAAATATCGTATCCGAATCTACAATATTGAGGACACCACGATTCATTTCGAAAAGAAGATCAAGTTCAGAGACTATATTGCCAAGGTAAAAGAACCTCTTACGAGGGAAATGACCGATGAGATCATGGTAGGCCGGTTCGAAGGACTAAACATTCCGGACAAGCCTCTCTTAATGGAGCTTTATCATGAAATGAAACACAATCTGCTGCGTCCAAAGGTCATTGTTGACTATGTTCGCGAACCTTATGTCTGTCATCACGGAAACGTGAGGATCACGTTCGATAAAGAACTGCGGAGTGGTCGGCACTCCACTGAACTGTTTAACAAAAATCTGGATCCTGTCCGGGCGATTGATGAGAATCTCATTATTATGGAAGTTAAATACGACGAATATATACCGGAATATATTAAAGCGGCACTTCAGCTGGAAGGCTTGAACAGACAATCCGCAAGCAAGTACGTCATGTGCCGTAAATTTCTAAAATATAACTCTTGGGAGGATTATTAATTCATGAACACCACAACGACCAATGAATCAACCAATTTCTCGGATATTATTAAAAAATCAGTTATGGAAAATTTCGTTTCCGACATCAGCATTTCCAAAATTCTAATTACACTTGGTATCGCTTTTGTTATAGCCCTCTTCATCTATCTTTTATATAAGCGGGTATTCAGCGGAGTTTTGTATTCTAAAAGTTTTAACGTTTCGTTGATCGGTATGACGATGATTACAGCCACGGTCATTATTGCAATCAACTCTAACCTCGTCTTGTCACTCGGTATGGTCGGCGCGTTATCCATTGTCCGGTTTAGAACACCGATCAAAGATCCAACTGACCTCATCTTTCTGTTCTGGGCTGCTGCGGCCGGTATTGTTACAGGCGCAGGTTTCTACACATTGGCTGTATTAAGTTCTGTCATCATTGGGTTAATCCTGTTCTTCTTCATTAAGAAAGCAACTGTTGATACCCCGTACCTTCTCGTTATTAACTGTGACAATGATTCCAGTGAACAGGAGATTCATAAGACAATCACGAGCGTGGTCAAACGTTATAACGTGAAGCAAAAAACCGTAACCCCAGGAAACATTGAATTAACACTCGAAGTTCGTCTTCAAGACGAAGAAGGCCGGTTTGTGAATCAAATTTCTGAGATGCATGGCGTTAAGAATGCAGTGCTGATTAGCTATAACGGAGACTATGTATCCTAAGACAGGTGGTGTCAGGAAGATGAGATCAAAGCTTGAACCGATTCTCCTGTGCTTCTGTTGCCTGCTGCTTCTGTTTGGCGTAACAGGATGTGAGCTTACGAACAGCACTTCGGATACAGCGGAATCAACTGCAGATGGAACAACAAACACTCTTTCCGAGAAGGAACTTGCCGCTAAAGAGGAAGTGTTCCCGAAAGACAAAGTAATTGATGTGAAAATCACGCTGGATGAAGCTGATTTTCAGGACATGCTGGATAATGCCAGCGACGAGGAATTTAAAGAAGCATCCGTTAACTATAACGGTCAGCAGTTTGATCATGTCGGCATTCGTACCAAAGGTAATCTGAGCCTGCGAAGCGTCGTAAATTCAGACTCCGATCGATACAGCTTCAAGATTTCTTTTGACGAATATATTAATCAGCAATTGAATGGTATCAGCAAAATCAATCTGAACAACAACTACAGTGATGCTTCGTATATGCGTGAGTTCTTAACGTATGAACTGGCAGAGTCCGTTGGGCTCCCGACACCTGGTTTCTCCTATGTCAATGTATATGTTAATGACGAGCTCTGGGGATTTTATCTGGCGATCGAGCAGATTGATGAAGCTTATCTGGCTCGGAATTTCGACACCACGACCGGTGCACTGTACAAAGCTGAAATGATGGGTTCCGGCACTGATCTAATGTGGCTTGGAAATGATCCTGACTCCTACAGCGGACTCGTCAAGAAATCCAAAAAATCCAATGATAAACTATTGATCAATATGCTGGATGAGCTTAACAACGGATCGGATTATGAAAAAGTATTAAATGTAGATAATGTGCTGAAATATGTGGCTCTCAACGTGGCAGCTTCCAATATGGACAGTTACCTGGGTTCCAATAAACAAAATTACTATTTGTATGAAGATAATGGAATTTTTAATGTCCTACCTTGGGATTACAACATGGCATTTGGTGGTTTGGGAGGCTCAAATCTGCTGATTGATGAACCCACACAAGGAGCTCTTGCCGAGCGACCGCTTATCGCCAAGCTGTTGGAAGTCGATGAGTACAAGGAAAAGTATCATCAGATTCTCAGTGATATGATGAATGGGTATCTGAAGGAGGAAAATTTCACAGCCAGAGTAGAGGAACTTCAAGAGCTGATCTCTACCCATGTGAAGAACGATCCCAGACCTTTCTTTTCCTACGAAGAGTATGAAAAATCTCTACCTACACTTACCTCCTTTGCAGCAACCAATGTGGAGAACATTACAAAACAATTGGATGGCACGAGCCCTTCTTCAGGTGACGGTAGCGGAAGCGGTGGCGGTATGGGACCTGGCGGCGGAGGAAACCGCGGCATGGGCCGAGAGAATGAGGGTAAAGATGATGTCGGCAACACCAATACCAATACGGAAGATGCTGCTGGCGCTGACGGTGAGTCAATAATGAATGAAGCGCCCGATACTGCTAATGGACAGGCAACACCTCCTACTCCACCAGGTGATATGCCTGGAGATATGCCAGCCGATGCTGCGCCACAGGTACCCGAAGGTAACAATACAAGCAATGCTACACCGCAAATACCCGAAGATAACAATACAAGCAATGCTGCGGACAGCAATGTTGATCCAAATGCAGCGAATACACCTAATACTGCTGATACTCAAACTGAAACTCCTCAAAACGGACAACAGAACAATCGTCAAGGTGGATTTGACGGTGGAATGAACAACGGTCAAATGGGCGGACAGATGCCGGGGGGCCTAGGCGGCGGTGGCTTTAAACCGGATGGTTTCGGCCGCGAAGGAACTCAGCAGCAGGGCAGCGATCGCGAAGCACTTTATACAGGAATCGCAATTGTCGTACTTCTTTTATCCTGTGTGTTCGTCACGCTCTACAAACGCAAACGGCTATAATCGGATATGAAAATATAAAAGAACCATCTCTCACACAGTTGTATGAGAGATGGTTCTTAGCTGTTTTCTGGCATGATCATTACATAGATTACGGTTAAGAGTACAGCGCATATTAAAATTTTCGTGTCTCGAATAAAAGAATTTTTAAACAAAATACCACCTGCTAAAATACAGTACGAATTCCTGATAAGACGACCGGTGTCAGAATCAATACGATTGCAACCGTTATACAACCTCGGGTCACTTTACCAGACAGTTTTCGCTGTGTCTCTGATGAACGATACCAACCATGAAATTGCAGTTTATTACGATATACAACGAAAAACAAAAGTAAATTCCCCGCAAGCAAAAAAAGTCCATAAAAATCCTGCCATTGGATTAACGTTGAACTAATTCGCTGCTCTACTTCCCCGAGAAGCGCTACAACGATGAACATCATAATCATCATTCGCACCATTTCGAGAGATGCACTCCATAGTTTCGTCATCATTTGCTCCTTTCACATCGGAACAATTTGGGTCTCCTTAATCACTTGAAACCTCTGCAGTCTTGTGTAGTTCATCACTGCCTCTGAGTATATAAGCCTCTACTTTCCTGCTAAGCCATAGAAGCACGATTACAACGGCGAGTACACCGAGTAACAAAAGCGGTTGCTCCAAAAAGTCTGCAAAGTTAGCTCCTACAAAGGATACACTAAACACCATGATACCCTTGCCTAAAGTAACAGCAAGTAAATAAGATTGAATATGCATCCTTGCTATGCCTGCGGCCATGTTGACCGCTACAAAGGGACCTACTGGAAGAATTCCAAGTATAAATACATAACTAAACCCATTACGCTGAATCCACCTCATCCCTTTCTGGACCTTAGGCTTCGAAGCCCATTTATCCAGATAACGAGAGCTGGATATTTTGCGCACCACAAGAAACGTAACCAGGCATCCGCTTACCAGACCCAACCAAGAATATATAAACCCGGGCCAGAAGCCATATACCGCAGCGTTGACACCTACAATTAGAGCTGTTGGTAGCGGTGGTATAAACGACTTTAGAAAGGTAAGAAGAATTCCGGGCAAAGGTCCGAATGATCTGAATTTCTCCAGAAACCACTCGAGATTTTCTTCTGTAAATAATGACATGATGTCCATCACATCGTGCAACCCATTTCACCCACTTTATTATTCAGTTATACATAGTGTAACGGATTAGCGGCGATCATTCATTAATAATTGTTTACAGAATACCGACCATTATTGATTATTCAATAGAGGCTGAATTTGCTTCATATGATGCTGATCATGCCAGATGAAATCCTTCATGAACACGGCTGTTTGGAATGGATGACCGTCCGCATCCGTATATTCCTTATCATATTGCTCGTCCGACAACGATTGAATGTGGTCTATCAGAGTTTGGCGATATGTCTTTGTTTGCTCTACCAACTCTTGAATAGAGCAGGTTCGTCCGTACTGCTTGGCCTGCTCGTTAAACACATTATAATCCAGATGTTTAACTGTCAGTTCCTCTCCCTCGCTAACTTTACGAATGGCTTCTTCAAAGAAGTACTGATCCCATTTCATGATATGACTAACGACATCGCGCACAGACCATTTCCCTTCTCCGAGCGGTTGATTCCAAAAATCCTCTTTCTGCTCTTCCAAAACCTTAATAAAATTAATCCATGCCGAGTACTGCTCTATGAGCTGATTTTTCTCATTCATATCCTGTAAGCCTCCAATAATCTTGTTTTTTAAAAATGTTCTTAATTCATCTTCACACCAATCGGATAACAAAAGCAGTTGTTGAAAAGGATCTCCTTCGATACCAAGCAGCTTCGCAAATGCCGGTTCCGTTTTCACACCCGACTGTTTGAGAGAAATAATGTTTTGACGTGCCTCTTCACCGAGGATATTTAATATTCGGTGCTCCACCACCATATGCCTAAAGCCGTTTTGCAAGACAGTCGGAACTGGCTGAGCAAACAACTCAAAGAGCCAATCTTTATATGTAAATTGTACGACGAGGCTTTCTGGAGCCTTTTCTGGATCGGAAGAAAAAGAAAGTGTATGTAGACTTCCCAAACGTTCAGTAATTACTTTTTGGAAAACTTTAAAGTCTGAAACGCAGCATATAATATCCAGATCGCTCTCCGGCAGATCAATTCCGATTGGAATCGTTCCAACGAGTATAGGATCAAACTCCTGAAGCAAATCCATAATCTGCAATTCTGCCAAAACATCATACACAGCCTGCTGCCGGTAATTTCCGCGTTTTAAATAGGAAAGATCTCTAAAATCCATAATTGTATGATCAACACCTTTCAATTTGACCTTCAATCCAGAAGCAGCGTTCTTATTTCCTATCTCTCCGTCCAAGCTGTTCTCACGTATCCAAGCTTCATTCCGACACGTTCCATATTACGATGGCTTGGGGATATAAATGAACACTGACTTACCACCATACGGCAGCTCTCCCTTGCAGCTTCTGCGATCCGTCTTCTGAGTAGTCCTTGCTGCAACCCTTGCCGCCGGTATTCTGGTAACGTAGCGGCAAACGTCAAAGAAGCAATATCCCCCTTGACATACATTACGCCTGCCGCAGCCGGATTATCGTTGATATAAGCCATAAAAAATCTCCATCCTGGACGGTCATACAACACTTCGTTGTTTCGTGCTACAGATGGTATACCCTGCTGAGGCAACCCTGTTCCGATGCAATGAACAGTCGCGTATTTCTCAAACTCATCCCGCTTTAGTGGTCTAATATCGATCGCAGCCCAATGGAATTCATCAGTCAGAGACTCCGGGTTAATATACATAGAAGTATGAAAGCCAGATTGATACATCCCTTTGTCAGCAAGCGCTTTCAACAGTTTCTGGTCAACCAGCGAAGGAACAACTTCGATCTGAAATTTACGATCTCTCGACCGATAGAAGTGTATTATGTCATCGATGTATGGGATATCTTCAGACCGTATCCCTTTTACCGTGTTAAATGACGGCCAAGGCATACTTTTACTATACAAACAAACTGCATGGCCAATACGCGTTATTTCAACGCCTTCCGGATTACCGTCCCGTTCCTCAATGGCCTTCATCCGATCTGTCATATAATCAACTTCAGATGACTCGATGTCAACGATTAACGGCTCTGATGGGAACGATGGAATCATAAAATATAAACGCCTCCTTGGTTTAATCATCAAATCTGATCAAATGAATCTATGGTATACCCTCAGAACGAAATATTCCGATAATCACTATTTTAGAACACAAGTTCCCATAATTCAATAACTCTTTACAATTTCTTCATTCCATATAAAAAAGCACCCTGCCATCATGTTCATGAAAGCCGGGTGCTTCTGGAACTGTATTTATTTACCGTTCGTAGGAATGTCACATGTACCGTCTGTGCAAGCACCAGCGGCATTGTCATCATCATTCACGAGAATCAATGGCTTTTCTTCACCATAGGCTTTTTGTAGGGCATCCTTAAATACCTCCAACGGTTGAGCCCCTGATACGGCGTATTTGCCATCCAATACGAAGAATGGAACACCGCGAACCCCAATCCGGTTCGCTGCTTCTTCATCAGCCCGCACTTCTGCGGAAAATGCGTCTCCAGCGAGTACGGCGGCGGCTTCATCACGGGATAGACCTATTTCCGCCGCCAAATCAGCCAGAAGATCTTTGTCCTCCAGATTACGTGTTTCTGTGAAATAAGCTTGGAAAAGCCGCTCGGTCATTTCTTTCATTTTGCCATGCTGTGATGCAAAGTGAATGAGCCGATGGGCGTCAAAGGAGTTTGCCGGAAGGATTTTATCCAGATGATAAGTAAGTCCATCTTGGGCAGCCTGTTTTGTAATATTATCGTTAGAAGCCTGCGCTTGTTCGATGCTCATGCCATATTTGGCAGCTAGCAGTTCGTTTATGGATACGCCCGGCTTATAAGAGGCATTCGGATCAAGTTCAAAACTGCGGTAAACAACCTCAACATCTTCTTTATGCGGAAAATCGTTAAGTGCCGTCTCAATACGGCGTTTTCCAATATAACAGAACGGACACATAATGTCCGACCAGATCTCAACCTTCATCAAACACAACCCCCTAAGGTAATTATCTCCACTTACTTATTGTAACTTACGTTCGAGTTTTCTGCAAGTTTTTTACGTATCACGAGAATACAGAAGGACATCTCTCCGGCAATTCCAGCCCGCTGCAGACCAATACCGACCACCTACTGTGTTATCCGCTAAAACCATACATTGACACCTCAGTATACCTCGTTGCTTAAGCTGCTCAAGACAGGATGAAACTAATGCCGATCCGATTCCCTGCCCCCGATATGAACTCTTCACGGCAACATGATACAAGAAACCTCTTCTTCCGTCATGGCCGCATAAGGCCGTTCCGACAATCTGACCTTCATCCTCACATACAAAGCTCAGTCCTTGATTTCGATCTAAAAATGCTCTAATTGAGGGCTCCGAATCGGATTCACTGATTACAACTCCTGCTGTATTTCTCCATAAATCCAGAATCTGTTCATAGTCTTCAATAACCAGTTCTCTAAATAGATGCATTTAGTATCCTCCTAAAAGCAATACTTTACCCCGTAACCTGTTTCAACACTTCCCGATTTTACTTGAAATTTGACTCTTCATCATCTCCGTAACTGCGTTCAAATCCGAATAGATATAAGTAGGATGAATAGATTTCTGATTATCTTTCCCCGCACGATTCAACCACACTGCATCAAGCCCGTACTGCATGGCTCCATAGACGTCATTCACAATGGAATCTCCGATATGAAGCACCTCATCAGGTTTTAAACCTGTTCTGTGCAATCCCTCCAGGAACATTTCTTTCCTCGGTTTATATGAGCGAACCTCTTCACTTGTAATGACTCCACCCACTTTCAAGCTGTGATATTCAATTGCTGCTATGAGGTCTTCTGAATCGATATTAGATAATATAAATACAGGTATCTGTCCAGTCCATTCTTCAAGAAACGGCACGGTGTCCTCAAAAATAACAGGCTGTATCCGTTTCTCCTCTGTTCGGACTGTGGCCAATAAATAGCATCACAAGATCTTATGAATACCACATCTTTATCTTTAGACAGCAGTATTCCATAATTATACATCGGATAAGAAGCCGAGGGATACTAGAGAATTGGATTAGAGAAAAGGCAAGTCTGAATAACAAAAAAACACGATCTGCCATAGCCAAAAGGCCAGGTGACTCGTGTTGTAAATTTAGTTACCAAGTAGTGCAATAAGTTAGCACATCAAATGAGGTATAAGTACAAGAAAACAGACGGCTAAAGCCGCCTGTTCATTTGTACTTGCGCCAATCCATCCCACTATTTTCCAGCAGATGCTCAAAATCATTATCCAATCGTTTCTGCTCTGCTTTACGTGCTGCTTCCCGCTTGAGACGCTCTTCTTCAAGTCTCTTTGCTTCATCAGCTTTCAGGGAATCAGCCTGGGCTTTTAAGCGTTCGATCACCTGCGGATTTAACAAATCCTTAAGAGTCGCCGGCTTATCTGTAGATTCAGTTCTAGGCGTCTCTTTTCTTCCCTTTTTTTTCGCCATATCGCATCACCTCGGTTCCTCATCATTATAACAGTTTCGACCTTTCACAGCATCCGGTCCTTATGTATCAAGCAAAAGCATAGCTAATATATACCATGATCAGGAGTCCTATTATAAATGAATAGGTTGAAGGACGCTCATACCCGTGTCCGTGACTCTCAGGAATCAGTTCCTTATACACGATAAACATCATGGCTCCAGCTGCAAATGCTAATCCGTAACCAATCAAAAATTCAATATAACTAGCTGCAAAATAACCAACGACAGCGGAAACAAGCTCCATCATTCCGGTTATGAACACGATCATAAATGCTTTGAATCTGCTCACTCGGGAGTTAATCAGGAATACGGCTAAGATTAATCCCTCCGGCATATTTTGTGCGCCGATCGAGATTGCAACCATGGGTCCCAGTCCAACATTTTGACTCGCATAACTGAATCCCGTGCTAAGCCCTTCCGGAATGTTATGAAGGAACAAAGCAATAATGACCAGCAATGACGAAGAATCAAAAGACCTTATACGCGACTGATTTTCCACATCGATGTGGGGAATGTTTTTTTCAATCAGATCCAAGACCACAATACCGAGCAGCAATCCGACTGTAAGCGGTATGATCCCGCCTTCCTGCAAGGATTGAGGCATTAGGCCGAAGGTCGAAGCAGAAACCATGATTCCTGCCGTAAAAGCGATGAGGATATCTTTCCATTTCTCGGATAATGTTTTTACGAATAATAACGGCACCGCTCCAAACACGGTTGCCATGGCTGAAATAAAGCTACCTATAAGAGCCGATTCCATATCATGCTGTCCCCTTTATTTTTCTGTGTTAATCGTCAACTTCTTGATGCTAGCTATCATTATATAAACATTGATTTACGAATATGAAAATGGGAAGGACTTCCAACTAAACTGTAAAACGATAATCTGGCATGCAAATTTGACAAAAAATCCGCCCCAACTGGAACGGATTTTCGTATAAATGTAGTATCTTTGTTCTTGTTTTACTTTATTCGTTCAACTGACTCACTACTTATATAAGTCCCCCTTATACACTACCTAGACTAAAGTCTAGGTAGTACATTTACCCTCAGACGGAGGACACTCTTTTTAATTCGTGATATGCTCACTTTATTGAGTACATATGAAAGGAGATGATTTACGTAATGAAACGAACCATTCTTGCGCCGCTGCTGATCTTACTGGGTGCCTATCTGTTATTCAACCAGGGAGGCATGATAAGTACAGGATCCATCTTCGCAACGTTTTGGCCTACACTGTTTGTCATTCCACTCGGACTGTTCTTCCATTGGATGTACTTTTCCATGGTTGGACGCAAAGGGGTCGGACTTCTTATTCCGGGAGGAATTCTGCTCACAGCGGGTATTGTCAGCCAAATTGCTTCCTTATTTGATAATTGGGGAACCATGTGGCCGGGATTCATTCTAGCCGTTGCTGCAGGCCTGTTCGAATTTTACTGGTTTGGCTCCCGCAACAAGTGGATGCTTATTCCGATCAATATTTTGACCGTGCTGTCGCTGTTATTCTTTGTCGTTTTCTCAATCGGACCGGTTCTGAGTTATTTGTCAATTGTACAGCCTTTGATTGCAATCTTGCTTGTCCTCGGCGGTGCTTGGCTAATCCTCGGACAAAGAAAGCGCGGGTAAATTGTTGTTACGCACCAAATCGGGAACATATATTTTCGTTGCTATCCAAAAATACATAACAAACATAAAAGGAGAGCCCGAGGGCTCTCCTTTTATGTTGACTATTAAGTTTGCTTTATAAGGGCGATCGATGGGACTTGAACCCACGAATGCCGGAGCCACAGACCGGTGCGTTAACCCCTTCGCCACGACCGCCATATCAATCAGTGATTTATAATTTAACATATGAGTAGGAATCTTTGCAAGTTGTAACTTTTTCCAATCCCTTTTTTGTTTACTTGTACCCATAACAACAGCTTCAAATTGTTGCTGGCTATCGTCATTAAAGGTATAGTCACATTAAGCCAACACATCCATTTCAACAAAGCACAAAGGCGGTTTAAGCATGATCTATCGATTAACATACTTATCAGATGATCTCCAAGTTAAAGGCTATTTATGCATGCCGACAAACTTTACGCATTACAAAGGTACCCCTCTGAAACAATACATAAACCAGTCCGTTTCCGATATATCAGGGGTCGAGATAATAGAGTCACCACTGGATATAGACGGAGAGGGTACGTCCACTCTTCAAAAAGACAAGCTCCCTCTCCTTATCTATTGCCGTGGGGGTATCGGTAAATATGGTGCCGTCAAACTGGATTGGCTTCGCCAATTCGCAGCTAGAGGCTATGCTGTATTCGCTCCTGCCTATCGAGGAAATGAAGGAAGCCAAGGCCGGGACGAGTTCGGCGGTCGGGATGTCATGGATGTTCTGTCCGCAATGACTTGGCTTTCCAAGCTGTCATTTGTAGATACGGAGTCCATCTATATGCTCGGTTTCTCTCGGGGATCAATCAATGCAGCTAAAGCGGCTGCAGCAACTTCTGCGATATCCAAATTGATCCTTTGGAGCGGTATATCGGACATGAATCAGGCGTATGAGGAACGTGTCGATCTCCGCAGAATGCTGAAGAGAGTGATCGGGGGCACACCGACAAAATACCCCGAGCGTTACCTTGAACGATCCCCTCTTCATTTTGCAGATAAAATTCAATGTCCTGTACTTATCGTACACGGTACTCTAGATGAGCAAGTATCTGTCGGTCATGGACTTCAAATGAACGAACGGCTGCTTGAATTAGGAAAGGATGTCAGCTTGCATCTGTATAAAGACCTTGGACACCACTTTCCTGCTGACTGGCATGAGACTGCAGTAAACCGAATATTTGATTGGCTAGACAAGCCCGTTACCTCTTAAGTTAGGTCATAATCCAGTATTTACAGCTTCCGTCATGTATGTCTTTTAGCCTGCCCCCGTTGCTCTCAATAATGCGGCGGGATGCAGCGTTATCCTCATCACATGTCAATAGTACCTCAGAGATTTGTTTCTCCTTGGCCTTATCCAGCAGCTCTTTCAACAGAAGCTTGCCATAACCTTTGCTTCTCTCCGACGGACGGATAACAAAACCGATATGACCACCATGTATCATTCCTCCACCTGAAAAATAGAATCTACGATAATGGGCAGATCATCCCGGACCGAGACAGCACCCAATACGGAACGGGCATGAACGCCGGCTTCACCGAATACATCCATCAGAAGGTCTGAGTACCCGTTTAACACCTTGTGGTGTTCTTCGAAGCTGGATACTGCATTCACGAATCCTTGGATTTTCACTACCCTCTTTACCTTTTCCAGCGAACCAAGAGTTTCCTTAAGTACAGCTAGCACTTCGATCCCAGCTTGACGTGCAAATTCGTATCCCTGTTCAGTCGTAAAAGCTTCTCCAAGCTTCCCACGCGGCTGTCCCGCAGGACCTTTGCCTGACACAAACATAAGGCCGTTTACCGTTACAGCGTTTGCGTACTTCGCAGCAGGCCCACTAGCTTCAGGAAGTGTTATACCGAGTACCGTCAATCGTTCATCGATGGAATCAACCATGCTAAACCCCTCCTAATTCCTTGTTATCTGAAATCGTTAGTGATACCAAGCTGTCATTTGCGGTCCATTGTATCATGAAAAAGCGCTTCTGTAACAAACACTTCCGTATAAAGAAACTTTTTCGTTGTGAGACGTTGCGTGTACGAACCGTCCCTCCAATCGCTGTTGTCTCTAGGAGACAAAGCGTTTGCTTCCGAAGTAGTTTTCCTTTGGAAAACTTTTAGCCGACCGCTCTCGCTTCTCCGGGATACGTGAATCAATGAACACGCGATGAAAGAAGCCTTCGATCCTGTAAATAACGGAGGTAGAAAGCCTGTAGGCTCAATACGACACAATGTATTACTAAAAAAACGTGCCGACCAAAGGTAAACCCTTGGCTGGCACGTTTTACTTCTGCTTTATAAAGTATTAAATATCAAATGAATAGCTCTTATATCGTTTCATATTCATGATGGCCTGCCATACATCCGGGGTCTCTGATCCCGGAAACCAATAAGCGAATCCGGCAGTATGCCGATCCTCTACCATGCTGTGCTTCACTGATAAGGATCGGGCGTCCTCCGTCCAGATTTTGCGCTGCAATCCGCTACGTATATACCCCGCTTCATATTGTCCAACAACATCATTCCATACCATTGAAGCTGATTGCTGTCGTATTCGTCTTCCCTGCTCGATTAAACTGATATCCTCTGAGCCAACTGTTGGATAAAATCTCCACTCCCGGGTATACAGCGGAAGAGCGATCACCGCCTTCGAAGCTGGAACTTGAGTCAAAAATTTATCCACTGCGGATGATAACCAAGGCAATGAAGAAACCGATCCGGCTTTCGGCGCTCCTCCCCAATGTTCGTCATACCCCATAAGCACCAAATAATCGGCGGATTTACCCAGGGCAGCATAATCAAAAGCGGCTGTCCAATCTGTTCCTAAGTCCGGAGAAACGTCGATCGAGGTCACAGCACCCCAACGCCGCAGTTCAGCCGATAACTCACGAATAAAGGCTGTCAAATTATAGCGGTCCTCAGGCAAAACATTTTCAAAATCCACATTAATACCGTTGAGCTTATACTTCACCACATATCCAGCCAGTGTGTTCACCACGGAACGCCTTGAATTGGCATCACTCAGCATTTGATGGGTTGCTTCTGCATTAGAACGATTTCCGAGCATCCCCCACACCTTTCGGCCGTTAAGCTGAGCCCAATTAAGCAGCTTCTGGTCTGTCTTGTCAGAGACCGCCCCAGTGCTCTCGATATAATACCACCGAGGCACGAGTGTATTCAGGCCGGCTGTTTTGGCATAGGAGATATACTGCTCCGCAGATCCGTTGTACATCCATCCCATTTGGATACCGGACGCTAATGAGTTATATCCTGAGTCCAGAACATCCGATACATTACCGGAACGCAGAACACGGTCCAACAGCATGGCCGTTTCTTCTCTGGTAATAGCATCATATGGACGAAAGAATCCATCACTTCCCTGCATCCAACCTTTTGTTGTAGCAGTTCCCACTTCCGACCGTGCCCAGGACGCCAGATCCTCTGAATCTTTGTAACGGTCTGCTACATCCATATCACCACGGCTGCTGTCCAGCTTCATGGCACGGACCATCATTACCGCCGCTTCCTGCCTAGACACGGGATCCATGGGATTAAATAGCCGCTCTCCTTTACCATTAACAATCCCGAGATTCGTTCCACTGTGAACCCATCCGTAATACCAAGCCTGGTTCGGAACGTCCCGAAATGCAGGCAGATCATTCATTACCGGATTCATCCCCAAGAGCCTGCCAAGCATCGCCGTAAACTCTGCGCGTGTAACTTTACCCCGCGGCAGAAAAGCCCCGGCGCCATTTCCGTTTACGATCCCTCTCTTGGCCAAGCGAAGAATAGCTTCTTTCGCATAACTTCCTGAGATATCATTAAATACGGGTTGACTCGGGGCTTGCTTGGCCTCCACAGGGGTGAATCCGCTTGGGATTAACATCAAACACACCATCAGAGACAATATATATTTTTTCACAAGTACGCCTCAATTCTTTCGTCAGATTCATTCACCAGCATATCAGACGAAAGATATTTCAGGCATTAATCATTTCTTGGTAATTTCCAGCTTTCATAACGACGATCTACGGCTTGCAGGCGAGAACGACCGTGCCAATCCCGTTGACTTTTAACATATTATCACATAGATTTTCAACACATTCCTCTCCAAACAACAGATGCCAGGAGCCAAGATCCGGAAGCTTAATTTCAGCCGCTGTTCTGCCAGCATAGTGAAGCACATACAAATGCTTCTCAGGATCTCCGTTCGCATGATCACGAATACTGTAAGCCACCGCATGCTCTGGTGCTTCTTCGAAGAAGAGATGATTTCGTATCGCACCAGCATCTTTCATCCGGAAAGCTGGATGTTCCTTGCGAAGCTTGATGAGCTGACGGATAAACAGCGTGCCGTCCTTGTGCTCGGCTGCCTGATCCCAGTTCAGCTGGTTCACTTCATCCCCAGATTTGTAACTGTTCTCTTCGCCGCCTTTGGTACGGTAATATTCCTGCCCCGCATGAATGAATGAGATCCCTTGGCTGGTCAGAACCATAGAAGAAGCCAATCGGTGCATAGCGCGCCGAAGATCATCGTTTTCTCCCTCGGTGGACAGTACAATTTTATCCCACAGGGTATGATTGTCATGACATTCCACAAAGTTCACCGTCTGATTGGGCTCAACCGCGAATGAAGCAAATTCATCACTGTAGGAAATACCTGCAACAATTCCTTTCTTCACATGGGATTCGAAGGACTTTCCGGTGCTGATAAATCCTTTCTTATCAAAAACAAAAATATCTCCTTTTACAGCATCCCTGAATCCATCATTAAAATGTGCGATTCTTGGCATTACCGCAGCTTGAAGCTGATTCGCCCGTTTCTCCTGTGCCAGCTCGGTTTCCATGTTCCAGCCTTCACCGATCATAATGATCGATGGATCGATCTTATCCAGCTGTCTGCGGATTTCGTTCATGGTATCTGTATCCATAAGCCCCATGAGATCAAAGCGGAAACCATCAATATGATATTCCTGAACCCAATGCAGTATTGAATCAACGATAAATTTGCGCATCATCGGTCTTTCGGTTGCATTATCATTTCCGCATCCGGAGCCGTTAGAGAACTTGCCGTCCGCTGTATAGCGAAGATAATAGCCGGGAACCAGCTTCGTAAAGTTTATAAGATACCCGTCATACACATGGTTGTACACGACATCCATAATGACCCGGATCCCTTCGTCATGGAACGTCTGGATCATCTGTTTCAACTCTCGGATACGGGTATCCGGCCGGTACGGATCGCTCGCATAAGATCCTTCTGGCACATTATAGTTCTTGGGATCATATCCCCAGTTATATTGCGGCTCATCCAAGCGAGTCTCGTCTACACTTTCCGTAGCGTAATCATAGATAGGCAGCAGTTGAACATGTGTCACGCCAAGATCCTTGATATGGTCCAGCCCTGTAACAATTTGGTCCGTTCCGCGGGTTCCTTTCTCAGTCAGACCGAGATATTTCCCCTTATTCCGCACACCACTGCCAGCATGAATCGTATAATCCCGAATATGCAGCTCATAAATAATAGCGTCCACCGCATTCACAAAACTTGGTTTATCTGAGGTCCATCGATCAGGATGCGTTTCTGTAAGGTCCATAATTGCACCTCGGTCTCCATTTACGCCAACAGCTTTAGCATAAGGGTCAACGGCCTCATTCCACTGGTTTCCGATCCGAACAAGGTATGTATAATACTGTCCTGCCAAATCACCATCAATCTGAACGGTCCATGTGCCTTTCACATCGCGATTCATAGGGATTTTCTTGCCGGAAGTACTGTTCCAGTCTTCGTAGAGCATGAGAAAGACTTCACTGGATGTAGGAGCCCATAAACGGAACTTTGAGCTAACAAGTGAATAAGTAAGTCCAAGATCTTCACCATCATAATAAAAGGCTTTATCAAACTCCTTGGAGAATACCGAAATTCCTCCGGTTACGGAGAGATCTCCATAATCAATATTAACATTGCTTTCTTTCTGTACTGACATGCTGTCCACTCCTTATTTACGATTAAATTTCTTAAGTTTGTTGTGTAGCTCATCATCACGAATCGAGCGATCGCCGTATCTGGCTTGTTCATACAGACTGATAAAACCTTCTGACATGGACTCCTCCGCTTCTTTCCATGCTTTCAGATCCTGTTCGGTTTCTCTTGGTGTGTGGGACGGCTGCCATTTGTATCCTTCCCGTATTTTACGGGTCAGTATCCTTCTGTATATCTGTCTTATTCTTGCCGCATTATCACCTGACTCATCATTTTTATGAAAGGGTCTGTTTACACCCAGCCCTTTGAGCAAACGTTTGAACAGCTTGCTAGCCTTCTCATGCTCGATTTCTATTTCCTCGTCCTCGTAGCCCAATACTGCTACGTTCTGCGGCGAGCGAGACATCAAGCGGTTCAGCCAGGCAGACATTTTTCTGAGCAAGCCTGGAAGAGATTTGGCGAAGCGGTACAGCAGGAATACAATCAAAGCTGCAGCCAAAATGTAAAAAGCGTAAAATGCGAGCTGCTCTATGAATTTAATCCATGCAGGCGGTGACGATATTTCTTCGGGGAAAGGCATGTTGTTCTCTCCCGGAAGATTCTGCTGAAGAGGTTCACTTTCTTCTGGAGATGTACTCAGAAGGCCCGAGATCCAGGACGCGATGCTTCTTCCTAATCCAGCCAGCCATTGCTGCAGTTGTGAGAAAAGAACGATCACACCAATGATCAGCAACAAAATAATTATCATCCCTCTGTTATACCTGAGCACACGCTGCTCAATAACTGGCACCTCTGATCCGGGAAGGGTCTGTTCTTCAACAGATTTGCGATTCACAATGAATAAGGTAACGATTAGTGCCAAAGCTCCAGCCAGTGTTAAGACAGATAAAAAAGGCTTTAATAAAACAATAAAGCTCAAGACGAAGCTGCTTACGCCATATACGATCAAGCCAATCAAGAAGTATTGTCCCGGAAACATGATGGACCAGCTGATCTGTTCCATTCGAGCTCCTCGATAGCACGCAACAATTAAACTGGGAACGGTTACGAGAAGAGCGAGTGAAGTACCGAGCAATGAAATGGATACCACAATGGCTAGAACGCAAGCCCATAATCCTGTTTTTACAAATGTGTTTAACTTGAACAGTCGACTGCCTGCAAAACCTGCAGCATATCCAAGAATGAGCACCACCGACCATATGATCATAAATGATTTCGGAAGAAGATACACCATCGGTATGTATAATACCGGAAAGAACAGTAAACATTCAACCATTCCCTGTCCAATAGCTCGAGGCAAATCCTTCAGCATGGATTTCATGATAACACCTCCTTCCTCGATAAACCTGGATCTTCAAGAATGGTTACCTGAACACGGTGTCCTTCCTCTTTGAACCGGTTCAACATGGACTGCAAACGATCATTCACATATGTGCTTAGCACCAAGATATCATGTGATCCCTCCAAATGATAAAGCTCTTGTTCCATATAATCATGAAAAGAGATCGCGCGATTTAACTCCAACCTTGCGAGTGATTCATAAATAAGGATCAGCTGTTCTCTCCCGCCGGAAATGGGTATGTCAATGAGTTCATTGGGCTCTTCTTCAAGACTTCCGTTAGAGCCTAAGCCTAGCTCCATGCCTTGAGACAGAAGATGAGAGGCAACACCTGCTGCTAAACGAATCCCGTGTTCAACAGGTTCTGGCCGGGTTGCCTTACTCCACATGAGTTCATGATCTTCAATGTTCAAATAAAGTTTTATCCGGTAGTCTGCCGTTGCATCTCGCCTGTGAACCTGCAGAGATCCGCTCCGGGCACTGGCCTTCCAATGAATATTTTTTAAAGGATCACCATCCCGGTATTCCCTGATTCCTGAAATAAGGAACGGATCCTCCACAATCCATCTTCGGACAACCAAATCTCCCATCCAGGTCTGGACCGGCAAACTCATTTTAGAGACATCTAACGGCTCAGGATAAACTACCACCTTACCTTGAAGAGGAACGCTCCGTACAACGAAGTTACTTCCCAGAAGATCACCGGAAGTCATCGACACGGTACCCAAACGGTAAACCCCTCGATGAGCTGCTGTTACGTAATGTCTTCTAACGATCTTTGTCCATGGCATCAGACTGAAAAAGCTTTTGTGGTTCTGGTTATACTGCCCTTCACTTATATCCAGATTTTGTTGCCCCCGAAAGACAAGTCCCATCCGGAATTGAGATTCCACCCGAAGCCAGGGCACAGGAAGAACCTTGCGGTTCTCGATTGTTTCAATCAATTCCAGCGCCTCACCTTCAAAACATGATGAAACCTTAAATGATCGGTTATATGTAATCTTACTCAGAGCAAGACGTCGAAACAGGCCTGCCTGCATTGCAATGACAACGGCTGCGACAAGAAGTATCCAGTATGCTCCCATAAGTTTTCCTCCTATGGTAAGATGCTTTCTTCTGACGGAACCGGTATCTCCTGCAGAATACGTAGGATCACCTCTTCTGCAGCTCCCACTCTGCCGCGCGTACGGGCAGTTCCTCGGAGGAGCATACGATGTGCCCAGGCCGCAGGTGCCAACTGCTTAACGTCATCTGGTGTGACGAAATCCCGTCCCTGCAAAATAGCCTGTACCTGAGCCGCCTTAAGCAGAGCCTGACAGCCCCTCGGACTGACTCCGGAAGCCACAGATTCATCCTTACGAGTCCGCTCGGCCAGGTCCACGATATATTTCAGCACATCATCGCTAATAAATACTTTGGCAGCAGTCTCTCTCGCATGTAACAGTTCGTGGATAGAAGCTGCAGCTGTAAGCAGTTCAAGCGGCTGTGCCTCTTTAAAGCGCTTTAATATATGCACACTCTCTTCCGAGCTCGGATACCCCATACTGAGCTTAAACAGGAAACGGTCCAACTGGGCCTCTGGAAGCGGGAAAGTGCCTTGTTGTTCCAGCGGATTTTGGGTAGCAATGACAAGAAAAGGATTCTCCAGCATGTGGGTGACACCATCGATACTAATTTGACGTTCCTCCATACACTCAAGCAGACTGGACTGGGTACGCGGTGTTGCCCGATTAATTTCATCAGCAAGCAAAATGTGAGTAAACAGTGGACCAGGGCGGAATTCAAACTCGGAACTCTTCTGGTTAAAATAATAAATGCCGCTTAGATCGGACGGCAGCAGGTCGGGTGTAAACTGAACTCTTTTAAACGTGCAAGCGACCGATTTCGCCAGTGATTTAGCTAGCAATGTCTTGCCCGTACCTGGTACATCCTCCAGTAGGACATGACCTGAAGTTACTAAAGCTATAAACAATTTATCTATCAAATCCTCTTTACCTACAATAACTTTACCGATGCTTGTCCGGACCTGTCCGGCCAACTCGCGAACTGCATTATAATCTGAGATAGGAACCACTCCTTATGTAGATCTGCTCTATAAGTATAAAATTCGGCATCTTGATTAAAAAACCTGTTTATCCGATATCACTAGTTGATATGAAATTATTAAAAAACTCCAATTCCATCATGGAACCGGAGCTTTGAGTCATAGCTTCAGAAGCCAGGCATACACGGCTTCATTAAATTCATCAGGCCGTTCCAAATTTGGAAGATGACCACAATGGTGAAGACGGACCAATTCTGATTGCGAAATACCTTTCTGGAGCATTTGGCAAGTCTTTATATTAAATTTCAGGTCGTCACCGGGCTCGATAATAAGCGTGGGCATACGGATTTCTGATAACCGGGCTGCTGCCGGAGGGGATAAACTCCTGTTCAACTTCAAGTCCCATGTATAGAAAGCTTCGTTTGCCCGAAAAATATCCATAAATATTTTTCTTCTGTCAGCTTGCTTCGGAATAAAATACTTCCAGTACCGGTTTCGCTCAAATTGATCCGCAGCCGTATGTATACCTTTGCTTTTAACCGCAACGTAACTCTTAATACTTTCGAGCCGCATTCTCAGAGGTAGCTTGTTACCATTTACAGCTGGCCCAGCGAGCACTAGCGCTTTGACTCTGTCAGGATACGTGAGAGCAAAATCAATCGCTACACTGCCGCCAAAGGAAGCGCCAATTAGAATCGCTCTCTCAATCATATACTCGTCCAAAATATGCCTTAAATCATCTTCATAAGAAAAAGGTTCCGAAGGAATATCTGTATGTCCATAGCCGCGCTGGTCAAAAGCAATAACTCTGAAATACCGGGCAAAAAACGAAATCTGTTCTTCCCAAACATCA
This sequence comes from Paenibacillus uliginis N3/975, assembly GCF_900177425.1. Lineage (NCBI taxonomy): Bacteria > Bacillati > Bacillota > Bacilli > Caryophanales > Paenibacillaceae > Paenibacillus > Paenibacillus uliginis. The sequence continues at coordinate 2,241,834 of NZ_LT840184.1, read as the reverse complement.
AGGTTCGTGTGTCCTCCATGCAGAAATACAACGGTTTCTCCCTGACCGCTAACGGTCATTCTGTAATTGATTCCTTGGATGCTGCAAATTTCTGGCGAAATGCTCAAAGTCGCTCACTCCATCTTTATTCGAATTATAATTCTGTCAATTCATCGGCTAGATCATCCTTATTCATCCTTATTCATCCGTTTCTCACGCTCATATTCCCTTCCCTCTACAGGAATATCTATATAATGTTTCACTTCAGGTTGCGGATCGTAGAATGGTTGAAGCAGTGCGTTCCATTCCTTATACTCAGGAGAATGGCGGAGTCCGATCGAACGATCATGAATTGCATTCCAACGGATCAGCAATATATATTCATCTTTGTTCTCAATGCATTTATACAGTTCATGGCCTAGGTAACCTTGCATTTTGGAAATAATACCGTACGCGGAACGAAATACACTCTCAAAATCGTTTATAGCTCCTGGCTTGATATACAATGTGGCTGCTTCTAATATCATTTCGAGCCCCCGCTTTCATCTAGAAATATGTTTGTGCAGTATCCATGTATATGCTGATATAATAGGAAAGAATACTGAAACGGGGATGAAACAAGCATGGCATTTGGCATCTCGAAGCAAGAACTTAAAGAATGGAAGACAGCGGTGAGTCGAGGCGAAATCGCATATCTGACCCACTATTGGTACGATTCCAGATTTCCAGAGTACAAGACGGTAACCAAAGTCGGATGCTCCGATCTAGTCCGCCTGAGACAATGGTGTATGGAACATGACCTCGATCCCATATATATTCATAACCGCATGCCCTATCCTCACTTTGACCTCATTGGCCCTAAACAGGCCGAGATCCTTCGTAAGGCTTCTCTGGACAGTCATGTACGTCGTTTTAACCTCTGAATGAATGCGTGTGGTAAGAACGTTAAAAACCCACCAAGTATCATCTGCAAGGTGATGAAACTTGGTGGGTTTATATGTCCATATTATTACTTAAACGCTTCAATTTGTCTATCTTGAATCTAAAAAACTTTAAGTCTTAGCGGCATCGTCCATTTCCTTTAACGCTTTGTGAATCCATATCGCAGCAGTCGCCCCATCACCCATCGCTACAGTTGTCTGTTCAGCGTGAACACCAAGATCGCCTGCGATCCATACATTCGTTACGTTGGTCATCTTGGATCTTGGATCAGCCTTTACATGTTTGTTATGCTCAAGCTCCGCTCCGAGCTGCGCTGCTAGTTCGGAATGAACCTTGTTTCCGCCAAAAGAGATAAACCCCCGTTCTGCCGAAATCACTGTCCCATCTTCCAGCTTCACGCCTTGGATCATTCCATCCCCTTGGCATTCCACCTTCGTGATTGTCTTCTCCACATACGCAATTCCTTTATTCTTTAACTGCCCAATTAGGTCATCATCAACAGCTGTTTTTTCGTGGTTGATATACGTTAAATCATCGGTTCTGTCACGTAGAAGAAGAGCCATGTCTGCACCGGACTTACCTGCTCCCAGTACGACAGTTTTGCGATTTTGGACCTCGTAACCGTCGCAATCCGGACATACGTATACCGTACAGCCCAGCGTTGGCACAAGCCCCGGAATATTTGGAAAGCGATCTGTCAGTCCAGTGGCAAGCAAGATCGTCTTCGCGTTGTATTCTTTACCGCTCTCGCCAGTAAGCAAAAATGAGCTGTTCTTCGCCTCTGCCTTCTTCACCGTGTCATTTGCGAATTGTACTCCTACAGACTCAGCCTGCTGCCTCCCAAGAGAACGAAGCTCTTTTCCCGAAATCCCTTCAGGCCAGCCCAATATATTGTGATAATTCCGGCATAATGTCGACCGCCCACTTCCGTTGTCTATCACTAGAATATCGTGGGCACTATAGCGACCTAATTGAATGGCAGCCTGTAAACCGGCGATCCCTCCGCCGACAATAATACAATCATTCATGCAAAAACACTTCCTTTTTGAAAATCATTCTGTTTTTCAAAACAAGATCATTCTTTACCCCTCCGACTATTCTTTCCATAATTTCATGTCCTTATAAAAACGTCTATCGACGTACCTCATAGAAGACAGACGTATTTAGCGGTAGTTTCCTACAGCAACAATTGTCCAACCGCTGCTCCAACAACAACGACAACCCAGGGTGGTGATTTCCAGAACATCAACATAACGAATAAGCCTGCAGCAATGATAAACTCGAATGGAGAGGTAATCGATGATTTCCAAATAGGATCGTACAGCGCAGCGAATAAAATACCTACCACTGCCGCATTCATTCCTAACATAACTCCTTGCAATCTAACGTTTCGTCTAAACCGATTCCAGAAAGGCATAGCTCCTATGACCAACAGGAATCCTGGAAGAAAAACCGCCAGCACAGCCACAACAGCACCTGGTATTCCGTGTATGAGGGCTCCCAAATAAGCAGCAAACGTAAACAATGGGCCAGGTACAGCCTGGGTTGCCCCATATCCCGCTATAAAATCCTCTTTACTCATCCAACCGTTAAGCATCATCTCTGTCTCCAATAGTGGTAGGACGACATGTCCACCGCCAAATACAAGAGATCCGGTACGGTAGAAACTATCGACGATGGCAATCCACTCGTTCCCGCTTATCAGACGTGCAATTGGAAGCGCTACTAGCAAAATGACAAACAAAGCCAGGCAGAGAATACCCGTCTTGTGTCCAATTCGAAAAGACTTGAGCAAACCGGATACCGGCTCCTCCTGCTTGAATAGAATTAGTCCAACTATCCCCGCGGCTCCAATGACCGCGACCTGTATCCAAGGAGTCTGCCAGAGCAGTACAGATGCCATCGCACCAAATGCAATGCTTGCCTTGAGCTGACCGGCAGCTAGTTTGCTGCCCATACCTGCAACGGCATGAGCCACAACTGCAACCGCGACAAGCTTCAATCCATGAAGCCAGCCAAACACACTGGTATCCAGGGTATGTATCATATAGGCAAAGGCAATGAGTACCAGCACTGATGGTAAAGTGAATCCAACCCAAGCAATAATTGCACCCCAAATGCCTGCCCGTATGGCACCAATGCCGATTCCAACCTGACTGCTGGCCGGACCGGGAAGAAACTGACATAATGCGACGAGATCGGCGAACGATTTATCATCAATCCATTTTTTACGTGTTACATAGACTTCGTGAAAATACCCCAAGTGCGCAATAGGCCCCCCAAATGAGGTCATCCCTAGCTTTAATGAGGTCCACCAGACACTCCATAATTCGCGTCTCTGGCTCGGATTAGAGAAATTCGATTCTAGCTCTTCTGGTTGATTTGAGAACATTTCATCCCTCCTGTACCGTTTCTTGAACCACAATATAATAAATACTGAACATAAGATACAGGTTTGTGTTAACTATATGTAAAAAAAGAGAGCAGTCACCTCATAGTGGACTGCCCTCTTTGCTAACCGTAAATTGTACTTGATCTTCTATAAGCTATTTATTCCGATTTCTCCGTCGTGGCAGAAATATATCCCGGTTTTGCCGCACCGAAACCGAATATAAACATAATTATGACTACTCCCGTCAAGATCATCAACGGAACACTCCAGCCGTGTGTAAAATCATGCATGTAGCCGATCAGCATTGGACCTACGGCTGCAAGCAGGTAACCTAAAGACTGGGCCATACCGGATAAGGCCGCTGCTTCATGAGCCGTCCGGGTTCGAAGCGTGAAGAACATGAGCGACAAGCTAAAGTTCGCACCGCCGGAAATGCCGATCAGAATCACCCACAGCAAGTTCATGGATTGTATGCCCGATAACAGGCCCACATAACCTGCAAACATACATGCTGCAGAGACCAACACCAGAAGACGCTGATTGGGTCTGCGCCCTGCAAGCACAGGGATAATAAAGGAAAACGGTAAGCTAACGAATTGCAGAATAGAAAGCATCCATCCCGCAGCAGTGTAATCCAATCCCTGACTGTGCAGTATTTCAGGCAGCCAGGAAATATTAACATAGAAGGTGAAAGATTGAAGTCCCATAAATAATGTGATCTGCCAAGCCTTCTTAGACTTCATTACACTTCCGCCTTTGGATACAGAACTAACTTTGCTTATGGAGGCTCGTCCGCGGCGTTGCATGATCCATACGACGCTTGCCAGCACAGACAATACTGACCACACCGCAAGCGATCCCTGCCAGCCCAGTTTCGGCTGTGAAGCCAGGGGTATACTTATTCCTGAGGCAATCGCTGCGAGCATGTTCATCGACATGGAATAGGTTCCGGTCATCAGACCGATGCTGCGCGGGAAGTCCCTCTTGATGAGACTTGGAAGTAGAACATTGCCTACCGCAATAGCCATGCCGAGGAGTGCCGTTCCCAGCATCAGAGTCCATGGAGATGATATCGAGCGTACCCAGATGCCGACGGTCAAAACCATCATACTGAATAGAAGTGCAGATTCAATCCCGAATCTTCTGGCTAATCCGGGTGCAATCGGAGACAGAATTGCAAATGCAAGCAGGGGAAGTGTCGTAAGCATTCCTGCCAATGCATTGGATATACCTGTATCATCACGAATAATTCCAATCAACGGACCTACAGATGTAATACCTGCCCGTAAATTAACCGCAACTAAAATAATTCCAACAAAAAGAAGCCACTTGCGGGTCTCCTGTTGTTGGTCAGGATCTATGGATGTATAACTTGATGCCATGATACAAACTCCTCACTCTAAATAAATATGTAGAAATAAACTTATCACAATTGTAAGCTTTACAGCAAACACCTTGCCAAGAGGAAAAACCGCATCTTTTCGATGCGGTTCTCCGTTAATGCTGTTATTGCTTGGTTTATCGCAGACTCAGAATACGGTCCGAGTTAACCAAGCATAAGACGGTCATCAGACAACTTATGTCCGCTGATCTGCTCAAACTCACCTAACAGTTGTTCTACTGTCAAGTGCTGTTTGCGCTCCTCGTTCACGTCGAGGATTATCCGCCCCTTGTCCATCATAATCAGACGATTTCCAAGACGTATCGCCTGCTCCATATTGTGCGTTACCATAAGCGTTGTCAGCTTGAGTTCGCGAACAATGTCATCAGTTAACCGGGTTATCAGCTCCGCGCGAGCAGGATCAAGCGCAGCGGTATGCTCATCCAGCAGCAAAATTTGCGGCTCAGTGAAAGTCGCCATGAGCAGGCTTAATGCCTGACGCTCACCGCCGGACAGCATGCCGACCTTTGCTCTCAAACGGTTTTCCAAGCCGATGCCGAGTCGCATCAGCTGCTCACGGAACATTTTTCGCTTGGCTATAGTCACTCCTATTCTTAATCCACGAGATTGTCCGCGGCGGTAGGCCATTGCTAGATTCTCTTCAATAGTCATATGTGGTGCTGTACCAGCCATTGGATCCTGGAATACACGACCAATCCATCGGCTGCGCCGGAATTCCGGCAGGTGACCGATCGAATTCCCATCAATGCTCACATCGCCTGCGTCAGGCTTCATCACTCCGGAAATAATATTCATCAATGTAGATTTTCCTGCACCATTACTCCCAATGACGGTTACGAAATCCCCGGGATTTAAATGAAGGTGAATGCCCATGAGAGCAATTTTTTCATCCACCGTACCCGGATTGAACAGCTTGGACACATTATTCAATTGCAACATCAGAGCGCACCTCCCTTTGTCTTGCCTTGAGCTAGTAGCTGTGCGGAGCGCTTGCGTGCATGAGACCGCTGTTTCATGGATCTGCGGATTGTCGGAACGACCAGAGCAATAATGACAATGACCGCAGTGATTAACTTGAGATCAGAAGCTTCCAGCCATTCAATTTCGTAAGCGGCGGATACCACAATACGATAAATAATGGAGCCCATAATAACCGCTGCTGTTGTACGGAATACAGAACCTGTACCCAAGATTGCTTCTCCGATAATGACGGAAGCCAGACCAATAACAATCATTCCGATCCCTGCGCCGATATCTGCAAAGCTCGACTGCTGCGCAACCGCTGCACCGGACAAGGCAACAAGCCCATTAGAAAGACTTAAACCCAACATCGTTGTCGTATCTGTATTCACCCCAAAGCTTCGGATCATCCGCTTGTTGTCACCCGTCGCCCGCAAGGATAAACCGAGATCAGTACGGAAAAATGCATCCAGCAGCAGTTTACCAACAATCACAATAACAGCCATAAGTAAGATCGGGTCAAGTGTCGAAAATATTGTATTTTCTCCACTTAGAGATACATTGGGCTTGTCCAAAATCCTCATGTTAATAGAATAGAGAGCAATCATCATAATAATGCCGGACAATAGTCCATTGATTTTCCCTTTTGTATGCAGTAGGCCGGTACAAGCACCTGCAAGCATCCCTCCGGTGAAAGCGCCTAATGTTGCGAGCCAAGGAGAAACTCCGTTTGTGATCAGGATTGCAGCAATAGCGCCGCCCATCGTAAAGCTGCCATCAACGGTCAAATCAGGGAAATCCAAAATTCTAAATGTTATATACACGCCAAGTGCCATAAGAGCGTATAACAGACCTAATTCGATGGGACCATCCAATTTACTCAGGAATTCAATCATGTCATGCCCTCCTATATGATTAAGCAAGGCGCGGGCAGTCATGTCCGCGCCTTACTGCTACTGAATGATGTTATTATCCGGGTCTTTGACTTCCTGCTTCATGGCGTCTGTTACTTCAATTCCGTAATCAGCTGCTGCCTTGGCATTCAGAATCAAATCCAATTTATCCGGGATCGTAATCTTCATATCCGCCGGTTTCTTTCCATTCTTCAGTATTTCTACAGCCATTTGACCTACTTGATATCCATGGTCATAATATTTGAATCCTACTGTGGCGAAAGCCCCCTTCTCGACCGTGTCCCGATCACTTGCGAAGAACGGAATCTTGTTGGCTTTAGCCGTTTGGATAATCGTGTCTGCGCCGCTTACAACGTTATTATCGAGAGTTATATAAAAAGCATCCACCTTGCCAACAAGCGACTCCGCAGCTTGTTTTACTTCCGAGGTATTCGTTACAGCAGCCTTGACCAACTCGATGCCATGTTCCTTCAAAGCTTCTTCAGCTGTCTTGGACATAACCACAGCGTTCGGTTCTCCTTCATTTATAATGAGACCGACCTTCTTCACGTTAGAAAAATGAGTGCTGATAAATTTCATAAGCTGTTTCGTAGCATCAGGATTCGTATCCGATGCTCCGGAGACGTTGCCGCCCGGCTTTTCCAGATCACTCACCAGCTTGGCGTCAAGCGGATCCGTTACCGCCGCAAATAAAACGGGAGTTTCCTTCACTTTATCTGTAATTACCTGAGCCGAAGGTGTAGCAATCGCGATGATCAGGTCATTCTTGGAATCCTTCAGCTTTTGCCCGATTGAAAGGTTATTGGTGGAATCGTTTTGAGCATTGTTATAGTCCAATTTCAAGGTGTCAGGCTCGGAAATTCCTCCGTCTTTAAGCGCTGCCATAATTCCTTCGCGAGTAGCATCGAGCGATGGATGCTCAACATATTGCGAAATCGCAATTTTAAACTGCTTCTTCTCTGTGTCGCCACCGGAGCCGGTTGATGGAGTACCTGCATCCGGCTTGCTTCCGCAACCGGCAGCTGTCAGCAATAGCGCGGACAATGTCAACGATAACCACATTTTTTTCTTCAATGGAAATTAACCCCTCTCTTTATCGAGACATTTGATGATCGACACAAAGCGACACCGCTGAAACGCTTTTATCGATAAAAGTATTAAAGCAAAAAAATATAGTTTTGAACAACGGTTTATTATGCATATTTTATATGCAGGTTGCAGGTTACGTCAATTGTGATTTTTGATTAAATAAGGAAAAACATCCCCAGCTCTGCTGAAGATGTTCTCTCACCATTAAAGATTATAATATAATCGGTTTATAAAAATGATTTACCTTTAAGTGCTGCGAGCCACCCATCTGCCATTAAAGCGTGCCCGGCCGGTGTAGGATGGACTCCATCCGGGGCATAATACGTCATATCATGCTGTGCACTTGCTGCTGCGAACAACCCGTCTAATGGTACATATAGTGTATTAAACTCACGGGCCAATTCACGCACCGCTTGAATCTTTGGATCCAAATCTTCGCGCCAATGCTTCTTCTCTTCGGTGACAGGAAGCAGGAAAGGCTCCATCAGAATGATTTTTGCACCGGTTTTTTCACGGGTTTGGACCAAAAGCTCTCTGTATCCTTCATAGTAAGCTTGTGTTGAAGTGGGTTCTCCACGGTGGTATCTCCACCCCACTTCATTAATACCTACCAAAATCGATACCCACGAAGGGTTCAGATTAATACTATCTTCATCCCAGCGAGACCTTAAATCAACAACACGATTGCCGCTGATCCCACGATTAAGAAAGCGCATTCTTTTTTCCGGGTACTTCAAGCCAAGCTTACCTGCAACCATTAATGCATAACCGCTTCCAAGACTTCCGGGATCACCGTAATTCCTGCCGCAATCGGTAATGCTGTCTCCCTGGAACAATAGTACCTTTTCTTCTTCCTTATGTAGCATTGATGCACACTCCTCAAGAAACGAAAAATTCGACTCGAAACGTTAGCCTATTTAATGTTCACTTGTAACATTGGGAGTCCATAAACTTATCATATACGCTATTCCGTGCTCTTCCAACCCCCTTGCGACGAAATATTATTACCTTTAATGTCTGCATAAATACTGCCAAACTTTCTATACATTAAAGTTGACTAAATGACAAGAATTCACTACAATTTTATAAGTATGCTTTAACCGAAATCCCAAAAAGAACAGGTGATCATTCATGACTGAACAACAACAGTCCTATCAAATTTTATTATATTATAAATTCGTCTATATCTCGGATCCCGAAGCCTTTAAGAGCGAGCATTTGCAGTACTGCAAGGATCTCGGACTCAAAGGCCGTATTCTTGTCTCTTCTGAAGGCATTAATGGTACGGTATCCGGTACGGTTGAACAGACGGAACAGTATATGCGGGACATGAAATCCAATCCGCTGTTTGCTGATATGGTATTCAAGGCTGATCCTTCTGAGGGACATGCATTCCGCAAAATGTTCGTCCGACACCGGAAAGAACTCGTTACATTCCGAGTGGATGATGAATTAGATCCGAATGTGATTAGCGGTAAACGCCTCTCCCCACAACAATTTTTCGAGCAGCTTCAGCAGGACGATGTCATTGTTCTCGACGGCCGCACGGACTACGAATATGATATCGGTCATTTTAGAAACGCGATCCGTCCGGATGTTGAATCGTTCCGTGAGTTCCCTGAGTGGATTCGTGAAAATATGAGTCAGTATAAAGACAAGACAATTCTTACTTACTGCACCGGCGGTATCCGTTGTGAGAAGCTTACCGGGTTCATGTTGAAGGAAGGTTTCCAAGACGTCGCTCAGCTGGACGGCGGTATCGTAACCTACGGTAAAGATCCTGAAATTCAAGGTCGTCTCTTTGACGGTAAATGTTATGTATTTGACGAGCGTATATCCGTGCCGATCAATCATACGGATGAAGATGTTATTGTAGGTAAATGCCATCATTGCGGTGAGCCTGAAGACCGGTACATTAACTGTGCCAATGATGCTTGTCATCTACAGCACATCTGCTGTGAAAAATGTGAAGAGCTGCACCAAGGCTTCTGCTCCGATACGTGTGAAGAAACCGTTGCTGCAGGATAATATATTTGACACTTAAACACAAACGGCATGCCGCTTATTAAAGCGAGCATGCCGTTTTGTTATAAACGTCCTGTAGACGATTAATTATCATGAAAGACAGCCAGTTCGGATTCAATGGCAGCTTTGATTTTGTCCACGCATTCTTCAGTTGATTTGCCGAATACGCGTTTACCATTAACCAGAGCATAAGGTCGAAGCCTGCATAAACCGCAAAGGTTCATGCAGTCCGCGCGAAGCACCGCAATTTCAGGATACAGTTCTTCTAAATGCTCCAGATCCAAGGCGCTCATCAAGTTACTGTCGCACACTTCCACTACAACGATACCCATCATGATTTTGATCACCTGAATTCTAGTATAGAAATACGTCAGTTTATTATGAGGAATTCAGATGCTTTTGTCAATGTATCTCATGAGACGCTACGAATAAAGGCGAGCCCTAAGATAACATTAAACCATAAATACAGCCGGTTTAACACACACTGGTTTGGATTGCTCTATTGTCTTTCCAGTAAACTGTAGCGTCCCATTCTCAGGGTCAACTGTGAACAATACTAGATTGTTACCGTCACGGTTCGCCACAATCATAAACTTACCTTCAGGCATCAAAGAGAAATGACGCGGGTGTCCTCCTTCTGTGGAGATATACTGTATCGGGCTTAGCTCACCGGAGCTTGCATCTACGGAAAAGACCACAATACTGTCATGCCCCCGGTTGGAACCATAAACGGTACGTCCATCTTCTGAAACGGCAATCTCCGCACAATAGCTTTCGCCAGTAAAATCAGCAGGTAATGTAGAGATAGTTTGAATCGTCTCCAGTCGTCCCTCTTCTGACACATAACGGAATGCCGTAACTGTTGAATTCAATTCATTAATTACATAAGCATATTTACCACTTGTATGAAAAGCAAGATGGCGCGGACCTGATCCTGGCGTTAGCTGAGTCTCCCCATGAAACTCTAGCTTGTTGTCAGTTTTATTGATTTGGTATGCGATAATTTTGTCTAGACCCAGGTCTTGAACAAATATGTATTTACCATCGGGACTGAAAAAAGCTGAATGCGCTCTAGGCTGCTGTTCTGCGTCAGTACGGTGTCCTTCGTGGTACTGCTCATCCAACAGACTATCTGCCACACCGTTGTCATCCAAGGACAATAAACTCACCCGACCTCCGTGATAGCTTGATACGATCAGGTACTTATCTTCCAAATCCCTCTGAATATGACACGTTGAACTGCTGCTTCCGTGAATGTGGCTTAATTGATTCAACCTCCCTGATGAAGGATCGATATCAAACGTCACCACTTCACCGACTTTTCCTCCGTTCTCTGATACCTCTCCAATCGCATATAAACGGTTTGTCACCGTGTCCACATTGAGGAAAGTAGGATTCTTTATTCCTGAACTTTGATCCAGCAGCTGTAATTCACCACTGTCTTGATCAAATGAATAAACACAAATACCGTTCTCACCAGTTTCTGCATATGAGCCCGTAAATACCAACGTCCGGCTAACCTTTGCTGTTTCCATTGTTATACCTCTCCTTTCACACTTCCATCTTGAGATGGGCATGTACACTTCTTTACTCATGTTACACTTCCCGGTTCGAAGAAATCAATCCCGCTTTTTCCATATTACCATTCAATTGCGTGGCAGCTGTCACTGTTTCTAGCCAACAAAAAGGCTGCCCGACAGAAATCTGCAGGACAGCCTTTAACAGTAGTTCATTAACCTTCCAACAAGAGAGATTCCGGATCTTCAAGCAGTTCCTTCACAGTTACAAGGAAACGTACCGCTTCTGCCCCATCAACGATACGGTGATCGTAAGAAAGTGCGATGTACATCATCGGACGATTCTCGGAACGTTCCGCATCTATAGCCACAGGACGAAGCTGGATCTTATGCATACCCAGAATACCAACTTGTGGAGTGTTCAAAATTGGAGTTGAGAGGAGCGAGCCGAAAACACCGCCGTTCGTAATCGTAAAGGTTCCACCTTGCAGTTCAGACAGAGATAACGTATTACTGCGTGCCTTGCCTGCGAGATCAACGATCTCCTTCTCGATCTCTGCAAAGCCCAAGCGATCGGCGTCACGAACAACAGGTACAACCAAACCTTCTTTAGCCGAAACTGCAATACCGATATCATAAAATTTCTTAAGAATGATATCCTCGCCATCAATTTCTGCATTTAGCAGCGGATAACGCTTCAACGCTCCTACTACTGCCTTGGTGAAGAAGGACATAAACCCTAAACTTACATCATGCTTTTCCTTGAAAGCGTCTTTCCGGCGCTTACGAACGTCCAGAATGGCGGTCATGTCAACTTCGTTAAATGTAGTCAGCATGGCTGCTGTATGCTGAGCTTCAACTAGACGGTTAGCGATCGTCTGACGGCGACGAGACATACGCTGGCGCTCTGTCGGCTTGGCAGGGTTCTCAGCCGGAGCCGATGAAGCCACTGCCGGTGCTACAGACTTGCTCTCAGTCGCTGTTGTCTTGCTTCCGCCATTAGAGTGGTTTTTCACATCTTCATGGTAGATACGACCGATTGGGTCGCGGCCCTGTACCTGGTCCAGATCAATCCCGCGCTCACGCGCTAGTTTACGTGCGGCAGGTGAAGCCGGCGGTGTTGAACCGTCTCCGCTTTCTGCCGGAGGTGCTGGCGATTTAGGCTGCTCTACTGGAGCAGCTTTACTTTCTGCTTGTGCAGGTACCGGAACTTCAGCCGTCTTTGGTACTGCTGGCTCGTTACCTACTCCTTCTTCTGGGGAAATTTGACCGATGACTTCACCGATCGTTACGTTGTCCCCTTCCTGGCGAAGGATTTTTTGCACAACACCACTTGCCTCCGCACTGATTTCAAGATTGACTTTATCCGTTTCTAACTCGAGCAGAACATCACCGATGTTAACGCTATCCCCTTCTTTGACATGCCATTTAAATATCGTTCCTTCGGTGATAGATTCGCCCATAGCTGGTACAGTTATTTCGTTCACAGCCGCTTACCTCCCCAATGAGATATGTTGATTTATAGTTTTGCGATTAAGGGCAAAAGAAATGATTGTTTGTTGTTCGTACACGTGCACATCCTGATATCCGCTCGCCGGGCTTGAACGTTCCGGACGCCCGCTGTAACGAACCTCAGTACCCTTCGGTGCGATTTCGCGAATTTTCGGTTCCATGTAACTCCATGCACCCATGTTCTGTGGCTCTTCCTGAACCCAGAGGATTTCTTTCACATTCGGATACTGCTTCATAATCCGGGTAATTTCCTCTTTCGGGAACGGATACAATTGCTCTACACGAAGCACATGCAGCCAGGAATGATCCTCATCCTTCTTCTTATCGATCGCTTCTTCCAGATCTACAGCTACTTTACCAGAGCACATTACGAGACGTTCAACCTTTTTCGGCGATTGTCCAAGTCCAGGTTGCTCAATAACTTCTTGGAAGGAGCCTTCACTGAATGAGGTTACCGGTGATCCTACCCGCGGATTCCGAATTAAGCTCTTCGGAGCCATCAGTACAAGCGGACGGGCATCTTCGGTATTCACGATAGAAGCCTGTCTGCGAAGCAGATGGAAATATTGAGCTGAACTTGTCAGATTCGCAACAGTCCAGTTGTCTTCCCCGCCAAGCTGCAGGAATCTTTCAAGTCTGGCACTGGAGTGCTCAGGGCCCTGTCCCTCATAACCGTGCGGAAGCATCATCACGAGACTGGATTTCTGTCTCCATTTGGAACGTCCGGATGTGATGAACTGGTCAATGATAACCTGGGCACAGTTCGTGAAGTCACCATACTGGGCCTCCCAGATCACCAATGTTTCAGGCGAGTATACGTTATATCCGTACTCAAAGCCCAATACCGAAGCCTCGGAAAGCGGACTGTTGTGTATAGCAAATGAAGCTTTGGCATGTGACAATTGGTGCAGCGGACAGAACGTTGTTCCATCAACAGAATCATGTAGAACAAGGTTACGGTGTGCAAACGTGGCACGTTCCGCATCTTGTCCCGTAATTCGAATCGGCTGCCCATCAGCAAGGATGGAGGCAAACGCCAACGTTTCGGCATGTCCCCAATCTACTTTCTCACCATCTTGAAGCGCAGTGCTGCGGCGTTCAAGAATACGTTGAAGTTTAGGGTAAACTGTAAATCCTTCAGGCCATTGAAGAAGCTCGGCATTTATGGCACGGAGCGTTTCTGCCGGTACACTTGTGTTAGCCTTCGGCTTACTGTTATCGCCGGTCGGGTTCATACTCAGAAGCACATGATCCACTGGCTCTTTCGACTTAACGCTGTCATAAGCATCCTTCAAACCATTTTGAACTTTTGCCTTTAATTCATCAGCATCTGTTTGAGTCATGACTTTTCCACCAACAAGCTTTTTCATATACAGGTTGGTAACGGTGTCATGCTGTTTAACTTTTTGGTAAATGAGCGGCTGAGTCGTTTCCGGATCATCTGTCTCGTTATGGCCGTATCTGCGGTAACCGACGAGGTCAATCAGGAAGTCCTTCTTGAACTTGTTGCGGTATTCGCTTGCAAGACGAGCAGCAGCGATACATGCCTCCGGATCATCAGCGTTCACGTGAATAATCGGGATTTCATAACCTTTAGCGAGGTCACTGGCGTAAAATGTGGAACGTGAATCCTTGCCTTCTGTTGTAAAGCCGATACGGTTGTTTACGATGATATGAATCGTACCGCCGTTACGGAATCCAGGAAGCTTATTGAAATTGAGCGTCTCTGCTACAATTCCTTCACCAGGGAATGCAGAATCACCATGAATCAGAATCGTCGCTGCTTTGTTAACGTCCTGCTTCGGGTAACCTGGTCTACTACGGTCTTCTTGGGCTGCACGAGCAAACCCTTCAACAACCGGATTAACAAACTCGAGGTGACTCGGGTTATTAGCAAGTGTAATACGAACTTCATGCGCATCTGCTTCCTTAAGGAAGCGATCTGCTCCAAGGTGATACTTCACGTCGCCGGTCCAACCGTAATTAATTCCCATGGATCCTTCAGAAGGCACCAGGTGTTTGTTAGGCGAGTTCAGGAACTCCGAGAAAATTTTACTGTAAGATTTGCCCAGAACATGAGCAAGCACATTCAGACGTCCCCGGTGAGCCATACCCATCAAAATAGATCTGACATCCGCATGGGCCATTTCCCGTACGATCTCATCCAGCATAGGGATGAGTGCATCGTTACCTTCAACAGAGAAGCGCTTTGCACCCACAAACGTGCGATGCAAAAATTCTTCGAATTGCTCTGCTTCAAGCAATCTCTTCAGCAGGTGTTTCTTCTCGTTCCCATTCAACGGTGCCGGGTTGGTACCTGATTCGGCCTGGCTGTTCAGCCAATTCCGCTCTTCCTCTTCATGTACATGACTAAACTCATAGGCGATCGTTCCTGTATATATCTGATGCAGCCTTTGGATCGCCTCCCACCCATTCTTCACATCGCCGGGAGCTTCTTCCCATACGACTTCTGCAGGTAGGGCTGTCAAATCCGCTTGGCTAAGCTGGTACGTTTCAGGTTGAAGAAGACGTGTGTCTACCTTCGTTCCGATACCAATCGGATCAATGTCTGCGGCTAGATGACCGTAAGTTCTGATGTTCCACACCAGCTTACCGGCATTCACGCCCTTTTTCAGTAGATTGCGGTCAAATGTACCGCCGGATACCTGCGTATCCGCTTTCTTTTCTTTGTTTGGCAAAGATGGAGGAGATCCCCAACTGGCAAATAGCTCACGATATGCCGGCTCCACAGATTGTGGATCTTTTAGAAACTTTTCATACTGGTCTTGAATGTACCCTAAGTTTGGACCGTGATATTTCTGCCATGGTCCCTCTGTCATTCTGTCAAGGGTCTTCATCGCTGACTCCCTCCGTCAGATTATTTTGATAGTTCATGGACGGAAATTCTACTTACAAATTCATTATAATACACTTAACCACCATACCGAAAATAACCTTTTTATATAATTATCATCTCATAAACAGATCAATTTGCGTCAATTTCGTGACGGTTCTGTTATCAAAGAGCAAACAAACCTTTTCACTTTACATTAAAAGGATAAATAACCATCAATTAATGTTTATTTACCATTCCATCTGTCTGATAGGAACTGGACCGGTGTCCAAACCGAGAAGCTCCATCAACTGCTTCGCGTTGGCTGCAGCATCCCCACCCGAGTTATTGTTAAAGATCAGCCAGCATTCCTTCGTAGAATGTAGCAAAGTGAACAAATTTTGTTTCCATTCTTCCAACTCCTCAGCGCTGTAACGGTACAAATATCGTACCTCACGCCAATTGGCCTCTCCACTTGCATGCCAACCAGAGGCATTACGTCCGTGAAGACGAATCATCGTTGCATGCCCCTGCGTCGGTTCAAGCACGACGGGAATAGAGCCGATCCCCGCTTCCGGTTCGTCGGCAATGCTGTGAATCCAACCCTCATCCCGCATGAACTGCAGCGTCTTCTCCCTGTAATCTGATACAAACCAGCTCTGATTGCGGAATTCCAGCGCGACCGGAAAGCCGTCCATCCATTCCCGAGTACGCTTTAGAATTTCGACATGCTTTCGCTCGCAGTCAAACCAAGGCGGATACTGGAACAAAACCGTCTTTAGCTTTTCTTGCTGCATTAACACGTTCACTGATTCTTTAAAGACCTCAAACATCGTCTTCATATCCGAATAAGGATTTTTGCCGCGCGAGTGACCTGTCATACCTTGATAGGCTTTGACAATAAAGCCAAAATCATCCGGGGTCTGTGCACTCCATTTATCCATCCGGTCCGGGGCCGGAATCGCATAGAACGAATTATCCATCTCGATAATAGGGAAATGTCGTGTATATGCCTTCAGCTTCTCTGCCGCCTTGGTGCCCTCTTCGTAAAGATCATCATGATCTCCCCACCCAGACAATCCAATACGGATGCTGTTGCCAATGGATTCCTCTGTCGGCATCATTATCCTCTCCATATCAACAAGGTATTAGAACAACCGTCTTTCGTTATTAACCTTTTTTTTCGCGCATTCAAAAGTCAGAGCTTCCAGACGATAGCTCCATTCTCTTCTGCTTTTTTCACAATAATCTCGCACAAACGATGAGTCTCCAGTGCTTCTTCCATAGACGGCTCTTGCCGGGCCTCCCCCATAACACATTTGAGAAAGCTTGCGATGATGTCATCAAACCCGCGCCGCTTCAATACCGGCTCCCAGTCTCCAAATGCCCGATGTTTCTCTTCTCCTTGGCTAAAATGAATTGTAGTATTAAGGTCCCGGATTATATGTTTCTGACCAGAACTGATGACTTCCAGCCGCTCTTCTGTAATTCCGCTATCCCGGTTCATGAACCCGACAGATGTATAATCATCTCCTTCAAGTTTGATCATCACTTGAACCAACATTCCATCCTGAATCTTTGGAGAAACAGAGACATCACGAACGGTCCCGGGAGATAAATATGAGATCGTATCTACCACATGGATAAAGTCGTCAAATATGAAACGACGCGCGTAATCCGGTTGATGAATACGGTTTTTTTCCATATAAATATAAGTTCGATCTTTCACCTCTTTAAGCGCAGACACCATTGGAGCGAACCTGCGGTTGAATCCGGTCATGAGTACACAATTCTTTTGGTGTGCCAACTCTGTTAAAGTCTTGGCTTGTTCGTATGTGTATGCAATCGGCTTGTCCACATAGACATGGATGCCTGCATTCAGTAATGATTCAATGATCGCTGGATGTGATTCTGTCGATGTATGTACAAAAGCCGCATGGATTCCTGTCTCTATCAGCTTCTCAATAGTTTGAGCAGTCTGCGTTATCCGGTATTTGTCTTTTATTTGTTCCAGAACAGATTCATTTCTTGTAGATAGTACCCATTCCACTCCCTGAATTCCCGTCATGACTGGTAGGTACGCTTTTTGAGCAATATCTCCAAGTCCAATGATTCCCACTTTCATATATGATGCCCCCTTATAAGCTGAATAAGTATTTTTCTTCTATTATAAACAATGATCATATAAAACAAAAAAACATACCTCAGAAAGAGGCATGTTTCACCAATAATAGTTACGGCTGCGTATTTATAAATCGTCGTTTTTACCTGGAACCACCATAATGTGATCCCAAATAAACTTTTTCTCCTGCTCACTTAATGATGTCTTCTCAATTAATAAATGAATTCGTTCTTCCAGATGACCTACCAGATTCAAAAACCGGTCTATATCCGGCAAACGTTCTGTCGCCATATGTTATCCCCGCTTTCCGTTGAACTGAGTGAAGAATCTGGATGATTCGTATAATTCATTTTTAGCACTGATACTACCAAGCATACACGAGAATCGTTAAGTAAACATCAAATGTACATCATAATATGTGTTAATTTTTATAATCACGCAAAGATACGTGGCTTGTTAGCTTCATATTTAATTTTCAACATCGGGTATTACCACTATAAAGGTCTGAATATAATGGGTACGAGCTTACATGTACAAGGCTATTTCGTTCGGATGGGAGAGAACACAATGAGTCTTTTTCTAAGTTACATCTTTCTAGGACTTTCTTTATCCGCCCCAGTTGGTCCGATTAATGCCGCCCAACTGGACAAGGGGCTGAAAAAGGGATTTTGGCACGCTTGGTTATTCGGTCTGGGCGCTGTGATGGCCGACATCCTGTATATGGTTCTTGTATATATGGGTGTTGTTCACTTTCTGAGTACCCCGTTCATGCAAACCTTCCTTTGGCTCTTCGGGGCTTTCGTTCTGATCTATACTGGCATCGAAAGTGTCGTTAGCGCCGGTAAAGTAACGATAAGCTCAAACAAAAAGGAGGATTCCCTGTTGTCATCGGTGTCGTCCGGTTTTCTCATGTCTCTATCCAATCCAATGACAATCTTGTTCTGGCTTGGAATATACGGTTCTGTTCTAGTGAAGACAGCTTCAGATTATGGTACGGGTGATCTTCTACTATACAGTGCTGCTGTAATCTTTGGTGTTCTAATCTGGGACTTTCTTATGGCAGCCATGGCTAGTACTTTCCGTAAATATTTGAGTAACCGAGGGATCACATTCATTTCGATTATTTCCGGGCTTTCCTTGATCGGTTTCGGCATTTATTTTGGCTTTAGAGCAATCAAATTGCTATTCTTTTAAGCATTGCTCTAAATGTGACCTGTACTAGCGAATCGGTTTAGCACGAAGCTTTGAACGTTTCCGTTCTTTCTGATCAGGGTTCTCTTTCTCCTCTTTCCGCCACACCGACTGCATAAACAGCACTACAGCAGTTATAATCGCAATAAAGCCAAGACTGATCCAAAATCCAGGACGACTGGTTGCATGGAACAAGGTTCCGCTTACAGCAAGCAGAATCAGAAGCATACCGGTATACCTTTTAATTTGACCCCAAGCGGTCAAATCCAGATTCCTTCCAGCCGAAATCAGAATAAAAAACCAGTTATAAAGCAGCATTAATCCTGCCGCTGTCGTTAAATACTCA
Organism: Paenibacillus uliginis N3/975; assembly: GCF_900177425.1. Lineage (NCBI taxonomy): Bacteria > Bacillati > Bacillota > Bacilli > Caryophanales > Paenibacillaceae > Paenibacillus > Paenibacillus uliginis. The sequence continues at coordinate 2,222,610 of NZ_LT840184.1, read as the reverse complement.
TAAATTTTTCCTGGCATAAGTAGGGATAAAACAATCGAAGCAACGAGTCCCGCAGCTGTAAGTCCTAATGCATACATCGGAGTCTGTCGTTTAAACATTTTCCGGGAAAACAGTGTAGGCGCATCATGATCCTCAGACAAGGAGATGAGCACCGTTGTTACTGCATATAGGGAGGCCACCATGGTCGAGAAACCGGCAATAATCAATACCGCATTAAAAACATGAGGCACGAATGGCAGATTGTACGAACTTAACGCGAAGATAAACGGGCTTTTTGTGGTAGGGAACTTGTTCCAGGGAGCCATCGTTACGACTGCAGCAAGCGACAGCACATAGATAATTGCCAAAATCAAAATCATCACCCTGCCTGACTTAGGCGCCTCTTTCGGATCCTTAAGTCTTACTGCCATTACCCCCATAACCTCGATGCCGCCAAAAGCGTAAAAAGCAAAGATAAGTGATGACCATAAACCTAATCCTCCGGTCGGAAAGAACAAGGAACCAGTCACAGGAGCTTTCGGTTGGATTCCACCTTTAAGCCATCCCATCAATGCCGCAGCTGCGATCACAAGGAACATCACAATCGCTGCAATTTTAATAACAGCAAGGATATTTTCCAGACGGTCAAAGCCTTTATTCCCGATCCAAATGACGATTAACCCCAAAACAGCATACCCCGTAGCAAACAACCACATGGGTATGTCTGGAAACCAGAATTGTGAAAATATCGAAAGAGCGGTCATTTGGCTGCCCATAATTAACACTTCCGAGCACCAGTACATCCATCCTGTCGAAAAGCCAGCCCATCGCCCATGGGCCTTTTTGGCGTATGTACGGAAAGACCCCTTTTGCGGATCTTCTGCCGTCATGCGTGCCAAAACATCAAACACGATAAACGTACCAAGTGCTGCCAGCACAAAAGAGATCAAAACCGCCGGACCGCCCAGTTTAATTCCAAAAGCTGATCCAAGAAAATAGCCTGTTCCGATCGTTGAGGCTACACCAAGCAGCGACAGCTGCCACCATTTTAAATCTTGTTCACTTTTGGTTCCTGATTTTTTTGAGTCTGATGCACTAATATGAATCCCCCCCTTTTATAGCAATGTCCAAATTAGGACACAAGCTGTTCCGTTTCATTATGCGCTGACAGCTATGTGCATAATCCCCCCTTCAATCATGAAAATTATCCTTAATAACCTGATTTTGGGGCGTATAATTTGCCTGCTGGCCGGGGTATTCCAATATCAGTTTTCATAACATGCTTTAAATGATGAAGCACAAAAAAGAGCGGGCAATGACGCCCGCTCTTTCGTATGATTTTACAACAATTTCTTGATATCATCCTTAATAGACTCAGCCTGCGTTCCAAACACAACCTGTACAGCACCTTGACCGAGACGCATGACTCCGGAAGCTCCCAGCTTTTTAAGCTCAGCGTCCTTGACAGCCTTGTCGTCTTTAACCACGAGACGCAGACGGGTAATACAAGCATCGATACTCGTAATGTTCTCTGGTCCACCGATGTTTGTAAGAACTTTAGCCGCTTTCGATTCCCCAGATACAGCAGCAGCGGATTTTCCAACAGACGCATCAGCAGCTGCCTCATCCTCATCCTCATCATCTTCACGCCCTGGAGTCTTCAAGTTTAACTTAACGATGATGATCCGGAAAAGGAAGTAATACAGTACCCCGAAGGCCAGACCAACAGGTATGAGCATCCATGCATTAGTGGACAGCTTCAGATATAAGAGATAGTCGATCAGACCAGCCGAGAAGGTGAACCCTAAATGGACATCCAACAAGTACATGATTAGACCCGAAAGACCTGTCAATATCGCATGTACAACGTATAGTAAAGGAGCAAGGAACATGAAGGTGAATTCGAGCGGCTCTGTAATACCGGTTAGGAACGAAGCAACAGCTGAACCGATAACGATGGAGCCAACAAGTTTACGTTTGGATGGCTTTGCCGTATGAATGAAAGCAAGTGCTGCTGCTGGCATGGCAAACATCATAATCGGGAAAAATCCAGTCATAAACATGCCTGCCGATTTGTCTCCTTGCATGAATCGGGTCAAGTCACCTTGAACAACCTGACCAGCAGCATTCGTGAAGTCACCAATTTGGAACCAGGCAATCGAGTTAAGCACATGGTGCAAACCAAGCGGAATTAAGAGACGGTTAGCGGTACCAAATAAAAATGCTCCAATACCGCCTAGGCTTACAATCCAGTTACCGAAGTCAGCAATAGCGAGCTGTATCGGGTACCAGATCATTCCGACCAGAACTGCTAAAACCATCGTAGTGGCAGCCGTAATGATAGGTACGAACCGTTTTCCAGCAAAAAAGCCGAGCCAATCTGGCATCTTAATTTTGTGGTACTTACTATATAAATACGCAGACCATATACCGATTAAGATACCGCCAAGCACTCCCATGTTCAGCTTAACATCATCTGCAATAAAAGGCATTTGCAGCGGCACTTTGTCCATTACTCTGACCAGCACCAAATAACCAATTAGAGCGGATAACGCGGCAACCGCATCTCCAGCGAAACCGATTGCAACACCGATTGCGAAGATGATCGGCAAATTCTCCAAAATCGCTAACGCACCCGAAGTCATAAATGGTGTTACATATTGATTAAGGAACTCACCGACTACACCTAAAGGAATATCTTTCTGATAGTCGATCATACCAAGACCTTGCAAAATACCTGCTGCAGGCAGTGTAGCCACAGGCAGCATAAGAGACTTACCAAGCTTTTGTAATTTTGCCAGCATGTCAATCATCCTTTCAATTTCAATAATTTAGCATATGACTGAAAACGTTTACATAATGCATCGAATGAATAACCTTTTTGTTCCTTTACTCCGGTTAAACAATCCTGTCTAAGGACAACCCCCTCCTTGTTATGGGAAGTGTATTTAACATTTCAAGGCCGCATGTCTCTAGCTGTCATAACCCCCTGCAGTCCACAAAAAAAGCCAAGAAGAACGATGACTACATAAAGTAGTCACACTATCTTCTTGGCTCATGCCCAAATTCATGGTAACACGCCTTAAAACGTATTCATTTGATGTTGTTATCTTAATTCAGTATATCAGGATTGTCAATGACAAAAAATTCTAATTAGGAATTTAGGGTGATGCTGAGCACGGAATCTGATCCGGCAGTCACACTTCCTGTATGCCCTTCAACATCAGAAGCTAACTCATCGGCATTCGTGACAATCACCGGCGTTACAATCGGATATCCTGCAGCCTTAATTGTGTCAATGTCAAACTCGATTAAAGTCTGACCGGCTTTAACAGAATCCCCTATACTGACATGACTCGTATATCCTTCACCCTTCAATCCTACCGTATTAATCCCAATATGGAACAGATACTGCAGTCCTGTAGCTTTCTCCTCAAGCATAACGGCATGCTTGGTTTTGATTACATGCGCAACGGTGCCGTCAAAAGGAGCAACCAGACGTCCTTCCGACGGTTCGATAGCGATACCTTTGCCCATATGTCCTGCGGCAAATGCTTCATCTGGTACTTGAGACAGAGGTACAGCTTGACCTGTAAGAGGGGCTTTAACCTCGACTTTATTCACAGTTTTCTTTTTCCAACGTTCAAACATTAAAATTCCTCCTTAGCTTGGCTGCTTTGTTGTGTACGTCCTCTAAACAATCGGTATAAGTGCATGGCCAAGAAGCATACCTCAGCTTCCGGAATAGGACTGCCAAGATCTTGTTCCATAACTTCAGCAAGATGTTTGGCCAGCCCGTATTCACTCGTAAATTTACTTTTGATTTGCTCTGCAAACGGGTTATCCACGTTAACAGATTGGTTTAATATTCGGTCAACGGAGAACCGCAAATGCATGAGGAGCCGAACATGGTCCATACTGCCATTTTTAAATTGTATCCCGCGTTCCTGCTCGATGATATTTACAAGGCGTCCCACCATATTGGAAGCTTTGACTAGCTGACCAACGGGAACATGACTTACAGCTGAATACACATGGTACGTAAGAAAGCCTACCTCATCCTCCGGAACCTCTATGTTAAAAGCCCGGCCAATCATTTCTGCGGCCTTCAATGCTATTTCATATTCTTTTGGAAAGCTGATCTTGGTCTCCTCCAGAAACGGATTGATAATATCCATCCCTTTCCGGATACGGTAAATCGTAAACTGAATATGACTAGGCAGCGCAAGATACACTTTGTCATTCAGTTTACCCGGAAATTCTGTAGTGATGCTGTTTAAAATTTCATCAGTAATTTCGAGCACTTTAGGATCGAAATCCTCCAGCAGATGATGATACTGACTCCACTGTTCCCGATCTTCCAGCTTAAACAGCTTCTCGATGCGGGGATCATCCGAAGTGATCGCATCACCCGTCTTGGTCCCGAATCCGATTCCTTTGCCAAGTATTACATACTCGAGTTCTTTTTTGCCGCCTTGAACCATTACGACGTTATTGCCGATAACCCGGATGACCTTAAACGTTTCCGTCCCGCTCATGCGCATCCCCCTTTCTTATAAGCTTAAACCGATTTTGGCAGAAGGATTCACTAAAAATAGAAAAGCCAAGAAAAGGCCTTAAGAAAAAGGCTCTCCTTGGCTCATGCCCGCAAACGGTAACACGCCACTTCAATGTGGATGATATAAATCCATCATAATCCATATCAATAACACCGTCAACTTATCGTCGTTAAGCAAGCACTTCCCACTCTTTTTTGTTAAAAGTCACAAAATGCCCTTCTTCATATTGGATATAAATGTCTGCCAATGATGCTGTTGCAGGAGCTTTTGTTCCTATCCATGTTTAACATCCATCAACGATACACGTATTGCCGCGATTACATCGCTCAACTGCACTGGCTTGCTGAAATAACCGCTCGCACCCGCCGCTAAACATTTATCCTTGTCTTCCTTCATCGCCTTTGCCGTTAATACAATGATGGGCAGAGATTGTAGTACAGAATTCTCACGAATCCTTTTCATCGTTTCATATCCATCCATTTCAGGCATCATGATGTCTAGAAGCACCACATCAATATTTTGTTCCATGTCAAGTATTTCAAGGCATTCATAACCGTTTTGAGCAGTTAGCACCTTCATATTCCTTTTCTCGAGCGCATTCGTAAGCCCATAAACATTACGTATATCGTCATCGACAAGTAATACCGTTACTCCCTCCAGTTGGAGGGTTTCATCCCATTCCTGAACATCATCCTCAAGCAGTGAATTAATGTTCCAACGAGGATTCTTCTCTATTGTTGCTGCAACCTCCGGTACGACAAACAATCTCTCATTATGATCTCCATCGGTATTCGCAGGAAGATAAAGAGTAAACTTACTACCTACTCCTTCCTTGCTCTCAACTGAGATATGACCGCCCAATAATCTCGCAAGCTGCAGGGATATGGACAAGCCCAGACCTGTACCGCCAAATTTGCGTGCCGTAGCCCCATCTCCCTGACGGAATGCTTCGAAGATCGGTTTCAAATTCTCATCTGATATTCCAATCCCTGTATCTTCGACCGTAAAAGTAATCATCTCTTTCTCTGAACAATAATCATCTTTATTCATGGAATCCACTTTGCCAATAGATAGCTTCACTTTACCCTCATCGGTAAATTTAATAGCGTTCGACAACAGATTACGTATTATCTGATGCAGCCTCATCCCGTCACTGTATATGATGTCAGGAACAATTGGATCCATTTCGATCTCAAAGCGAAGCTGTTTACTTTCCGCTGACTTGTCAAAATATCCTCGCATGATTTCTGGAAGCTCCGTCAGATTGACCAAATCCACTTCGATCACCATTTTTCCTGCCTCCACCTTCGACAGATCCAAAATATCATTGATCAAATTCAGCAGTTCGCTACCCGATTTATGAATAACAGACGCATAGTTCCGTTCTTCCTCCGTTAAATGCCCCTCTTTGTTCTCTGATAAAATCTGCGACAGAATCAGCATACTGTTGAGCGGCGTACGAAGCTCATGTGACATGTTGGCCAGAAACTGCGATTTATACGTCGAGCTTTGCTCTACCTGCTCTGCGTATTTTTCCAATTCCTTCGCGGCTTGTTCTGCAGCATCTTTTTGCGCTTCCAGTCGTTCATTCAACACTTGTGATTCGGACGCATGCATTTGGAGTTCCTCCGTCTGCGCCTGAAGCTCTTCTGTCTGTGCCTGTAACTCCTCCGACTGGACCTGCAGCTCTTCGTTCAAAGCCTGGGATTCACGGTACAGCTGCTGTATTTCCATTTTATTCAACATGGAATTCAGTGCAACACCGAGCACCTGAAGGAGCTGCTCTAGAAGCTGCCTTTTTTCATCATCCATAGGTTTGAACATCGCCAGTTCGATCACGCTCAGCACTTTGCCCTCAAACATAACAGGTGCAACTACCAAGCTGGAGGGTTCTGCATCTCCCAGACCGGACTCGATACGTACATAGTTAGGTGGTATATCGTCAAACTGTATGATCCGCTTCTCAATCATGCACTGACCAACAAGTCCCTCTCCCGGGGAAAAACGATCACGCACCTTGTCCCACGGTTCACCGTCCGGATCAGCAAAGGCTGCAGCCTTAACCAGCTCAGTATCATTTCGGTTAATAAAAAGTGCTGCGTAAGGGACGCTCATCACTCCGGCAGCTTTATGAATAAAGAATCGAGATAATGTATCCAGCCGGTCTGCGCTTTGGAGCAGTGTAGACATGACGGTAACCTGATCTTTAACCCAAGCTTGACGGCTAACATTGGACAATAGCTTATTCGTATTCTCAGCCAGATCGAGTACTTCATCACGGGTGTTCACCTTGATTCTCCGGCTAAGATTGCCACCATCGGCAACTCCGTCCGCTATACTCGAGATCATCTCAGTTACCTGGCGAATAGGCCTAACGATACTCTTGGATATAACAATCGCTGCAAGAATTGTAGCTAACGCAACTGCTGCCCAGAGTGAATACATGCTGATCAGCAGATTGGTATTGCTATTTTTCATGTCATCGATACGCTGCGAGGTCAACTGTCTTTCTGCGTCACGAAACTCGGTGAACTGGCTGCGGATCATATTCATCGCTTGCTGGCCGGGATCATCAATAAAAAATTGCAGTGCTTCTTCATCCTGCCCTGCCTGCTTAATTCGAACCGCTGGCTGACCAGCAACCTCAATCCATTTATTAATGTTATCCTTAATGTTAGACAGGTTGGTCAATTGAGTCGCATTATCTGCGATTAACTGATGTAACTTGTTATAATTCATCTCCCATGTCGACAAGGCCATTTCGAATGGCTCCAGATACACAGGGTCTCCGGTAATGACAAATCCACGCTGCCCGGTCTCCAGTTCAAGCATGTTTTTTTCGATTTCATGGGTTAGACTGTTAACTTCAATATCATGTTGTTCAATGAAATCAGCTTCCTGCTGGAGAGAAGTCAGGCGACCGGAAACAACCCACAGAAACACACCAAGACATAATAGAACAAGCACATATCCAAAAATAATCTTGGTGCGGATTTTTATTTTCAGGCTGTTAGGCAAACTGCTAACCTCCCTGTTACTTCGAATTCTTTCTTATACAATATAGTAATTGTAATGAAAATGGTTTACAAGGTAAAACATGCTCCCTGTCCCTCTTCGTGACTTTTGTCGTAGGCCATCACACACAATTCCAGGACAGAACTCGTCAAAATTCGTGAGATAAAGAAATGTAGCTTCTGAAGCAGATTACTAGGCATTCCTGCATAGAATAAGACAAACTGTCTGAAATATAACGGAAAGGCGGTTGTCTGATATGGTCTATTCATCTCTGAACCGTGCTAACAGTCTCAATCACAGAATCGTATGGAATTTATCACAGCACACCCGAACAACCACCACTGGATCACAATCGGATCTGACTTCAGCGATGATTCCTTTAATGAATTCCATGTCAATGACCGACCAGGTATTGAATCGCGGACAACGGGTCTCCCCCCATTGGCATCCAGATTCCAATGAACTCTGTTATGTCATAAACGGGGAGTTCTCTGTAACGGTTGTTGAGCCACTGTCTGAAAGCCATCAAGCGTTCGTACTTGTTCCCGGCTGTGCTATTTTTATACCTGCTGGATGGTATCATGACATAACGTCACTCAGTGATGATGCCCGCCTGATCTCCATTTATAGCACGGACGAGCCCCACATCATCGAAGCGTTAGTTGCATGGAGCACGATCAATAAGGAAGAACATAAAATGAATGACTTACCTGTACGACCCGTATTCAACCTAGGTATACTTCACGAAAAAGCCCCTGACCAAACTAGCGCAAACCGCGAAAGGAATAAAAAAGACTCAAAAAAAGCAGCTGTTCCTTCTCCGCCTCTCCTCACCATCAAGTCGTGAGGAATAACAAAACCACGATTCACCGCAATGGGCGAATCGTGGTTTTTATGTAAATCTTCACAAAAACTTATAAAATATGATTTAATCGATGTAAAATTGCTGTTCCGGACGAATTCTTTTCTTGAGCAATGCAAGATCTGCTTCCAGCTTAACGACGACTTCTTCAACCGCTGTTGGATCAATAACTGGTCGTTCCGGTTCAGGCCTTACTCCTGCTTTCAGATCACGAATAATGATCTGCTGTTCCTGCCACTTATCCATCAGATCGGAGATCGTAGCGTAGAAACGTTCATAGTCCTTTATAACATCGTCCAGGAACGAATCAACCTCTTCTGCATCATAACCCCGCAATTTATTGGAAAAATCTTTTTCATGGATAGACAAAGCGTCCAGTTGAATGCCCAGCTGTCGGAAAAGCTTCTTTTGTTTATCCAATCGGCGTTTCATGTGTTCATCCATTGTCGTATACCTCCAAATATTGGTACATCACCTAATTCTGGTCCTTCTCCTTTCTTTTTTATATCATATTCAAGGTTGTTATTAAAACCGTTTGACACTTTTTTGGAGAAAGTTCCAAAATCACTTTGAATACCTTGTAGTTCATCAACGAATTTGAGAGATTCCTATATCTAAGATGAAAAGAACCGGACCGATGAACATCGGTACCGGCTTTTTTCATGAATCCGAATCATTACGGATATTGGTTGCAAAGAATTCATAAGCGCGGTATTCTTCGCCTCTTTTCTTACTTTTGTATTTCTCAGACATTTGTGAAATTTCTTGAAAAAAATAACGTGCCTCTTCATCTGACATATAGAGGGTATCATTGATCATACTCGCATAAGGTTTATCTGTGCTTTTGACCTGTTTGAAAAAACGCTCTTTATTTTGTTCATACAACTCTGACAAAAGCTTATAAGTTTCAGACCTCATCATTTCATTGGCCGATGGTTCATTATTAGTGTCTTTCCGCTTGATTTCAATCGTCCCTGAGAAAGGCAAATAGTATTTGGCCACAATGCCATTGATCTCTTTGGTCGATACGATTTGCACTAGCCCGATTTTTTCCAGCTTTTTCACATGATAATGAACTTTAGCAGGCACTTCCCCCAGTTCATCAGCTACTTCCTTCACAGTTGCTGCCCGGTCCAATTTATAAAAAGCATTTAATATTTGCAGCCGGTAGGGATCCGAATAAATCTTAATTTCTTCCAGCGTAGTTAGAACTTTCGTTTCCACATCCGTACACCTCAGTTTCACGATTCAACGTATATTATTCCATTATAGGCCGGATGGGTATAAAATACAAAGTTCTGCTAAATGGCACGGAAGCTTTTTTTGCCAAAAAGGAAAAATATCGGAATGATTACTAGCAGGCCCATAACCAAATAGAGTATCTGTGGTGAACTATGTTTGGCTGCCAATCCGGTCAGGAAACTGCCAAGAGGCATTGCAGCGGTGCACATCACAGCAAGCAGTGATCCAATACGCCCGAGCATCTCCCGTGGCGTTACTTCCATTAAATAAGTAGAAACAGGAGTACTCGCCAATGTAACTGCAAAACCTGTTATGAGGAAACTTACCGAGGCCACCTCCATCTGGAAGTAAGGCAAAACTGCGGGCAGACTCATTAACGCATATCCAGTGCCAAGCAGCAATGTACCCGTCAGAATCAACGAGCTTTTTCTAAATTTACTCCCGTAATTACCCATCCAAATTCCGCCGGCAATCATCCCTAACATAAGAGCGGTCCCCAGCACACTCATTCCTCCGGCTCCACCGCCCAGCGTTTCCCGTACGTATATTGGCTGCAGTACGTTAAGTGGAGTTAGGCAAAAATTAATAAACGTTGCCAGAAAAGTTGTTGTTAGAAGAAGAGAATGTTTGCGTATAAAGGAAAGTGCTTCTTTCATATCCCCCAGCACACTTTTGGGTTGTGGCTGTTGTGACGTTTCTTGATCTAATACACGTTTTTCATCTGCCTCCGGATTTGGGATAAAACCGATAATGACAGCAGACAGGATAAACGTCAGTGCGTCAATGGCGATCGTACCGGCTATACCAATGAAAGCAATAAGAGCTCCCGCAATTGAAATGCCGATAAGTTCAGAGGTTTTGCTGACAGAAGAGGAGAAAGAATTGCCTGCTAACAGTTTTTCTTTCGGAAGGAGTCTGGGAACAAGTGACACTTCGGCAGGCCGCGAGAAGCATTCCAGTGTTGAGTTCATAAATGTAAACAGAAACAAATGCCATACCTGGATTTGGTCTGTTGCGTACATAAGCGCTGTCAGCGTTACAATGATACCTCGACCGGTATACGTGACGATGAGAACCAGCTTTTTAGACCATCGATCCACGAACACACCTGTGAACAAACTGAAGATCAAGCCAGGCAGATAATTAAAAGCAAATAGTGATCCCATTAACAGCTCTGACCCTGTTATTGTATATACCATCCAACTGTAAGCGATGGAATCAACCGAATCCCCGAATCTGGATATGATTTGTGCCAACATATACATCATATAAGGCCTGATCTTGATCAACTGCCGAAATCCTTGTTTTTCAATGACGGCTGTGTTTTGCATGTCACTTCTCCTCTTCTATAAAATATTTATAACGTTAAATTTATTTTTACGTTAATTTTATTTTAACGATTTTTCTTCACATTGCAATAGGCAAAAAAAATAAACCTCCATTTAATTTTGGCGGTTTATTTCGCAAGTTTCACTCAAGTTCCCTAATTAATAATGCTTGATATACGATCAAGGTTGTCTTATCACAATTCGTGTTGATGTGCGGGCAGATTCACGACAAGCATCAATCACCCTCATGTTATAAATGGCATCCTCCGGACTAAACGGAAGGGGAGCGCCATCCAGTACTGCCGCAGCCACTGCATCAGCCTGAAGTGCAAAATGATTATGTGCTCCAAGCTTCTCTTCTCGGGTTCCTTTAGCCGTGTGTATTAATATTTGAACCTGATCCTCCATTCGCTCCCACCCGAATGCAGATGGCAATTCGATTCTTCCCTCAGTCCCGGAAATCTCTAAGCAGCATCGCGAGTAAGTCCACATACCGCATTCAAAAGTCAGCCCAAGGCCATGATCGAACTCCAGCAGCCCATGTGCCATCATATCGACTCCATCATGATCTTCGGAAAAAGATGCATGTACGGTAATTGCCTTTGGCTCCATCCCATATATCATCCGAGCCGCTGAGATCGGGTAACAACCCACATCATAAATCGAACCTCCACCCATTTCTCTGCTGTACCTTACATTATTCTTGTCTGCCACATTGTTGAAGGTAAAGCTGCCATGTATACCGCGGATTTCCCCAATCTCGCCACGATCGATGAGTTCTCGAACACGAGCATGCTTAGGATGATAACGGTACATAAACGCCTCGGCAAAAATAACCTTGTGCTCCCGTGCAGCAGCAACCATTTGACGCACATCTACTTCACAAAGAGCAGCAGGCTTCTCACATAACACATGCTTACCAGCCTTCATCGCCTTGATCGACCAAGGCTTGTGCAAATGATTAGGCAGCGGTATATAGATTGCATCAATATCAGGATCATCGAGTAATTCTTCATAGGAACCGTAAGCTGTTGGAATATCAAACTGTTCGGCAACTTCTGCAGCTTTTTTCTTATCTCGGCTGGCGATGGCGGCTGCTTCACAGCGTTCTGATTTTAGTATGCCAGGTATCATAGAATTTCTAGCGATTTTGGCTGTACTCATAATACCAAAACGCAGTTTATTACCCATGAAGTGATTCCTCCTTTGGTCTCCTTAATAATTATCTATTACCGCTTTATTAAGTATACCTAAACACCGATCGAGATCACTTTTCACTTGTTTTTTGTAAAGCTTGGCTTTTTCGACCCCATCATCGGTAAAATGATAAAGTACGATTTCCTGAAAGTCGACTCTCGGGTCGCTGCCCTTCAATTGCTTCGTCCGATAAAAAACACCCTCCTGTACCAGCTCATGAAGCGCCCGGTAAATCTCGCTCTGCGGGGGTGAATAACCGTATTTTTTAAATTCTTGCCGCATTTCTTCCAGCATCTGATACCCGTATCCCCGCTGCTGCTCAACCATCGTAATAAGATAAACTTTGATAAATGCCCTTTGAGCGACCATAAAAGCCATCCTGCCGCCTCCTTCCTTGAAATCTTGAATTCGCTTTATATTCCATTATAAACCACCGTTTCCCATTTTGCACAACAGGGGAAAACCTGCTCCTTTTAACAGGTTGGTGTATGTAGATAGGGAATAAGTATAGAATTGAGGTGACCGTACCTAAGTATGATGATCGAAAGGTTTATTATTGTGAATTTTTCATATGTTGAAATTATATAATATTTAGGTATTCATATAGAAAAAACCGCCTTTTAGGCGGTTTTAGTTGCTTTAGGAAACCAGTATATTGTCAGTTGTCCTCAACTCTTGATGTTACATTTTCACCGATGTGTTTAATTCTCGTTTGGCTACCGCCTGCTTCCGGCCTCTTCCGCCTGGTACTCCTGCCAGCCATTTACCAAATGGCATCAGTGCGAACAACCGCGCGCCCATATAAGCCAGCGCTACGCTAATTATCCACGAGGAGATGATCCGGATTAAAGATGGCGTTGAAACCATAAGGCTCTCATCCAGCAAATAACTAATGCGCAGTGTCAGTAAATGCATAAGGTAAGCGCCGAAAGAGTAGAGACCTAGACTGGATAATCCAGCGTTAACAGATCTTCCAGATCTCCGGCATATCCATCCTGCGAGATCATACATCGCTAGAATAGAGCTGATAAGGAACAACGCCATCCATGGTCTTAGGAGTGACAGCGAATAGAACGTAATCCGCGCTCCATCCGCCAGACGGATCTCATTTATTCCTTGCATCAGAAGAAAACCGAACATGAATACAAAGATGGTCCAATACACAGGTCTTGCCCGATGAATCCACTTAGACCACATCTCCGGATTCATTCCCGCAGCAGCTCCCAAAATAAAATAGAACGAGAAATTCAGTGCGTTTCGGTCGGCATAGACCGTAAATAATTCACTCCATACAGGAATATGAAGTCCGCCCATAAAGCGACCAATATCAGAGATGTAAGCTGTCATAACAATAAACAGTACACCCGTCGCAACTAAAAGTATCACATTGACACGGTGTGTTAACCGGTTGGATATACCACGTACTACTGAACGGTACACCGGGTAGAGAAGATAAAATTGAAACAGCATTATAATATACCACAGGTGTGAACTTGCCTTTCCTGTAATGAGTATACTTCCCAGTTCAGTCCATCCCTCCATAGAATCTAGGTGGAGTTTCCCATTAATCGCAACATGAATGATGGTCCAGATGGCAAACGGTATATAAATATCACTAATACGTCTTTTGACAAAGTTACCATATTGAAGTTGTCCCGAATCATTATAAAAAAGAACCATTCCTGTAATAAAAATAAATGCAGGAACGGCAAATTTGGTAGCCATAAGCAGTACAGCCATCAAAATGCCGTCAGGTTCTGTCATCCCTTCAGCCACCGAATAATGGGCAATCGAGTGCTGCATAACGACAGCCAGGAACGCCATTCCTCGAAGACGTTCAATTTCTAGTATTCTCTCTTTCCGCATTCCTTCTCTCTCCGATCCTATTAAACTGTCATCCCATTATAAATGAAAGAGATGCAGTAACGACATACGTCATTTATTCCAGAGCTGCCAATTTGCCGCTTAAAGTAAAAAGTCCGGTTCCTGGCAGGAACCGGACCAAACTGTTATTGTTCTATGAGCCCCGTTGTACAAAATTACAAAATCGATCCTGCAATCATCGGATAATACTCAACTGACCGTAAACACCTTATCCTTTTCCATTCATTGGATCAACATATTCAAGTTTCGTTGTACAACCTAGACGTTAAGTTATACATAGGACTTACTTCCCATGTTTCATATGGAATAAAACACTCAGCTTTCATTGCATCAAGCGTACGAGATTTTTGTTGTGGACGGGTTATGTATTGGTCTATATTAGATTCGTTTAATTCAATATACCTAGCTTCTTTAATTTCTTCTGGTTGAATTTTTATCTCTCCACTAACGTATTCTGCTTTAAAAACAACCGATAATACCTGCTTCGTTGTATTATAATACACACCTGTTATACCAATTGGACGAATTACAATTCCAGTCTCCTCTAGAAACTCCCTACAAACTGCTTTATCTAAAGCTTCTCCTGCTTCAACATTTCCCCCTGGCATTTCCCACGTATCGGAACGCCAATGAGTCTTAAGCAATAGAACATTACCTTTTTCATTCATCACTAAAGCAGAAACGGAAACAGTGTGTTTTGGATGTTCATTTCCCATTCAAAATCCCCCTCACAAGCAGAATTATTATCATCGTCACACTACATCTTCGCTCGCGTCCGGTTCGTCGGGATCGCCTGAAGCGGGTCATCGGGCCAGTAATGCTTCGGATAACGCCCTTTCAGATCTTTTTTCACTTCAAAATAACCGCTGCTCCAGAAGCTGGACAAGTCTGAAGTCACCTGAACTGGCCTTTGGGCCGGAGACAACAGGTGGATGGTTAACGGAACTCTTCCGCCCGCAATACGCGGCGTTTCCGGCAAACCAAACATTTCTTGAAGCCGAACAGCTAAGAAGGGGTTCAAAGGATCCTGATAGTCTACGGGTATAGAGGAGCCGCTCGGTACCTTGATATGTGTCGGTGCTTCCTTGTGAAGCTGCTGACGCTGCTCCCAGGTCAAAAGATTCTCGAGAAGCACTGCTGTCTGCAGCCGCTGTAGCGTATGGCGGCTACGGGCACCTTCTAAGTATGGTTCCAGCCATGCCTCAAGGGTGTTCATCAGGCCCTCTTCCGAAACGTCCGGCCAATCGGAGTGATAACGTTTCATAAATGACATACGTTGTCTCATCTGGACCGCCTGTTTGTTCCATGAAAGAAGTGACAGACCTTCTTTGCGGATACCTTCCAGTACTGCTGTTGAAATCTCTTCATCCGTAGGCTGAGCGTAAACCTGCTCTTTAACCATAATGGCTCCGAGCATTCTCTTTATCCGTGCACGAACAGCGCCTGCCGATGAGTCCCATAGTACTTCTTTCATATCAAACATGTCATCACCATGATAACGGCCGATGACATCCGAATCTAACCATGCAGCCAATTGAATACTGCCCTCCGCCCCTTTGTCATCCACCGTAGCTGCAACAATATATTCCGCCCTACTTAAATGCTGTACCGATTTCAATACGGCGCCCCGTCCGCTGCGAAGCAAAAAGCTGCCACCTCCGCGGTTTTTAGCAATCCGGTCGGGGTAAGCAAAGGAAAGCAACAGTCCGCACAAAGTAACGTCCAGCTTGCTCTCTCTATTCAGATGAAGCTGTTGAGACAAATGACGGATCTCCTGGATCAAACGCTTCACGGTACCTTCTTTGACATCCATTCCACCATGTGCTGTTATCTGACCCTGTTCCATTAACAACAGCCGTTCGACTCTCGTCCTCACATCACAGTCAGCGGCAGCTTCGCTGCTGCTGATGAGATCCCTCTCTTGTAGAAGTACCGCAAGCCTGCAGGTCAATGCGCCATGCCCAAGCTCTTTACCCATCAGGAGCATATGAGACAGTCTAGGGTGCATTCCTAGCTCAGCCATCTTGCGGCCATGGGATGTGACTGATCCACCAGCATCCAATGCTCCCAGCTGCTGCAATAATTCCCGTCCCTGCTGAAAAGCGGCAGACGGTGGTGTATCCAACCACGACAGCTCCTCCGGCTCTCTTACTCCCCACGCAGCCAGTTCAAGAGCCAACGGTGCCAGATCGGATTGCCGGATATCCGGGGTGTTCGTTTCGGACAAATGCATGTGCTCCACCTCAGTCCATACCCGGTAACATCTCCCAGACGCAAGTCTGCCCGCCCGCCCACGGCGTTGATCAGCTGACGCCTTCGACACCCGGCGGGTAATCAGCTGTGGCAGGCCTGTTCTTGGCGAGAATACTTCTGTTCGCATATACCCGCTGTCCACAACGATACGGATACCTTCCAATGTCAGACTACTCTCTGCTATGGAAGTTGACAGCACAATCCTCCGGCACCCTCCACTGTCCTGCCGTATCGCCTCGTCCTGCTTGTCTGAAGACAGCTGGCCATATAGCTCACGTATGATGATATTTCGAGGCAATCCGGCACTTTCGAGTTCTTGAGCTGTACGACGGATTTCACGCACCCCTGGTAAAAAGACCAGCACATCACCTTCGCCTTCAAAAAGCGCACGACAAATAACAGCAGCAACCCCCTGTTCCAACGGTTGTGATGAAGGTACAGGCGCATATATGGTCTCGACGGGGTAGGTTCTTCCGGCACATCGGATCACCGGTGCATCACCAAGAAGAGCTGCGACCGGTTCAGCTTCCAATGTAGCCGACATAACAAGCAGCTTTAAATCATTGCGAAGCACAGATTGAGTCTCCAGAGCTAATGCCAGCCCTGTGTCAGCGTGAATACTTCTTTCGTGAAACTCATCAAAAATAATCATACCGATACCAGACAGCTCCGGGTCACTTTGCAGCATCCGGGTAAGGATGCCTTCAGTAACGACCTCAATCTTCGTCTCCGCGCTTACCCGGCTATCCATGCGTACACGGTACCCGACGGTTTTTCCGACCGGTTCACCGAGGGATGACGCCATATATGAAGCGGCTGAGCGGGCTGCGAGCCTTCGGGGTTCCAGCATAATGATCTTTTTCCCCTCCAGCCATGGTTCATCCAGAAACGCAAGCGGTGTTTGGGTCGTTTTCCCCGCTCCCGGCTCAGCGATCAGAACAGCTGAATCCTGTTCTCGAAACGTCTCTTTTAGCATCGGTAATACTTCTTGAATAGGAAGCTCATTTCTGTTCATATATCTATTCCTGTCATTTGGATTTCGTTCTTTTTATTATAAGGTACAACGATGGGCCGTCAATCTAGGAGGTACTGGAAAGGCGTCACATCCATCCGTGCAGTTATGAATCAAAAAACGCCTCAAGCTTACCGTTTAATCAGGTACGCACGGGCGCTTGTTTGTTTTTTGATCGTTACTAGTGATCAGTACCGGTAACTTCATTATGTCAGCCGATCCTTTATCTGTGATTCATACTCTAGAAAAGCTCCACTTGTCCCCAATCCTCGCTTCTCCATCAGCATTTGCAGTCGCAGGCTCTTCTCATTGAACAGCTTTTTGTGCTGCTCCTTTTCCCCTTCACTGCTGCATGCGTTCATGAGGTCAAATAGTCTGACACATTCCTTGCGCAAACTGACCTCCTCCGGCACGAATCCGGCATTTTTCAACATACGGTAGGACATCCGGAGATCCTCTGGAATATGCGACAGATCATCCACGGGCAGCGGCTTGCCTGCATATGCCGAATTATCGAATTCACCGTTTCGGACGGCTTCCTCAATCTTTTGTTCAGCCAACCGGGAAAACATACTCATGGTTGAAGCCTCCTCAATCATTTTTATTTCTATCATAAATGATTACGGTATCAAAAGAAATAAGCTGTTATTCCAGTGAGGACAAGGGAAGCTCAACGTTGAAAACCGCTCCCTTCCCTTCTTCGCTTTGAACAGATACGGAGCCGCCACACAGCTCCACCACCCGCTTGACAATAGCCAGTCCCAAACCATTGCCTTCCTGGCTATGGGAACCTTCTGCCTGGTAAAATTGTTCAAATATACGCTTCAGCGCAGTCTCCGGAATTCCATTGCCTTCATCTCTAATCTGTATGCGGATGACATGGCCCATGTGGCTTAACATCACCGTAATTATGCCGCCGGTGTAAGAATATTTGATGGCGTTGCCAATCAGATTGATCCAGATTTGCTGGATCAATTCCTCGTCTCCCCAATAATCGATTTTCTGCAGATGTAGATCAAATTCCAGCTCTTTTTCTTGCCACTCCCTCTCCAGCAGCAAAATAGTTTTTCGGATCTGCTCATCAAGGGAGAACGAGGTTCGCTGGGTGATCATGGACTGATTTTCCACACGTGACAGCTTTAAAATGTTGGAAGACAGCTTACTGAGACGTTCCGTTTCCTCGATGATCACATCCGTATACTCTTGGAACTTCTCCTTTGGCAAGGATTCGGTTTTCAGCAGCTGGGCAAATCCATGAATGGATGAGACCGGCGTCTTGAATTCATGGGAGACACTGTTAACAAAATCCTTGCGCAGGTATTCAATATGCTTCAGCTCCTGCACCATCTGATTGAAGTACTGGGCGAGCATGGCTACCTCATCCTTGCCGGAATAAGGGACCTGTACGGTGAACTTCCCTTTGGCTACCTCACGGGTGGCAGCCGTAAGCTTCTTCAGGGGCTGGGTGATCTTCCGGACGGAAATCAGTATCATGATAGAACCTATAGCTACACACACAAGTAAGGTTATCACCACCAGCTTTTCGATGGTGTTGAAATGCGCAGCGACATATGGGATCAGCAGCACATAATACTTCTCAATCTTGAATAAGGTTGCATGAATCTTCCGATCTTCCCGCTCAACCATCACATAAACGCTGTCCCCGTTTTCCAACATATTTTGTTTTGATTCATCTATTTCTACTGGAATGTCCAGAACCTTCACATAGTGATTCATCTCATAAAATGAGCTACTGCTCAACCGGATAAATTCCTCCGCGCTTAAGTCAGTCTGGGCAGCCAGTTGCTTAATTAAACGGGACTCCGTCATCAGTTGAGTCTCCAGATCATTCACAACCCTGTCGAAATAATAATTGACGAAGTTAATAATGGCCAGCTGACAGGCTCCAAGCATAATCCCTATAAAAATAAGTATCAATTTCAAGCGGATAGAGGTGAATCCGAGCTTTTTCATGTCATCTTCTCCGCTTTATATCCCAATCCTCGCACGGTTATGATACGAAATGGACTCATCGGCTCCAACTTTTCCCGTAATCGCTTAACATGGACATCCACCGTCCGCTCATCGGCTTCCGAATTTATGCCCCAGATTTCGTCCATCAGCTGCTGCCGGGTGAAAATCTTGCCTGGATAGCTCAATAATTTGAATAGCAAGTAGAACTCCTTCTTAGGCAGTTCAATGCTGGCTTCATTCACCGTTACCGTGAGCGTATTGGAGTCGAGAATGCTATGGCCGATCACAATCCGGTGTTCGTTAGCGATCTTCGCCCGTCTTAGCAGCGCTGCAACCCGGAGCAGCATTTCATTCAAATCCAGTGGCTTCACCATATAGTCGTCCGTCCCGGCCATAAATCCGCGTTTCTTGTCTTCGAAATCCTCCCTAGCGGTCACCATAAGAATGGGAAAATAGTAATTCGCATTCCTTAGCATCTGGGTTAATTCATAACCGTCTACCTCCGGCATCATGATGTCGCTTATCATCAGGTCCACTTGGCTGCTTTCCAAAAGGTATAGTGCCTCTTTACTGCTGGCGGCCTGTAGGACCTGGTAGTTATACTGTTCCAAAGAAGCAGCGATAAGTTTTCTAAGATTCTTGTCGTCCTCTACCACAAGTACTTGAATCATACATTTCTCCATTCTGCAGCTTCCGGCTATTGCCATCTTCTGCCCGCTTTTACACGTTACACTGAACATCAATCAGAATGTCTCGCGATTCACGATAAATGAGATCCGCAAGCCAACTCCCCTGGTCTTCACCGTATTATCACATACCATAATGTGCTTATGGAAGACCACAAAACACAAGGAGTCGATACCGCCCATCAATGGCTGTGACAGTCATTTAAATTATAAGATGAAAGAAGTTCCAATCAGCCAACAAAAAGACGAAGAGGATAAGAAGTATTGCTGCTGCTGTTTGAAATATTTTCTGGCCTTTGGATTGCGGATGTTGTCTACCTTTTAGAATGGACATTACAAGCAGCAGAACTGCAAGTGCTGCCAATATCCAGTTCATTTTAATTTCAACATTCATTTGATTAGCAGTCACATTTTGATTGCTGATGACGTTCAAGAGCAAGAACATGACGTTTAATACTAAGGCAGTTCCACATACCATAGCGGCTTCGAATAACCGCTTCGCTGTACTTGAAGACGATATTCCTTTTCTCTTCCGTAGGAACCAACGAATGAGCATTACAAGTGGGGCAATCAGAAAGAATACAATAGTGATTGAGGCAATGACAAGATAGGTAATTAATACCGGGACAGAACGGCTTGGCTCGAGCGGAAGTACATCCGTCGCTTTCCCTTTACTCAACCGTACCACTTTTCCATCTGACATTTCAGCATACAAGTAAGGCGCAAGTTTATGAATAGAAGGATCATCTGTTTTATCTAGCATGAATACATATGGACTGGTTTGCTTATACTCACCCGACATACCCATCACGGTTAAGATGAGATCATGCTCGCCCTTTGCTTCTAGCTTAATTAACCCCAAGTAAGTCATAATTTCCTGAATTGTACTAAAAGTATTACCTGAAAGCACATAATGTCCGGCCACTTCACTTGATAGCGGCAAGTTACTACTAGGCGTCAGCATTTCCTTTGCTTTGTCCTGAAGCAGGAGGTCAATCACACCAGAGGTAATACCTTGTTCGATTTCAGCGTTGGTTAATACGACAATGCCAAGCTTTTCTTCAGGAACAACAACGAAATTGCTTGAAAAGCCTATCGTATTTCCACTGTGTCCAACGGCGTGAGGTTGTGCGTTGTATTCCCAAAACCCATGTGCATTGGAGAGAATCCCTTGATGTGGTGTATAGCTTTGGGTCAGCATGGTTTGCAGCGTCTGCGGCTTCGCGAAAAGGGGGGTGTCAGTAGACGTGAGGGCTATAGCGAATTTCCCCAGATCTTCCGCCGTTCCCTTCATGGCTCCCGCAGGATATAAAGGGACATAATAACGTGCCCTAGGTTCAAAATCCCCCTTCCCTTTCGTTGCAATCGCATAGCCTACTGCTGCTGAATCCAGTAAATCGAGATGATCGGCCAACTTTGGATGACCGGAGCTATGATTCATCCCCAAAGGACGTAAAATCCGGTTCATCTCATAATCGGAAAAACGTTCTCCACTTATCTTCTCCACCACCAATCCGGCAAGTGCTGTAGCGAAATTGGAGTAGGCAATGACTTTCCCAGGTTCAAATATTTGCTCTGGTTGGGGAGATAACAGCGTTTCCTCCAATGATTTCAACCCCTCCGGTGACTTTATAAATGCGGGGAGCGGATGCTGCTCAAAACCTGCGGTATGACTCATAATATCCAGCATCGTAATCGGTTTGTCATAACGCAGCTTCTCAGCAAATTCTTCAGGGAAATACGACCTGATGTCTTGATCCAGCTTTATTTTCCCTGCTTCAGCCAATTGGATAACTGAGGTCCAAACAAACAGCTTGTTGATAGAACCGTAGTCAAAGACCGTGCTTGCGGGATCTACTGGGATTTGTTTCTCGATATTGGCGTAACCGTATCCTTTGGAAAAAATCATCTCATTGTCCCTCGTAACTACAATTGCAGCACCAGGACTTGATGTTCCGATATACGAATTCACAAGCTTATCGATTTCTTGTTCAAGCTGGACATAGGGAATACCTGATGGTGTTCGTTCAATGCTTGTGCTTGCATTTTCTGCGTAAGCGGGGACAGAAAAAGCGGTAAAGATCAGCACACTCATCAAAAGTGCGATAAATTCGGCAATACCATTGTTGATCTTTTTCTTATTCATACAACTAAACCCTCCACACTTTTTGTATGGATGCAGTATAGCAACGGAAAATGAACTCAATGTGAATTTTTCAAATTTCCTCTCATTTACCACATCATACGAAGACAAAAAAAGGAAACCGCTGTAGTAGCAGTTTCCTTTTTTTAAAAGTGAAGTTTACAACCTCCCGTTGAACGGTCGGTTCACCCTCTTCAGCGGAGAAGTGATTCCGCACCATCGATGAAGATTTGAGAGCCTGTAATATGCCGGGATTCATCTGAAGCAAGGAACGCTACCAGATCAGCAACCTCCTCCGGTTTGCCCGGTCCTTCTGCAAGGGGCTGTCCGCCTTTTGGATACTCAATCGGAATGATGATTTTATCGAGATCCCCTTGTTTTTTTGTGCTTTGATCAATATTGGTCGAAATAGCACCGGGACAAATGACGTTCACGCGAATCTTAAACTGAGCGAGCTCCAATGCTGCCATTTTAGCAAATGCGACTTGACCGGCCTTCGTCGTGCTGTAGGCTATCATACCAAAGCCTGTAAACACGCGTGTGCCATTGACGGAGCTAGTAATAATAATGCTGCCCTTACCTCTTTTTTTCAAGTGAGGAAGTGCGTATTTGACGGTCAGGAAGGTACCGTTCAGATTGATGTTCAGCGTCTTCTCCCAGTCCTCGAGCTTCATCTCTTCGATAGGAGCCAGAACACCGTTTATTCCCGCATTAGCGAACACGATGTCGATGCCACCGAATATTTCTACGGATTCGAGGACAGCTTTTTCTACACGGTCCGGTTTCGACGTATCCACATCGAAAGAACGTGCACAGCCCTCACGGATCGCATTCAACTCCTGCTCCACTTCATTCGTACGATCATCCAACAAATCAAACAATGCGACGTTTGCGCCTTCCTTTGCGAGTTTTACAGCTGCCGCTTTGCCAATACCGGAGCCTGCCCCCGTAATGATTGCCGTTTTCCCTTGAAATCGAACATTTCCATAACTCATCATACCCATCTCCTTTTCCGTAACAATGTGAACTCATCTGTCACAAGATTACCCAAAAGGCGGATGTTTATAATCAATCGGATAAATTTTTTGGATCATGCCACTACTTTTACCACACGATTTCGAGAAATGAAGCATCATCCTCAAGTCCGCCCGTGTGGAGTGCATTCATTAACACCTGCACTTGATCATCCGGCACCCAATCACATATCGGATCCAGATCGTTTAGTCCATCACTATACATTAATAATCGGTATCCTGTAAGGTCATCTAATCTGCATTCATACACATGCGGTTTGCCACCGATCGGTCCACTGCGCGTAGACCAGCGCTCTGCTGTTCGGAAGTTGTCTCCGAAACGGGATGACATCTCCATATGCTGGTTAAACAACCGCAACCGAGAATCCCCCTGCCAAGCGAGCCACAGCTTCCCTTTTCGCTGAAAACGGCCAGGTTGCTCAATTCGTCCGCATATATACATCGCTTCACTGCCGAGACGCTGTTTCTCTTGCAGCACCTCCTTCAGCAGCTGGGGTGTGTTGTCTTTCACCTCGAAACGGTCAGACTCTTGAGAGGAGGCTGTTGCAAGTGCTTGCAGTTCACGTTCAAGGTGATGCTGTGAAAGTTCACTGCCGTTTCGGAGCCACGCTAGCAGACCACGGCCCAGAAATCGGGATGCAAAATCCCCCCTGTAGCTCAATCCAACACCGTCGCACAGAACAAAGCTGCACACCCCGCCATCTATAGCAAATGCCATATAATCCTGGCCTTTCTCTGAGAGCATGACGGTTTCTGCCGCCCGGCCATAAGCATACCTGCAGGTGAAATTCTGCTTAATGCTTGACACAGGCTGTTCTCCCGACTGCTTGCACTCATAGAAATACGAATCTAGTGATTTTAAGCGGCCACCTGTTCTCTGCTCTTGACTCGCACTGGAACATTTCATAGGCTCTACCTGACCGGTGTCGCTGCTGACATCTGGAAACCGATGGAGACCAATTCAGCACACGTCCCCGGAAGCATCATTAGTGCACCGGGACTTAACTGATAATCAGCTTCCACCAACATTTCTCGATAACTTTCAGGCAGCACCGATGTCATCATTTTTAATTTGCGGGCGTGCTCATCCTCAAGCGTTGAGTCCGGCAGTATTCCCTTCCAGCGTCTTGGTTCATTCACCGGCTGGCTCATCAGGTGATCAGAGATAAAAATATTCTCAACGAGCACATTTCCGTCAGGCACACTCATACTCATAATCCGTCGGGCGATAGGTTCAGGGTCTTCACCTGTGGCAACACCGTCCGTCATATGGCATACGAGCGGTGCCGGACAATCCTGCATATTCGGTATTTCTGCCTGCAGTATTCTCTCGGCTTGAAGGAAGGCCTTAGCAGAATCTGAAAAGCGTATCGGCGTCAGGTCCGGCAGAGAACCGATGGCTGCAATCTCATCAATTCCTTTAATCCCATTCAACAAATCGTATACATCGTCACTGTAAGCGAGTATGGCTATCCGGTAGCGGGGGGTAAGACGATTGCCTTTCGTGGAACGGAACACCATCTGCCGGATGGCCAAAGACAGAGCTTCATAGACGACGTCAATCCGTCTACGCCCTTCCATTAGCATATTCATCGAAGCACTAATATCAATTAAGTATATAATGAGCGCTGGCGTGCGCTGCGATGCTTGTATCGTGTAATTCACATATAACACCCCTGCATTCCATTATGTCATAGATTCGGCATCCAATAACTGCTGTCGTTGATAAAAATATTAATGTTATTTAAACGAGTTCTCATTTTGCCTACAGTGTTGTAATAAGCCGCATCTTTTTGATACATGCTGGCAAAATCGTATGCAAAGTTTTTGGCTCTGTCCTTATTTCCCGCAACCTGAGCGTTATAAGCTTTGTTATACATAGCGATAAGCTCTACAACATTTTGAGCACGTTGCTTTTTTAACCGCTCTGCCTTTGCCGCTTCAATTTTTGCTTGCGCTCTGCGTGCTTCTTCTTTTTTGGCAGCTGCAGTTGCCTTGTCTGCTGCTACCTTAGCTGCTGCTGCATCAGCGGCTGCCTGCTTCTTCTTCTTTTCAAGTTCTGCCAGATGTGCTTCATACTTCGCTTGCTTATCGTATTTCTCCTGAAGAAGTTTCTTCTTTTTGTTCTCCTCGACTTGCGCTAAATACGCTTCATACTTCGCTTGCTTTTCATACTTCTCTTCAAGTTCCGCTTTATCAGCAGCAAGTTTTTCCTTCTTAGCTTTTTCAGCTGCTAGAGCAGCTGCCTCTGCCTTTTTACTTTCCTCTTTCTGCTTGGCTTGTTCTCTGAGGCGAGCCTCTTCGGCTTTCTTTTCTTCAGCTTTCTTCTCTTCCGCTTCCTGCTGCTTGCGGGCATCTTCCGCCAGCTGGGCTTCCTTGGCTGCAGCCAAGCGCGCTTCCTCCTGCTGACGACTTTCCGCTTTATCTGCCAAAATACTGTTCACGGTAAAAGCGGATCCCGCGAGAATAGCAACAGCGACTGCCGTAGAAATCATAAACTTCTTGGAGCTGATAAGTGCCTGCCAGCCCTGTTTCCCTGGATCGGGCGGATATAACTGCTGTTCGAGCCCCTGAATAGCAGCTGCCAGTTCCACCTCAAGCGGACTGTCTTTCTTGACAAAGTGATACGCTGATCGGAATATTTCAAGCGCTCCTAACAGATTTCCTGCACTCTCCAGATCACGGGCTTGATGAAACAGGCGGCCTACCACATTGTCATTTACTTCCCGATTACCAGGAATAATGCCTAACATTTCACCATCAGGCTCTGGGCTGGCGATCGGTTTAGGGGACTCTGCTCCCTCCGATCCAACAACAGAAAGTGCTGCAGCGGTCGAGTCCTCCGCAATTTCAACTGCAGCTTCTTCTTCAGACAATGTTGAGAGTGCAACCAACCATTCTCCGAAGGTTGGACAGCTACTCAAGTCCTGGCTATCCCAAGCGCGGTTGAATAGATCTGAAATCCCGGTCCCCCAGCGCTGTCCTAATGATTTCTTAAGAAGAAAGTACCGCTCACATGGAGTCTGCATCTCATGCTGGTCAAAATAACTTTCACCCCATGCCTTAGCCACAATGGCTTGATCGCTCCATCCTAACATTTCAGCGATAATAACGGCACCTGCAAAGCGGTCGGCATACGCACTCCATAGTCCGCTGTGCACTGTTCGATGTGCAGCATAGCCGGGCGATCCTGCAAGCAGCACATCAGGCCGGTCCATCTTGGGACTATAGATCTGCTCAACATCCACAAGTTCAACGGCTGCCGAGCCTTCTGGCAGCTTCACTTCCGAAAAAAACGGAAGCATGACGTTTGGCGCAGACAGGTCACAATGTGCCAGACCACGCTGCTCCATGCTTGAGCCAATGGCAGCCAGCGCCTTCGCCAACATCAGGCTTTCGCTGCGTCCGAGCGTACGCTGGTCGCTGATTAAATCGAACCATGTGACCCCATGAATCCATGGCATCACTACGGCGTACAGCAGGTCCGAGTATTCTGCAATCAAGTCTCCGTTTCTTTCGGGAGTGAGCACATCGCGACTGCACACTTGTAAGCCGGGAACTTCCCGGTAATTAGCCATATGTTCCGATTGATACACCATGGCTGGAATCCTGAATTTTGGAAAGAACACTTTTAGGGCTTTTGCCTCGTGCAATTCTCCGTTAATGGGCAGCAGTTGATATACGATGCCCTGCCTTCCAGCTTGAGCATAGGCCAATCCTGGGGCCGCAGGATGCTGTCCCACCGTATAGGCCGTTCCGTTTATGATGATCTCATCGCCCGGATTCGGCTGAAAAGTCATGAATATCCCCCTCTCTTCTTAGTTCAAAATTTAATAATACTAACTCCTAATAGATGAATTCTCTAGGATTGCAAGAAAACCGGGAGTCAGCTTGAACACCCGGTTTTCTGGTTTATGCACTTATTATATACCAATAAAACCCAAATGAAAATTAACGAGATTCGTCCGCCATGCGGAACTTTTGAGCGATCGCCTTCAGCTCTGTGCTGATGCTATCAAGCGTCTGTACAAAAGAGTTCATCAAACGGCTGGCTTCCTGGAACTCCT
This sequence comes from Paenibacillus uliginis N3/975, assembly GCF_900177425.1. Taxonomy (NCBI): domain Bacteria; kingdom Bacillati; phylum Bacillota; class Bacilli; order Caryophanales; family Paenibacillaceae; genus Paenibacillus; species Paenibacillus uliginis. Next base: position 2,195,375 of record NZ_LT840184.1, on the reverse strand, counting down.
GGAAGAAGCGCTGCTTCGTCATACCGTCCCATTGACCTTCCATACCGTTTACAGATTGAGTCAGACTGTTAACGATTTGTTGACTCTGTTCACCGCTTTGCTTAAATTGGTTTGCTACTTGTTCAACTTGCTCCGGCGTAATTAAAATGCGTCCTGCCATGTATGTACCTCCTTTGAAATTTCGGTTCTGATTAACAATTGTCATCTTAGCTTATGTTGGTAAGATTTACAAAATGTCCTCAGACCTAAATTCCAATTACCCCCAATGACCCAGTAATGAAACACGTTCCCTCCATAATTTAGCGTATTAATTTGCAATACTTAGATTAGAAGGATCGGTAAAAGTCCATCCCTGGCCATTTAGAGCAGCTTGTTTGGCTGAATCGCCACCATCACTGCTATTCATCCCCACCGCGGCAGCAGCCGAGCTAGGATTGGAAATAATGGAACCGGAAGTGCCTGACTCCGGCAAAATGGAGTTTCCTCCTTCTTGCTTGGAGGCCGCAAACAAAGCAGTAGGTGAAACCTCACCTATAATGGCATGCTCAAGAATACTCTGATATTGATGATCAGCTTCCTGAAACTGATCGGCTTTCATTTGCAAATGCTTGCCCATTTGTGCCAAAAGAGCTCCCAAATTCTCTCCAAGCCTCTGGGCAGACTGCCACTCATCAATAACCGCCGCTTTCATTGAAGTTTCCCAGACAAGCGAACTAATTGCCTGATGAAGTTGATTAGTTATGGCAACATACTGTTCGCCGGATTGCTGAAGCTGACGACTTAATGTCCGGAGCAACTCCGGTTCGACAGATATACGCATAGGTCCTCACCTTTCATACGGGCTCCGTTACTGTTTCAGCCACATGAGGAGCATATGATGAAATTGCTCCTTTGTTGCAGGTGCTGCGGTCAGCCAATCCTGATCGCCCTGAAGACTCATACGCAGCAGCCAGTTCATGGACTCATTCACAACAAACGCTGCATTTTGACTCTCCCAGTTATACCCGTTCCATATTGACAGCTGAAGCTCCCCCGAAGAAACCCGGTTTTTCAAACATTTTGCCAGTGCAATCGAACCTTCGGCATCGCCCGTTAATCTGGCTAACCTGTCGCTGATCTCATCACAGTTCATATCGGAAGCACAGGTGTATATATCCGCAAATTCCTTACGGCTAAGCAGCAGAGCTGGTAATTCCCCTAGAGACTGATCACTGAGAGCCAACTCTTCTATCAACTTATTACATGTATCTTCAATCGAGCCAAGTTCACTCAACATATAAAATCGATCGTTTTCATCACACTTGCAAACTTGTATAACCTGTTCGCCGGTTACGTGTAAATATCCTTCAAACGACTTACCTCTGTTCTCGTATTTCAACCAACAGGCACGCTCAGCCAGCCCCGCTATTGCCACACGGGAAAATACATCAGGCGGAATTGACAGTTCTCCGCTTTCCTCACGTATTAAATATCGCTTTTCGAGAAGCGAATTTTTCGACGCTTCCCACTCATCTGCAATCTCCTCAGTTAAATACCCGCTGAAGGGATCTTCGACCCCGAGCAGACGATCTGAACCAAGAATACCAGCCAAGAAAAAAAACTCCTTGTCATTCAGCGTTACGGTCTCCTGTTTGGAAGCATGAATCGTCAACATTATGAGCCACCTCCCCTCAAACTACAACATGCCATCGGTCACGAATTTCTGCAACCCATTTTTGGGCGTTCCACACCTCATCAAACGGAACTGCGCCTTTAATTCTGGAAAATTTTCGTTTAACGTAGTACCCTTGACCCGGCGGTAGTATTTTTAGTCCTCCAGGACTATTCGTAGATTCCGAAAAAGGGATTCTAAAGAACGATAAATCGTTCGAATCGAGAGTCCCGAATAAAAATCCGGATTGTGACGCTTTGACGTCGGTGAACCAATCCACACCGTACGTTGGAAAGTCAGCCGGAACACCGGAAAGCACAACATGTACTTTCCGGTCCCTGCCCAGTCTTACAATCGAAGACAATTGATCTTTTATCGTAAAATCGTTTAATTGCTTGCTCATTACATCCGCATCATCAATCATAAGCAGAATGACTGGATCGTCCCCCTCTTTCGTCCGGCTCTGCACTTTCTCGTATAGTCCGGCTATAAGTGGGCCCAGGTCCTCTTCATTCTCAGCATGACCTCTGACATGGGGCAGATGATTAAGTCTACTAAGACCACTGCTGCCATACCGGGTGTCTACTGTATATATTTCAAGTTCCTCGGGCGAGGCATGATACGCGAGTGAAAGCATCCAGCTGAGCAAAAACGAGGTTTTTCCGCCTTCCATGGGGCTGGCCACAACAAAGTGGGGACCTTCCTGCAGATTGACCAAAAACGGAGACAGGTCATCCGTCGACAGCCCTACAGGAACCTGGTACTTTGCCGTACAGGCTATCCGTTCGTAAGGCTGATCCATTTTCAGAAGCTCCGAAAGTCCGACCTTCTCTGGCAACGGATCAATAGACGGGGCAATATCCCCGTTCCAGGAGCTCTTCAGACGGGCAATCAGAACGCGTAGCTCGGCTGAACGTTCTCCTTCATCTTTACCTGTTGCAGGCAATGCCGTCTGAAACTCCAAAGGCGGTACCTGTCCCTTGACAAGACCTCTTCCCGGTGGAAGCTGGCTTGGTGCTCGGGTCGGGCGACCTACAGCATAGTAATAATCCGCAGGATCGGCAAGTTCAAACGAAACTGCTTGTGAGATATTGCTCCGTACTTTTTCAAACATATCAGAAATCCGGTTAGCGGAAATAACAAAAGTTATGCCTAAACTGCCACCTTCGCGGAGTAGATACTCCAGCATATCATTTTCATCCGGATATGTATTCCGAAAATTAAGATAACCGTCGATGACAATCACCAGTTGAGGGACGTGAAGTGACATAGCACGGCGGTAAGCCGAAATTGTCTTCACACCCGCATCTGCAATCAGGTCCTTCCGCTTCGCTGCTGTTTTGGTCAGGAATCGGAATAAACGTTTAATCCGATCCTCCTCTTCAGCCGTCATAACACCGCCCACATGCGGCAAACCGGAGAAGTCCCGCATCATTCGTCCCATATCTATAATATACCCATGCCATTGATCAGGGGAATACTTCCTAGCCAGTGACATTAGAAGGGTCTGAACAAAGGTCGTTTTTCCCAACCCTGGCATGCCGTACACTGCCCAATGGCCCTGCTCCATATTTAACTTGAGCGGCCTTTGACATTGGTTTGGAAGGTCATCGACCATTCCTACTTGTGCAGTAAGCGTAATATCTCCGTACGCCGACACGGAATTACCATCGGAAGCAGACAGTACCTCATCTAGGTCCAAGCTTTCAGGCAAAGGCGGAAGCCATGGTCCCTGCAGTCTCTCGATTCCTTCTTCCTGTGCTATATCCGCCAGTCGGTCAATAAAGACCTGCAGCTGCTTCGGAACCTCATCGCGGTGAACACCGGACAAGCTGACTGGAGTCAGCATCGGTTCCGTCTTTCCGTTCAGACGCACTTCACGAATAACGATCATACCTTCATTATCTTGTTCTTCTATATATGGAGCTCCGCTCCAGGCAAACTGCATTTCTTCAAAAACTTCATCACTGCCGACCTGGAAATATCCGCGTCCCGGCTTATTTATCCATGCCGCATTCGGAATTTTCAGCATATCCCGGCTGTCGCCTTCACTTTGAACCCGCAAGCAGATTCGGAATCGTGAGTTGCTCCATATTTTGTCATCGACTACACCAGCCGGCTTTTGTGTAGCCAGAATAAGATGAACCCCAAGTGTTCTGCCAATGGCGGCGATACTAATCAGTTCATCCATGAACTCCGGCTGATCTTTTTTGAGTTGTGCGAACTCGTCAATGATGATGACCAGATGTGGGAGTGGCTCTTCATGTCTGCTGCGAAGAAGCTTGTAATATTCATCGATATGCTGCAGATTTCCAGCATCGTTCAATATTTTCTGCCTTCGGACCAGTTCAGCCTTTAAGGAAATCTTAGCACGTTCAATCAGGTTGTTGTCCAAGTTCGTAATCGTACCCACAACATGAGGTAAATGCAGGAATGTGTTGGACATCCCCCCACCTTTATAATCGATAAGCATAAATGCAAGATCATGCGGATGGAATTCGGCAGCAAGTGAGGCTACTATAGACTGAATGACTTCACTTTTACCTGAGCCGGTTGTACCGGCTATCAGTCCGTGCGGTCCATGACCTTGTCGCTCAATTTTATCATGTAGATTCAGGTTTATCTTTTTGTTCCCCGCTCGAACCCCCATAGGTACAGGCAGTGTATCCGGATAACGGTTGTTCTGCCAGCGGCGTTTCACATCGAGCTCTGATATTTTTTGAATATCCATCATTTCAAACAACGTCAATACCGAAGGAATATCGGATGCAGATGACCGTTTTAAGCGAATAGGTGCCATGTAACGAGCAAGGATCTCCATTTGTTCACGACTCATTCCGTCAGTTCTAAATGACTGCTGTGAAACCATGCCGTCCTTCTTGATCGTGTAATTCGCCTGCTCCCGCTCAACCTCTACAATCAGTTGACAATGCATCGGAAGGTTTTCTTTGCGGTCCGATAAGATGATCGTTACAGCATCTACCGCTTCACCGTCTTCAAGCAGCATTGGCAAAAGCGGCTCTTCCTCTATTAATGAACTACTGGATAAAATAACGATATATGCCGGTATTTCAATTGATTTATTGCCGTATTCCGAACGGTTGTTTCTGCGTCGGTACAACTGCATGAAGATTTCGTCTGCGAGCTGATGTGAACTGCTTCGGCGATCAGCCAAATACCTCGTGGAGCGATCATCATCCCAAGTGTGCGGAAGCCAGCGAAGCCAATCCCAGTCATGGGCCTCCTTCTCTTCATAAAAAGCAGCCACTTTCACTTCGTCCGGAGAATGGCGTACCGCAATTTGCGCCATCATTACACGCAGTGTGTTCAAGACGTTCTCTCTTCCACCAACTACACCGATGACTTTGGATTGGAACAAAGGCAGTGTGATAGAGGCTTCATCAACAGTTTGAAAATCATCTGCAAGCTCCTGTGCAGCTTCAATCAGCGGATCCTTCTCGTATCCGTCTGCTCTCGGAGCTCGAACTTGTATGTGAAAGGGAACGGTTCCCTTGCCTACTCGGACCTCAAGAAAATCGATATCCTCGGGGGATCTTTCCCACAGACTACTGCTTCTGTTCTTAGCGATCTGAAAGCACACGTCAGGGTCCCCATGTATCTCGAACATAATTTCCACTTGGTTTTGCTGCGCTTCTTTCAACTCTTCACGGTGAAGGTCCAGCTGTGTGCGATATTTGAGGTTTCGTTCAGCCAGCTTCTGCTGGTATGTTTTCTTGTTGCCTAAATACATAAAAAATGGCAGAGTATACGATGTCAGCATCATAAATATGGATATCATAAAAAAATAATTGGTGCGCCCCATTTTCCCGCTCATGTTCATGTAGACATAAAACCCAATCGTCACCGCCGTCATTACGAGCGGAATAATGAGAGAAATCATTGAGAACGAGGGCTTACTCGGCTCTGAAGGAGGTCTGAGTATCTCCATTTCTTCTTTTTGCAGAGCCGGCTTAATTCTTGGCGAACGCTGATATAAGACGTTCATCGTTTCCTCCCCTTTATCCAGAGCATCATGTAAAATCACTATGTATTTTTGTTGATTCCCGAAGAAATCAAAGGGTTATTTACCCAATTTTAGTTTTCTTGAAACAACATTCTACGGCCGTACACCGGAGCTTCATCTTCTGTAGTTGAAAAAGCGCGCTGAAGTCTAATGAATGCGCCTTCTCTAAGGCCGGCTTCAACGACTCCTGAGTTCCCGTCCACCGTAAACCATAAACCTTCCGGAAATTTTGCTTCTAATATATATTGTATTCCGGGACTCGGTGGCTCTTGAAAAAGACGAAGTCCCAGCAGTTCATTCAGCCGTGTTACCGAACATTCATTCGGCACCGATATGTCAAACCAATCTCCTTCATTGCGTCCACTGATCACAGTAAGAATCATCTGTGTTTTCCTGCCCTTCTATAATATCGTAATTCTAGAGTATTCCCTATGAGAGGGCCGAACACCTATATCATAAGTTATAAAAATAGGTTACAGTATTGTAACTGTATCACTCCTAAGTCTATCCTGTCAATTTGTGTCATATTTCCTATTTCCTATTTTTCAATAGTTTTGCATGCATCTTAAGGACTAAATTTCATTTGAAACAGGGAAATAGTCTTTACTTTCATTTTCAAAACGAATTATTTCACAAAAAAAGAGAGTTCACAGAAATGTCACTCTCCTAAAATGCTATCTTGATTAATTTTTTCATTTTAAGGTTATTTTAAGATTGGCCGTTTATAATGCAAATATCATGAAATACAACTTTTCGTGAGGTGATTTGATGAAAACACTCATTATGTTTCAAAACAAGCCGGTACCTGTATATTTTACAACAGATAACAAACAACCGGTACAGAAGGTGTTGAAGCTTTTAATCAGCGCGCTGGACAATAAAATCCACAACGGTAAAAAGGCGCTGCAAAAATGCCTCAATTCCCTCATAAGTATAGAAATCGAGGGCTCTGAGGCAATTCTTCACAGCAAAAGTGAAAACGACTCTCTTGCGCTATCTCTCTTTTAAAGGGGAGATAGCCCTTTTTGTGTTCAACAAGCGATAACCTGGCTCTACAAACAACGTCAGTCCTGACTCTGTCAATAAACGATGATAATAATTTCTTGGTGAACACACATAAAAATTGGAAATATTACGCATCAGTACCTTGCATTATTCAGTACCTAGTGTTATTCTCTGTATATCAGCTAATGAATAATAATCAGTACCGGTTCATGTTCAATTCTTATCGTGATTGGAGGAAACGTTTTGGATGTCAGTATTCAATTTAAAAAAGGAGTCCTTGAACTGTGTGTGCTTGTGCTCATCCACCGCAAGGATCAATACGGCTATGAACTGGCACAGTCCGTATCCCGTCACATCGAAGTTGCCGAAGGCGCGCTATACCCACTTTTGCGCAGACTTGTTAATGAAGGATATTGTACCACCTATCTTCAGGAATCATCAGAAGGGCCGCCCCGTAAATATTACCACCTGACGGAATATGGGGAGATATACATGAACGCCATGATTAAAGAATGGCGAGCATTTGTCAGTAACGTAACCAATTTAATAGAGGAAGGACACTAGCATGAATAAAAAACAATTTATATCCATCTTAGAAACGAGACTTTCCCCTCTTCATCCGGACGAACGACGTGAGCTTCTCAGCGATGTGGAGTCACACTTTCAATTTGGCTTGCAAAATGGCCGCTCCGAAGAGGAAATTGCCCGTGAACTCGGGGATCCGTTCGAAATGGCGCGTGAGGCGCTTGGAGACCGTTTTACGGAAGCACCTGTTTATTTACAGAGGTCACCTTCGGGAGTAGGGCAACTATTTATTGGAATTGGCCTTTTTTTCTGCGCTTTGGTAGCCGTGCCTTTACAGATTGGACTCTGGGCAGGCGGAATTGGTATAGCCGCTGGTGCAGCTGCCGTCATATTTAGTCCGGTACTGGTGCTCATAGAATATCTATATAACGGTACCTTTTATCCGGCGAAATTGTTTCTGTCCATATCCTTTATCGGTGTCGGAATATTGCTCGCCTACCTTGTACGTTGGATTTTCCTGGGGCTATTTGCTATGCTCAGGGGCTATTTACGATGGAATACACGACTGTTGAAAGGAAGAACCGTACAATGAAACATAAATTTCTGGTAGGAACAGCTCTTGTTCTTATATTAATAGGCGTCGTCGGCATGGCGTACCATAAATTCAAATTTGAGGATGAATATCCAGAACATAAGCAAACCTGGGCCCTTAATCCGGATGAAATCAAGAAGCTACACATTACAAGCAACTATGATGTGGATATCTCATTCAGTTCAAGCACGGGCGGAGAAGGCTATGTGGAGTTTCAAGGTAATGTTCATCCGAAGGTCATAGATCGATTGAAGGAGCTGACTGCGGTTGGACCCGAGTTCTCCATTGACTTGACTCCCCCTTCTACCACTCAGTTTCTCAGCGTTAATCTGAAATCACCCAAGGGGAAAATCAATGTAGCACTCCCGAAAGAGACGGAGCTGGAGGATCTCGCGATCTCGACGATGTCAGCCGATATTAAACTTGAAGGAGCTACTTCTAATAACATCGATATTTCCTCCTTATCTGGCAGTATCTATTTAACAAACCTTAAAGCAACTGGATTGAAGCTTGATACCCACTCTGGAGATATTATAGGAGACGATATCAGATCATCTGTTCAAGCATCAAGCCTCTCTGGGGAGATTGATCTTAAACAGATTGAAGGTACCGCAAATTTAGAGACCTACTCAGGTGATGTAGAGATCGGTCAGCGTGCTGTATCATCCATTACAGCAACAACAATCTCAGGAGATGTCGAGATCACACCAGATCCAGGTTTTAACGGCTTTTATGAGACGAAGACTCTTTCCGGTTCGGTCAATATTCCGGAATCCCCTAAGGAAAGCAAACATACCATTAAAGCAGATACCTATTCTGGCGATATCGATATTAAGCTTCCTTAAGAAAACACCATAACCATGAAAAACACCTTCCTCATTCGATTAGAGCGAACCAAGGAAGGTGTTTTGTTGATTAGTTCATACAAATGATCACCCGCACAGTTATTTCACTTCTTCCCAGTTGCTCCACATTTCACGCGGGTTCAGCACATAGATCCCGTTGTCCCGGTACATGAAATGATGCATGATAAACTCGCGACGGATCGTTGCAAAGTCTTCATGGTACTGTTTGATGAACTCATTTATTTCTTTCTCACTATATTCTTTACCGAATTCCAACTTCTCGACCAAATGCTCCAGTACAATCAGTTTCTTCTTGTACTGTGCCGGTATTTGACGCAGACTCCCGTCTTTCGCAAAAAAGTTTCTTAGAACGGTTGCCTTTACTGAGGATGCTTTATCTTCCATCGGAATATCCCCTCTCTCCTTCCCGAATATAAACGTCAAGGACGCTTGATGAACCTGCTCAATAAATTCCGGATTCAGGGAAAAATAAATGGTGTTCTTGTCCCTTCGTTCACGGATTAATGCAGCCTCCCTCAGCTTAGTAGCATGGTGTGTAACCGTAGGCTGTGATAAGCTCAGTTTCTCGGCCAAGGCTTGGCCGTTAATTTCTCCTCTATTTAGGAGCATTAATATTTTCATCCGGTTAGGATCGCCTAACAGTTTATGGACATTAACAATCTTTTCGAGCTGCATTGACACATCCGCCTCCTTCCAAACATCTGATAATGGTTAAAAAAATAGTTAAAAACATTGAAATTCGATATCAATCTAATTAGATAATAATAAAATTAGAATAACCTGTCAACATCCTTCAATTATGATGAAATATCGTCCGAACTCAGCCGTTCAAGGTGGATTTATCTCCATAATTGCGGTAGGATTATTAGTGCTGATTGTTCATGTACGTTTATTTCTTAAGGAGGTTCATCATGCAAGACGTTCTAATCATCGGCGCCGGCCCTTGTGGTTTGTCCGCAGCTATCGAATGCGGCAAGCGTGGCCTGTCCTCTGAACTTATCGATAAACACAATGTAGTTCACTCCATTTATCTGTATCCGACTCATATGCAATTTTTCAGTACTGCTGAAATGCTTGAGATCGGAAATATTCCATTTGCCATATCCAATGACAAACCCTATCGGGACGAAGCACTCGCATACTACCGTAGAGTCGCCAAGCACTACAACCTTAACCTCTCACCATACGAGGAAGCTACTTCCATTGAGAAGCTTCCTGACGGATCCTTTCGTGTACATACCCGCAAACGCAGCGGCGTAGAAAGCTATCGTGAAGCCAAAAATGTCGTCATTTCCACCGGATATTTCGATCATCCGAATTATATCGGCATTCCTGGTGAAGACTTGGAAAAAGTGACCCACTATTTCCGGGAAGCTCACCCCTATGCCGGCATGAAAACAGCGATTATCGGCGGTAGCAATTCTGCCGTAGATGCGGCCATGGAACTAATTCGCGTCGGGGCGGACGTATCGGTCATTTACCGGGGCAAGGAAGTGTCCGAGAATATCAAGCCATGGGTGCGCCCTCTGTTCGAGGGCCTGGTCACTAAAGGAAAGATTAAGGTTTACGTGGAGTCTAGTGTTACGGAGATTCGCGAAACATCCATTACCGTTACTTCTAATGATGGTAATGAGCAATCGATTGATAATGATTTTGTGCTCGCTCTGACCGGCTTCCGGCCGGACCGTAAACTACTTGCTTCTTCCGGTGTGGAGCTGGACGAAGACATGGAAAAACCGCACTACAATCCGGAGACGATGGAAACGACAGTTCCCGGACTGTATGTTGCCGGTGTTATTGCATCTGGACGGAATGCAAATGAAGTTTTCATTGAAACCGGACGTTTGCATGGACGTTTAATCGCCGAGCACCTCATGACCAAGTCATAAACTGCAAATATTATTAGTTTACCAAAGGAGTTTGCGTACACCATGGATGTCACCTCACTCATCCTGCTGGCTATGGCCGCACTTGGGATCATCAGCAGTAACTCTCCCATAACCATTGCGATGTTGGTACTGCTGTTTCTTCGGGTTACCGGCTTCCAGCAAGCTTTTCCGTGGCTGGAGAAATACGGCCTTACGATCGGTATTATCATTCTGACGATTGGGGTCATGTCTCCTTTAGCCAGTGGAAAAATGAGCCTACAGGTCATTGGTGAGTCCTTTCTCAACTGGAAATCCCTCCTCGCAATCGGCATAGGCATGCTGGTTGCTTATTTAGGCGGGCGCGGAGCTACGCTAATGGGAACCAATCCAACGATCGTTGCCGGCCTATTGATCGGAACGGTCCTTGGTGTCGCTCTGTTCCGCGGTGTTCCAGTAGGACCACTCATTGCAGCCGGTATTTTATCACTGTTAATTGGCAAGTCATAGAAATCACTGAGTACAAGAGGCTGTCCCACTTGGGAATAAACCTAATGGGACAGCCTCTTGTTTATGTTGTGTATATTTATGGTATGATAACGAACATATTGGAAGTATATCTCTATTTTACCGACCCACTATATTTAGAAGATTTATAGGAGGCTAAAGCTCGTGCAACACCCTCAAAACAAACACGCTAGCCAACCGGTTTTTCACTCACAAAGTCCAATTCTGCTTATTAAACAGCTGAGGCCGAAACAATGGACGAAAAACTTACTTATTTTTGCAGCACCCTTATTTTCTTTCGAAACGGTAAGTGCATCTACTCTGATCGATAGCATTATTGGATTCTTCCTTCTCTGCTTCGTATCAGGCTGCGTTTATATCGTGAATGACTACATGGATCGAGAGGCTGACCGGAATCATCCGGTGAAACGGCATCGTCCCATGGCTTCAGGTAGACTAAACCCTACACTAGCCTTGATGTTTGGAGCTTTGCTGCTAACGTCTTCTCTGGTGATCTCTTATGTGCTTAACCCTTTGTTTACCGGGCTTCTTGGATTGTACTTCGTAATGAACGTGGGTTATTCTTTACGGTTAAAGCATGTTGTCATTATCGATATTATGATCATTGCTGCAGGATTTGTTCTGCGTGCTATCGCCGGCGGATTAGTCATTCATGTTCCGTTTACACCTTGGTTTTTGTTGTGTACCATGCTGCTTTCTCTCTTTCTCGCGATTGGAAAACGACGTCATGAGCTCGTATTGCTTCAAAATGAAAAGGGATCCCATCGAAAAGTGCTCGATCACTACTCCCTGGAGCTACTGGATCAATTTAGCGGAATTGTTACAACGGCCACCATCATCAGTTATTCTCTGTTCACCTTTACATCCGGCAGAACGATTCATCTGATGTGGACCATACCGCTCGTTATTTATGGGATGTTCCGATATCTTTATCTCATTCATATTGAAAAAAAGGGCGGCTCACCAGACCGTATCCTGTTTGAAGATATGCATATACTGGTTACCGTGCTCATTTATGTGGCGAGTGTAATCGGGATTTTAGCTTATTTTGAATAATTAAATGATATGGGGTATGTACTAATGACTCATAAGGTTGCCTTATTTGATGTCGACAAGACCATTATCCAGAAGGATTCGATGTTTCAATTTTTGCTTTTTGGCCTGAAAAAAAAACCTTCTTCCTTTTATCTCATATTTCTAGTCGTTATCTATTCTGTTTTCTATAAACTCAAATGGATGAAGGCAGAACGGGCAAAGAGCTCTTATTTTCGTTTTATAAAATACATGAATGAACAAGATCTGGAGCATTTCTTTAATACGATGATCAAGCCTTATATATACCCGGAAGCTTTAATGGAAATGAAAAACAAAAAAGAGGACGGCTATCATATCCTCCTGGTCACGGCTTCCCCTTACGCTTACATGAAATTTTTTAACCAGTTTGACGAGCTGGATGGGGTGATCGGTACGAATTTGGTCAAACGTGGAGAGCAGTTTACCCATATGATTGAAGGAAACAACTGCAAGGGTGAGGAGAAGGTTACTCGCATTAAAACCTATCTCAATGAAAAGGGAATCATGATCGACTACGATCAATCCTGCGCATACTCCGATTCCGTCTCAGATATGCCCATGCTGCAATTAGTGAACCAAAAGTATATGATTAATCGTCATAAACATACAGCGGGGTGTGAGGGATTAACATGGAGCTTATAAACAAGAAAGGCCATCGCCGCCATATCGGTAAATGGTTGATGATAGTGTCCGCATTTCTGACCGCAACGGGTCAACTGTTTTGGAAATGGGGCCACAGTGACCTGATATATATGGCTATCGGATTTGTTTGTTATGGTTTGGGCGCTATTTTTATGATTAAGTCGTTAGCTCTGGAAAAACTATCAGTTGCTTACCCGCTGATGTGTATTAGCTATATTGTTGCTCTGTTTTACGGAGACCTGTTTCTTGGAGAGCCTATCACAATAAAAAAGACGGCGGCTGTTGTCCTCCTCGGGATCGGGGTGACTTTAACCTCTTATGAAAAATGAACCGCTTTTGTACGCTCTTTTGTTCGCGATGACCTTATTCGGTTCCCTCGGCAGTGTATTCTTTAAAGGCTACACCTCAAAAAAACAACTCCTCCTGCTGTTCTTCGGCTTTGCGTCTTATGGAATCGGCGCACTATTGAACATATATCTGCTGAAAGAGCTCCCATATACGATCGTTATGCCGGCTAATGCCTTAACCTTTCTGTGGGCATTGTTGTTTGCCAAAATCATTTTTAAAGAATCGATCGGAATTATCAAGATTGCAGGTGTTGCCTTTATTATCTCAGGTTTGCTGCTCTTGATATGGTAAATATAAAATCGTTTAAAGATTGGTGGTTAACATGACTTTTAACAATTATTTTTTTAGGGACAGGAAAGATAATTATACAGCCCTATTTTTATGGATCATCTTTTGTTTGTTTTATATCTTTTTAAATATGCCTTATGTGCAGTACATTAAAGATAACGCGGAGATGTTAGGTACTTACAGCCCCTTTTACGGTGCACCATTTCCGCTGAATCTGTTTAATTTTGATCCATCTATGGAATACGGAAAACAGGCGGCCACGATCATTCATCCGTTTATCAATTTCCTTACAGCACCACTGACATACTTATCAAGCCACTCCATAGGCAACATGCTATACCTGCTACTGCAATCTGGGATCAATGCACTTACAACGACAATTGTTTATTTTATGTTGCGCAGAAGCGGTTCAGATATATCGGTTTCGCTGCTGTTCTCGGCCTTTTTCGGAGTAAGCTCGTATAGTATCTTTACGTCCTTAATTCCAGACTCCTATTCTTACGCTCAATTTGTAATTGTACTCTCAGCTGCATACTTACAGAAGTGCCGAGCAGAACAGTCTTTCTCAATCATTCCGAATGCTTCTTTTACACTGATTAATTTGGGGATCACCTCAACGAATGTGGTCACGTTTGCCGGTGCTCTTTTCTTCAGCCTCTTTGACCTCAGAAGCAAAAAAACAACGTTCCGGCGGTTTATGACCATTATGATCAGCGCCCTGCTGATGATCATCGGTTTTACAGCGCTGCAATATGTGCTGTTTTCCGGTAAGACATGGCTATCGAATGTTTTTGGCGGACTATCGAATGGCGCTCTAGGTTATGTAACACCATTCTCATTCGCGCACCACGCCAAAGCATTCTATATGCTCGTTGTGAGTCCTGTTTTGACACCAGACGTTGCCTTGATTGACCCAGGAATCGTTGCTTTTGCAACCGATCTTAGCAAGCCTTATCCCTTCTATGTACATATTGTAGGAATTGGCCTATTCTTGCTTGCAGTGCTTGGATTCATAAAAGGAATCAAGACTCGGGAAACATGGGCTATTGCTACTTATATCTTGTTCGCGTTTGTTCTTCATATCGTTGTCGGATTCGGACTTACTACATTCCAATATGACCTGTATTTATACGCAGGGCACTATTTGTTTGCTTTCTTTATTCTTGCTGCTGGCTTTATTTCTAGCATTCGAAATGTGACTGTCAAAAGAGTCATGCTCGGCGTGATTGCCCTCTTTCTGCTCACTACACTCGCTAACAATATCGTTAAGCAGAATGCAACGCTGGACATTATCCAGTCCTCGTATACGGATGTCATTACGCAGCAGGATAAGTAATCCTTGATTGTTATGAGACGCTACGAGTACGAATCGTGAAACACAAAATCAAACGTGCCGGCCAAGAATCATTGGCCGGCACGTTTTAACATATATTAAACTCTATGAATATTCATGATTCTATTAAAACTACCATTGATATGATTCCATCATACTCATTCTAGGATTCCAAATACTGCACATTATACAGCCTTGCGTAGCTTCCGTTCATTTCCATCAACTCGTTATGAGTCCCCTTCTCTGTAATCTGCCCATTCTCCAACACGACAATCATATCGGCATGAGTAATCGTAGATAAACGGTGAGCAACGATCAATGTTGTCCGGTTCGTCGACAGTGATTGAAGCGCCTGCTGGATCAGATGCTCGGATTCCAAATCCAGAGCTGATGTAGCTTCATCCAGAACAAGTATATCCGGGTCCTTCAGAAATACGCGTGCAATCGCGAGCCGCTGTTTCTGTCCACCGGACAGCTTCACGCCCCGCTCCCCGACCTCGGTGTCGTACCCCTGCGGTAAGTTGGTTATAAACTCATGCGCGTTAGCTGATTTTGCAGCTGCAACGATTTCTTCTTCACTCGCATTAGGATTACCAAACAAAATGTTCTCACGGACGGAACCGCTGAACAAGAAGTTGTCCTGCAGCACCATCCCGATGGAGCCGCGCAGGCTGTCAAGGGTGACCATCCGGACATCGTCTCCGTTAATTTTCACACTGCCCTGCTGGACATCGTAAAACCTTGGTATAAGACTAATCAAAGAGGACTTTCCTCCCCCACTCATCCCGACAAAAGCGACTGTCTGACCCTGTTCTATCGTAAGATTAATATCCTTCAGCACCCAACCCGCATCTTCGTTATATTGAAACCAGACGTGGTCAAATTCAATCCGGCCTGCGGATGAAATCTTTTTAGCATGGGGTGCGTCCACGATATCATACGGCTCGTCCAGCAGTTCCTTAACACGCTCCAATGAAGCTGTTGCCTGTGTTAACACTGTAGATGAATTAATAAGTCTGCGTAAAGGTGCATAAAGCCTGTCCAAATATCCGAAAAACGCAACGAACGTACCCAAGGTCAAATCCCCTTGAATGACCCGATACCCCCCGTAACCGATAACGAGTATTGGCGCAATGTCCGTCAAGGTATTAATAATAGAGAACGTCAATGCGTTCCATCGTGTCTGAGCCATCGCTTTTTCCAAGAAGTTGCCGTTTATCTTTTCGAACTTTGCCTGATCATAACGCTCAAGCGTAAAACTTCGGATGACCGAAATGCCTTGAATTCGCTCATGCAGATAAGCCTGGATTCCCGCAAGCGCCTGCGATCGGTCTTTTGTCAGCTTTTTAAGGCGTTTGTACAGCAGGTTAACCGCAATGGCATACAGCGGCAGAACCGAGATCGCAACGAGCGTCAAAACCGGGCTCATCAAGAACATCACAACAAGGACAAATATCAAGGTGAACATATCCAGCCAGATGTTCATCATTCCAACTTCAACGAGGTTCTTCGACTGCTCCACATCGTTAATGAATCGGGATATCGCTTCCCCTACTTTCGTATTCTGATAGTATCTCAGGGACAGGCGCTGAAGATGAGCGTATAGACGATTTCGCATATCAAATAAAATACGGCTCGTAATAAAGGAGGAAAAATACTGCCGGAAATATTCTACCGGGCCACGGACAACGATAAATAACACCAAGGTACCCCCGAGCACAAGCATGAGCTGGTCCAGCTTCTGCTGCACGTCCATCTGAGAGCTAATGAGAAGATCATCGACCACATACTTCATAATCATTGGGAGAAGCAGCGGAATTGAAAACTTGATCATCCCGATGATAAGTGTCAATATGATCCATTTAAGATAAGGCTTAACGAATGGATAGTAAATTTTCCATGATTTCAAAGGCAATAACGACCCCTTTCTTGTGCATCTTTCTAGCTGCGGTATGTAATAATCACAAGTCAAAGGCTTCACCTTTCATTACCCGAATAAGACCCGCTGTTGACTTTTGCCCGCTTCAATGCTTTATTATCTTTAAACTTACTTTATAAATGCAGTGCCCAGCAGGAGGATAAACATGAGTACACTATTTGTTACAGAAGCCGTTATGCTCGCAATTTATGGACAACTTCTGGTGCCTACAAAGCCCGTAGAATACATCATTCCCTATAAAACAGTCCTGGAATTATACGAGTTGAAAAGCAGCGACGAGCCGCTCATGCACACCGGTCCGGATGACCAGCATGTCCGGAGGAAGATTAATGAGCTCATCCAATATTTCGAAGAGCCGCTCAACAAAAAAAAGATTGATCGGGCCCTTCAGCTACCTTGGGCAAAAAGCCCCTCTATTCCAGTTGGTGACATGACCATCGTAACCATTCTGAACGCTCTGGACACGGCTCCTTATGGGGAATTGTTTGATCCCGTAGAAACCGAGCTTATCATGGCAGCACAGCGAATTGAAGCCCCTATACTTACAGATCAGTATGAGTTGATTCAACGTATTATAGATGCATCTATCCCAGTTCAGGTTTATGACATTGATGACTTTGACTTCGCTCTAGAAGAACCAACATAAAATAGTACCCCTTGCTCTTTGAAAAAGCAAGGGGTACTATTTTACACGAAAAATTCCCCTTTCGGGGAATCGCAACGCCAGATGGTAATACCATCAAACAGAACTTCAGCGTATCTGTTTTTTGATTTTTTCCATCAGATGAACAGAAATGGGTTCCATAATCGGCAGTTTCTCCAGATCATAGTACTTTAGAGATAACTCACTCTCAAAAGGGAGTTCAATGGCGCTGCGCAGCCCAATTGCAGCGTAAACACCGATGACATAATACACTTCATCTCCGCCTGAATTTTTTTTCAAATACTGTGGACCTGATAACAGATCGATTAACCGCATATCATCCGCAATAAGACCGCTCTCTTCCCATAGTTCTCTCGATGCGGCGTCCTCCATAGATTCGCCTGGCTTCATACTGCCAATCGGAAGGCCCCATTCCTCCTTCCCCTGTCGTTTCAGAAGCAAAATCTCTCCATCGCCATTTTGCACGATAACAGCCGCTTTAACTCCGACCGTCGTCCTCTTGCCGATGTACTGACGGACATCACGGTGATATACGCTCATCCCGGGAACCTCCTTTCCCCTAGGGTAGCGCGCCACGAGCTCACAACACTCGTCAGTTTACTGCGCCTTCTTCTCTATACACATAAGAAATATCATCCAAGGATTCTTCATATTCCACATGAAGATCAAATCCCTGTAAATACCACATGTCGTGTTCTTCCATGTAAAACGTTAGATCCTCTGCCTGCTCCGTAATTCCTGGATCATTCGGCTCTTCTACGGAAATGCCGAGAGAAAAACCGGGATGCAATCCGCCGCCGGAGCTGTAGCGTGGATAGAAGCGAATGAACGTGCCGGCGTTCAGTTCCAGTTCTCTCTTGTACCAACGCGCCGCGTCATTGCTGACCTCTATAATCATGCTAACACACTCTCCTTTGAGTTAGTTGCCTGTTCCCAGGTCTTTTATTTTGTATTGTATATGTATCATAACGCATATCCGAACGGGGTTACAAATCTTTTATGTACGATAAATGAATAAATCAGGCTGCACGGCTTTTTCCGGATATTTCAAAAAATAGGTTTGACATTTTCGGGTTTGCGATGATAGAATTCAGTCCATACGAAGTCTTCTTCAATTAATTGTAAATTTAAACGAAAGGGTGGTTAAAGTGTTCAATCAATTTATTGTTTTTGCTCATCGTCCTATGGGCCATAACTCACAACTGAATACTGACGACACCCTGCTGGTGAACCCTCAATTCTAAAGTGTAATCATGGATTGATGTTGAACTGTAAGTATCTCTAACGCACGGTTGCCGTTACTATAACCGCGCGCATGATAAGTTAATGATTGAAGCATATCGTCCGTTTTCGGGATGGTATGCTTTTTTGGGTTTAACAGGAGAACTTCATTTACAACCCGGCATACGAAAGGAAGGGATTATTTTGTTCGCTGTACTAAAAAATTTAGGATGGTTTTTCAAGCTTGAGAAGAAAAGATACCTGATTGGTTTGTTCTTTCTCATCTTTTGCGGCTTGCTTGAACTGATACCACCGCTTCTGCTTGGCAACGCCATCGATGATATCGTAACCAGCACGATATCATGGGCATCTCTCGCCAAGTATTTACTGATGATTATGGGAACCGTTGCAGTCATCTATCTCGGTACATACATATGGATGCACCGTATTTTTGGCGGTGCCAACCTTGTGGAACGACTGCTTCGCACACGTTATATGAACCATCTTCTCGGAATGCTTCCACCATTCTTCGAAAAGAACCGTACCGGAGACCTGATGGCAAAAGCTACGAACGATCTCCGTTCCGTTGCTGCAACCGCCGGTTTCGGCATGCTGGTTATGACCGACTCAACGGTCTACCTCATTGTCATTCTTTTCGCTATGGGATTCATCGTCAGCTGGAAGCTGACGCTAGCTGCCATTCTTCCACTTCCTATTATCGCAGTAGGAATGGTTATCTACGGTAAGGCGATCCACAAGCGTTACACTGCCGCTCAGGATGCTTTTGGCGTTATGAACGATCAGGTGTTGGAATCCGTAGCCGGCATCCGTGTTGTTCGTGCATATGTGCAGGAACGCGAAGATCAGCAACGTTTTCAGGAAATAACAGATGATGTTTACCGCAAAAACCTAGCTGTCGCCAAGGTAGATGCCCTATTCGAGCCCACCATTAACTTCTCAATTGGCTTAAGTTACGTGATTGGCCTTGCTTATGGCGTATATATGGTATTCCAGAATCAAATCACCTTAGGAGATCTCGTATCCTTCAACATGTACCTCGGGATGATGATCTGGCCCATGTTCGCCATCGGAGAACTCATTAATATCATGCAGCGTGGTAACGCTTCGTTGGATCGTGTGAACGACACTCTATCCGTGCCACCTGATGTTGTAGATCCTGCAGAACCAGTTGATATCGTCTCGCCGGATTCGATCGAGCTTAAAGAAGTAACGTTCCGGTATCCGACCTCAACAGTCGATAATCTGAGTGATGTTTCACTTACGCTCCAGAAAGGCCAGACACTCGGAGTTGTCGGACGTACCGGCAGCGGCAAATCAACACTTCTGAAACAGCTATTGCACGAATATCCTACCGGATCGGGAGAAATTCTCATCTCCGGCGCACCTATTGAAATGCTGTCCAAGGACCGTCTTCACAGTTGGATTGGTTATGTTCCCCAAGAGCAAATCCTTTTTTCGAAAACGGTAAGACAAAACATTCAGTTCGGTAAAAAAGATGCCTCAGACGACGTGATTATGGATGCCATTTCAACAGCAGCTTTTGACCGGGACCTAAATACTCTCTCTGACGGTCTTGACACTCTTGTCGGTGAAAAAGGCGTTGCTCTTTCCGGCGGTCAGAAGCAGCGCGTGTCACTAGCACGAGCTTTCATTTCCGACCCGGATATATTAATTCTGGACGATGCTCTCTCCGCGGTTGATGCCCGGACAGAGGCAAGAATTATCGAGAATATTCGCTGCAAACGCGCAGGAAAAACAACATTAATATCTACCCACCGCTTATCCGCTGTACAGCATGCCGATTGGATCGTTGTGCTTGATGATGGACGCATTACTGAGCAGGGTACTCACGAACAGCTGCTGGCAATGAATGGTTGGTACCGTGAGCAATTTGAACGCCAGCAAGTCGAAAACAATCTGACCTCTGAGGAGGTGTCTTAATTGACTCCGACCGATCAAACGATATCGAATGATTCTGGAATTGCCAAAAGGCTTTTCCGGTATGCACTAACTGCTAAAGGAACTTTTATTGCCGCATTGATCATGCTTGCCATTGGTGTGGCGGCTGAACTCGCTGGTCCTTTCATCGCCAAGAACATGATCGACAATCATGTCTTAGGCATTGAGAAACCCTATTACGAAACAACGAGCGCCGAACAGGCTGCCTCCTATAACGGCAAGTACTATAAACGGGGGGATCGCTTCAAGGAGGGTGAGTCTCAGGGCCAGGAAGTTCGTATTCTTCAAGCCGGAAAAAGCTTTTATTTCATTAATGAACAAGTTGTTCGCGCAGAAGGTGAACGTACATTTCGTGACGGGACAATGACGATAACTTATGGGAGTGAAAGCGCTCAGTACCCAGCTGGCAAGCTGTCCACCTCCGAATTGTTCGCATTTTATGAGCCGGAGTTACCTGACATTTACAAGCTGGTGGGCCTATTTCTGATCGCCATACTTGTATCCATGATTACGGTGTTTGCCAAAACCTATTGGCTGCAGTCTTCCGCCAACCGTGTCATCCAAAAGCTTCGTACCGATGTGTACGCCCATATTCAGCGGCTGCCCGTACATTTCTTTGATAACCTTCCAGCTGGAAAGGTTGTTTCACGGGTAACCAACGATACGGAAGCAGTCAAAGATCTTTTTGTTGCCGTACTCTCGAACTTCGCATCTGGCATCATTTACATCACTGGAGTATACGCGGCCCTGTTCCTTCTGGATGTGAAGCTTGGATTGATCAGCTTGTTCGTCATTCCGATGCTTATCATATGGACAGTCCTCTATCGTAAATTTGCAACAAAATACAATGTCATTATCCGATCTCGCTTAAGTGAGATCAACGCCATCATCAACGAATCCATTCAAGGAATGCCGATTATACGTGTTTTCCGCCGCCAAAAAGCGACTCAGGAAGAGTTTGAAGCTTTAAACGAAGATTATATGGCTCATCAGAACAAGATGCTGAATCTGAACTCGCTAACAACTCACAACCTGGTGAATGTACTTCGCAATATTTCGCTTGTTGTCATCCTGTGGTATTTCGGAGCAGCTTCTCTGGATGGCACAGGCATCGTCTCCATCGGTGTGCTGTACGCCTTCGTGGATCTCATGGGCCGGATGTTCCAGCCTATTACGGGTATGGTCAATCAGCTCGCTGCATTGGATTCATCCATTGTATCCGCGAAACGGGTGTTTGAACTGATGGATGAAACGGGCGAACGAGTTACCGACGGCTCTATGCCCCGCTATTTGGGCAATGTGGAGTTCAAGAATGTGTCTTTTGCCTATAAAAAAGACTATGTTCTGAAGGATATTTCTTTCGAAGCAAAACAGGGACAGACGGTTGCTCTCGTAGGACATACGGGATCAGGCAAAAGCTCCATCATCAACCTGCTGTTCCGTTTCTACGATCCCCAGAAAGGGACCATTACCATTGACGGTCAGCCTGTTACCGACATTCCGAAGCAGTGGCTTCGTCAGCATATGGGGATCGTTCTGCAAGACCCGTATTTGTTCACCGGCACGATCGCTTCCAACGTAAGTCTCGGAGATGCAGAAATCACCCGTGAACAGGTCAACAAGGCGCTGAGTGATGTTGGAGCGGATAGACTGCTTGCACACCTTCCGCAGGGATTTGATGAACCTGTCATCGAAAAAGGCAGCACGCTTTCCGCTGGGCAGCGGCAGCTGATCTCCTTCGCACGTGCCTTAGCATTTAATCCGGCAATCCTTATCCTGGATGAAGCGACAGCCAATATCGATACAGAAACAGAAGCACTGATTCAAGATGCGCTTGAAGTTCTCAAGAAAGGGCGCACCACATTCATCATCGCTCACCGCCTGTCTACCATCCGCAGCGCGGATCAGATTCTCGTCCTCCACCAGGGAGAAATTGTTGAGAAAGGTTCGCATGATGATCTCATGGAGCTTCGCGGCCGTTACTATAAAATGTACCAGCTTCAGCAAGGATCTGTGCAGCAGCCCAAAGACGACAAAGAAGCAGTCGCTGCAGGCACAGCTGTAAACCTTGCAACCGGAAATGCTTAATACGTATTGAAAAAGAAAAAGGGGGTGTCCCAAAGGTCCATTGACCTGGGTCACCCCCTCTGTCTGTTAAATGTGTGATGAATCAAAGATTCCTCATCGACACTCCTTTAACCTTGATGTCGTACTGTGATGACACATAAACTTCTGCTGATGATTTAGAAATAACCTGCGGATACATTTTATTCGGATCCGGCTGAACTACCTTATAGTAGACAATCGCTTGCTTGTCACTTATAAAATCAATCGATGTAACAGCAATTCCGTAACCTGGATTAGGAAGATTGTCTTTTGTAATGACAACCTTGTTCACCTTATCGTTGACTTTGACAATTTGAGTCGAAATATCGTCTCCATCCTGCTCTACCTTACCGACGTTATCCTGCTTATGATCTTTAATAAACTGCATTGCCGCATGAGTTAGCTTGGCTGCTTCCATACGAGTTAATTTCTGTTGTGGGTGGAACTTGCCTCCCTTATCCAGCTCAGCAATTTTGGTCAGGAGCAAAAATTGCACAGCACCGCGGTTCTCTTCTTTCATCTGACTTTCGTCCGCAATATTGATGTACATCATAATAACAGGATAGTTACCCGTCTTCTGAACCGCAGTCGCAAGCAGATTTGCAAAATCCTCACGGGCCATCGGCTCGTTCCACTTCGTATCAGCCGAAACCGGTAGACCGTGCTGGGCGGCAATATTAACGGCATCCGCATACCATGCGCCGTCCGGAACGCTGCTGAATGATTTTCCGCTGAAATTGGGTAACTCTTTAAGCCCTGTGGCCTTTACGACCATTTGAACAGCCTGGGCTGACGTAATCGTTTTTTGTGGAGCAAACTTATCAGTGGTTATGCCCTGAATGATTCCTTTATCCTGCAGAGATTTCACAATAGCTTGGTTTCCACTATCCTCGATATCTGAGAACGCCGATGCTGAGGCAGCCCCTGCGCCAAGAAGCGAAGATGTGATGAGTAAAGCTGATATTATTTTTGTAGTTTTTGTCATAACTTACACCTCCTATAATCTCTGACGCAAGGTTCATGGAAATTGTTTCATAAAAATACAATTAAAACAGGGGGCCTTCTTTATCTGCTTCTAATCCTAATTTGACATACATTTCTCTGGAGTAGCCCTGTAGCTTCTGTTCCAGAGCTTGGGCTTGATCCTTAAAGGCCGTTAGCTCCCGGATCATCCGCGACCGTCCGGCAGGACTGAATGTTTCGTGAATCCGTTCTTTAAAATAGTCATGAACGATATGATTACGCTGTTTCCATACTTCTTTCAGCTGTAGAGTTTCTTCTTCAGAAAAAGGGAAGTAATGCTGTATTTCCTGAACCAGCTGACCTAAGGAGCTGCTCAGTTTACGTTGATACAATTGTGCAATGTCCTCTTCCGAAGGTACCTTACCCTTCGACAGCTTGATAAGCATCAGCAGGTTCGCCAGCTGCTGCTCCAAGGCCTGTGAGTAGTATACCGCCAATCCGAAATAGGCAAACAGCTCTTTGGAGTGGTCACTGTCCAGCAGTCGTGTCTGTTTCATCATTTCCTCCTGTTAAATAGGCTGCTTTTTCGTGTTCACCTTTCCTACTCCTTTATCGTAAAGGAAGATTCATCCTTCATCAACCTGCTTTTCTAATTAATTCCGCAGCATCCTTCGCTAGAGCGGCTTTAAGATAAATTATGAGCAGTACAGCTGTATATCCGAATGAAAAAAGAAGCGTGTATATGCTGCGGGCTATCCCGCGCTGATCCGAATGCATCAGCATATCAATCATCGGCGATGCCGGAGGAAGTAAATATACTAGAATACTGATGCTAGCCGGTAGCGAATCGGCAAGCGATAGTCCTGCGATAGACAGCACAATAAGAATTAACATTAGTCCTGTTGCTCTTCCCTGATTCTCGATCCACCCGGACTGAAAAAACAGTGCAACTGCCGCTCCAAGCCCTGAGAGTGAAATATGAGCCATGAGAGCAATGACGAAACGTGACCAGCCTACTGGCTCGTCAAACATGCCTGTAAACATCGGATAGACAACCGTTGCAGTGCTAATGATACTGCATATCAGAACAAGCACAGCATACTGCGTAACATAAAATACTTTCGCACTTCCGGTATGTAAAATAAGCAGAACATTCTGCCGGCCTTGATCGTGATTGAGAAAATTTGTGCCTAACCAAGCGCAGCCGATAAACAGTAAAGAAGACGTCACTGCATAACTGTCCATCACCGGGTTTGGCTTATAGGAGTACAAAATCAATACGGATATAATTATGAAAGCGATCGGTGGAAAATAACGATTTGATCGAGTATAACTCGCCAGCAAATATCGAAGCAGCGGCCAGCTGATCATCCCTCCACCGCCTCTCTTAAAGCGGGAAGTGCATACTCCAGCCGTTTAGCCTGTTCCTCAGGCAGTGGCTGCAGCGATATCACGGAACCGCCTGCCCTAAGCACATATAACAAAAAATCATCCGAACTTTCTTTTTTAACCACGGCTTCAGACGGAGATCCTCTCGATATCCAGTACAAGAAACCGTTCATCATCTCTAGATTCCGCATTGCTTCAGGCGAAATGCCACGGAAAGCCAGTTTTGTTCCTGCTGCCACTTCACCATTTTCATAAAATGCATCACGTATAATCAACCCTTGCTTCATGACAACAACTCTATCAGCCAATGCTGCGGTCAGCAGCGGTTCGTGTACAGACATCACTATAGCTGTCCCTTGATTTTTGATTTCACCCAGAACCGTGATCATATCATGCTGTGAAGGCTCGTCCAAACCCGACAACGGCTCATCTAACATTAACAAGTCAGGTGCACCCAACATGGCCTGCATGAGGTTCACCTTTTGCAGCATTCCTTTAGAGAATTGATTCATCCTTCGCTTGGCATGTTGCTGCATTTGGAACAAAGACAGGACACCTTCTATATTGCGTAGTGCTTCCTGTCTGCTCATTCCTTGAATCCTTGCAGCATGAACCAAATATTCTTCAGGGGAAAAGCGCAGACCCGGGAAACGCTCAGGCACATATCCAATTCGCAGGTTGCTCACACTTACAATTCTCTTTCCGCGGGAAGGAACAGCAAGACCTGCAATCAGGTGCAGAAGAGTACTCTTACCCGCTCCATTGCTACCGGTAACCGCAACACATTCCCCTCGGCTTATGCGCCAGGAAACATCCCGTATCGCCTCATGCCTGCCAAACAATTTACTGACCTTGTCTAATACAATTAGTTCCTTCATAGATCCTATTACTCCTGTATCGTCTTTTTAGCTTATTGTATCACAGACAGATACAATACCCCGTCATCATTGCCTCCAACTCCATTCGAGCCAGTTGTTTACTTCCATGAGTTCGATAAACTTGACTAGGCGGGGCAAAAGAGGTTCTGCGTCATCCCCGAATTCGGCTCGGATTGCTGCAGCAATATCGGATACGGAGTGATTTCCATCGCACATCGTGGTCACCGCTGCCCCCAAATCATCAAGCTTCACCTGAATAACAGCCGGTTGCTTCAGAAATCGAACGGCTTGGCGTTCGACCCAGGACTGACGTGGAACAAAAACAATCATATTCCCGTTATCCATAGTCAAACCATCTTTAAGTAAAGGTACCATACTGAGCAGGTTCTGAACTTCTTTGTGTTTTTTATTTCGATTTCGACCCAATAGACTCACTCCTGACTATGGGATACAGGTGATTTCTTACTGGCTAAAGTACTCCAAGTCAAGATTATTGTAACAAGCAGGAATATAAGGAACGGTAGCCAGTTGTTTTCGATCAATATGCTGCCAGGAATATCCACATTCATCCAGATTAGCACAGCAATAATGACACCAATCAGCGACTCTCCAGCAATAAGACCGGAAGCCAGCAATGTCCCTGTTTCTACTCTTGCCTTCAGCATTTCTCCGTCTTTACGTGAAATCTTCTCAATGAACCACCGGACAACACCGCCCGTCATAATTGGTGTGCTCACATGGATGGGCAGATAGATGCCGACAGCAACCGTCAATGAGTTCAGACCGAGCAATTCGAAGACTACGGCTGATGCCGCCCCTATAAATATCAGTTCCCAGGGAAGATTACCTGCCATAATCCCTTCGACAATAATCCGCATCAGTACTGCTTTCGGTGCCGGGAGGTCCTCTGATCCCAATCCATAACTTTCATTCAGCACCGACAAAATAAAGCCAATCACAAGACCTGAAACGAGTACGCCGATCATCATAGCAATCTGCTGCTTCCATGGTGTACCGCCAACCAAATAACCGGTCTTTAGATCCTGTGAAATATCACCAGATACTGCAAGTGCGACACATACAATGGCCCCTACAGTCAAAGAAGCAATCATACCACTCATACCTGTCATACCAGTCACTTTGAACACAAAGGTTACGACAAGCAGTGTTGCAATCGTCATGCCCGATACTGGAGAAGACGAACTACCTACAAGTCCGACGATACGTGAAGCTACCGTCACAAACAGAAACCCAAAGATGGCAATAGCTAAAGCGCCCACAATCCCCACATCGGTTAATGGAGCAAACGCGATGATGACAATCAGCACAGCGATCATAGAGAATACCCATATGCCTGGAATGTCATAATTAGTACGATCCAGCGTCACTTTGCCGCTGTTTTTATTTTGTAAACCTCGCAGCGTCGCCGCAAGTGAACTGAACAGCATAGGAAGCGTCTTTACAAGCGTTATCAATCCGCCTGCTGCTACTGCCCCTGCACCGATATAACGGATATAATCACTCCAGATTCCCCATGCATCCAATTCGCCAATCGGACTAGCTGACGGGATTACGACAGCAATGCTGCCAGCACCGATAAATCCGATGACTGGGATGATGACCAACCACGCAAGAACACCCCCAGCGAGCATCTGTCCGGCAATCCGTGGTCCGATTATATACCCGACCCCTAGCAAAGCCGGAAATATATCCATGCCTACTACCGCATTTTTAAATCGGAAAATGGTACTTTCGATCTCGGTTCGAAACCATTTGAATCCATCACCCATCGCTTTTACCGCGCCGCCGATCAAGAAGCCGTACACAACCATTTTTGCACTTTTTCCTCCGGTATCCCCGGACATCAACACTTCAGCACAAGCCGTTCCCTCCGGATAAGGGAGAGTAGCATGCTCATTTACGATGAGTAATCTGCGCAGAGGAACCATCATGGCCACGCCAAGGAACCCACCAACGAGAACAATAAAGCTGATGGTCGCCATGGAAGGGATATGCCCCCACATATACAGAGCCGGTAAAGTGAAAATAGCGCCGGCAGCAACTGCTTCACCAGCAGTGGTCATGGTCTGTACGATATTGTTCTCAAGAATCGACTTGCGACGGAAAATCCCTCTTAATACACCAAGAGAGATGACAGCAGCCGGAATGGACGCGCTAACGGTCAAGCCGATTTTTAATCCCAGATAGGCATTCGCTGCTGCAAACACGACGGCTAGAACGATCCCCAACACGATCGCAAAAGCAGTCAGCTCGGCCATTGATTTTGAAGCGGGTACGTATGGGACAAATGTTGAAGGGGTGCTATTTCTTTTTGAATCTTGCATCCCGTAATCTCCTCTCTTCGTTAGAAAAGCATCCCTTATATTATCCCTTTCACTCCATTTTCAAACCGGATCTTCATCAGATATCAGTCCATTCAGTCCAGCATTGCATATTTCAACAATAAAAAAACCGCTCAATAGCGAACATCTATCGCTATTGAACGGTAACGTATGTAATTCATTTTTCTTAAAAACAGCCCGATGAGCAGAATGCCGAATTGGCAGTCTATCATAAGGCTGTTCAATGACAGTATATGGTTATTTAAGCAACGTAACACATTCCACGGCATATCTGAGCACATTTTCGGCAAACTTCTGCACAATGTTTACAGTGATCCTGCATTTGTTTCTCACATTCATCCGCGCAAGACTCGCACATCTTAATGCAAAGAGCACAAATATCAGCAACATATGGGCTCATTCGGGTCATAGCTTCAGCTGCAAAAGAACAGATGCCCGCACATTCCCGGGTTAGAGTAATACAATCACGCAGCATGGCGATATCATATTCTTTTAGACAGGAGACGTAGCACACATTACATGCATTCATGGTTTGGTGACAAGCTTCAATACAATCTTTATATTGTAGTTCGTTATTCATTACGTAAACCTCCTAGGCACGATTTCGCTCTGTCATTGTATTAAACCATTTGGCTGCTGGCTGAACCAATCACTTCTATCTTGATCCCTGTGAGGTCGCTTTTGCTTCCAACTCAACTAATTGTTCTTTAATCCATGTCTTGCTGAAATGCTCACCGATAAACACGACCACATCAGACAGTTGACCTTGAGGATTGATCTTCATGAAATCGGATTCTCGATATGCATATTGGAAAAGGAACCGACTGGCCGTATCGCTAAATGTTAAGATCCCCTTGGCACGATATATTTCTCTCGGAAGACCGGCTACAAAAGCTTCAAAATCATTACTATTGACGGGTCCCTTAAAATAATAGGTGAATGACATAACGTGATCATGTGTATGGTCATGATTGTGCTCGTTATCAGGGGCGTGATGTTTCTCAGTGACTTCAGTATCTGTTCGATTATCAGAATTTCGATCTTTTGCTATAACCGATACTTCCTTGAGAAGCACATCCGGGTTTACATCACAGCGTACAGCAGGAAGTATGGATGCAACAGCGTTCCATCCTCGTACAATCCGGGCCGCCTCCTGCTGTTCTTCTTCGCTAATCCGATCTATTTTGTTTAGGATCAATGTTGAAGCACAGCGAATCTGCTCTTGCATCAGACGGTATGTCTTCCCTTTCTGCACTTCATGCAAGTGAAGAAGATGTGCGGAATCTACTACGGTGATCAAATTTTTAACATCAATTTTGATATACAGTGATGCTTCAGCGACTGCATCGAGAATTTCCATAGGATTGGCTGCCCCTGTAGCCTCAATGACGATGACATCAGGCTTCTCGTTCTGAATCAGCATTGCAATCTCTGAAGACAGGTCAGCTCGGATTGAACAGCATATACAGCCACTTAGCATTTCTGCGGTTGGTACATCCTCTCCAGCAATCATTCCATCTATATTTACTTCGCCGATCTCATTCATCACGATAGCAGGCTTTAATCCCTGCTGTTTCCAGTATGCTATCATCCTCGATAACAGGGTTGTTTTACCACTGCCTAAAAAACCTGATAATATATATATGGGTGTAACTCCGTTTTTCATATGTAATCGTCCTTTCTGCAATGCTCTATGTTAGCGAGTGTACTACACTTAAGCTTCTGTCAGCAAGGAAGCGGGTAGACTTAACGAAAAATCAAAAGTTTAAAAGATTGGAGTTGTATACATGATGAACTCTGTAGATGAACATCGCCAGCAATCACCTGAGACTATTTCGTGCATGATTGTTACGGTATCCGATACAAGAACGCCCGAAACTGACGAGAGCGGGCAATTGATAAAAACTTCCCTTGAAGAAGCTGGTTATAGCGTAGTTAAACATATCATTGTGAAGGATGACTATGATGCTATACGTGAGTTGATCTATGAGGCCTCCAGCAATCCGACAGTTGAGGCTCTTCTATTAACCGGGGGAACAGGAATCTCCAACCGTGATAGTACTTATGAGGCGGTGTCATCCTTGCTCGACAAAGAATTGAGTGGGTTTGGCGAGATTTTCCGCTATTTAAGCTTTGAAGAGATCGGGGCTGCCGCAATCCTGAGCCGCGCCATCGGTGGAACGGTCGGTAACACAGCTGTCTTTTCCATGCCTGGTTCACGTGGAGCTGTCCGGCTTGCGATGGAGCGAATCCTTCTGCCAGAGCTTCGGCATGTCGTACGAGAGATGAACAAGCAGCGATGAAAAACAAAGTTCCGAATAGACAGAATTGATGTATATATAAAAAGGCGAGCACTGATTAACCTCAGTTGCCCGCCTTTATTTCAGTGTATTCATTTGGGTTTGTCATTGGATCGACGTGGCAGTTGGTTAAGCACGTCAGCAGCTACTTTTTTCACTTGCTCCGTGTATTGGTCTTTCTTTTTTCCTGCCGATGTATATACCAGCGCGGCCTCACGTTGCGTGAAAATCATATTATCCATTGTTCCGGTTTCGTTCAGTCCGCCAGCACCATATAATTCTTTAATGCCATTAATTCTTGCCTGTTCATCTGTAAAGATGTGCACTGTAATTAACTGGCTAGAGTCATCATTCATTCGGTATAGGTACGACATGTTTCCAGCATCATCTTCTGCATACGTGTCATTTGTCAGACGAATATTATGGTCCTTAAATAAATCCTTCATCGTATTCAGAAGCTGCCCGTTAAGTCCGGATCCTTCCGTTTTTGCCTCTTTATTCCCTTCCTGATACGCTTGCATGTTATATTTCTTCATTTCTTCTTTGGCTGCATCTCTCGTACATCCCATGATTACAGCCAGCAAAGAAAATGAAAGCAGCCCTATCGCCCATCGATTCACCAAGCTTCATCCATCCTTTCCAGTCACGCAAAGCCTGCATGACGTCTTAGGAATAGAATGCCTGACGGAGAAGCTGATTATTCGACTTCAGATTCTTCGAAGAGAGATATAATACTTCGGCCGGTCGCCCCGCCTTTCAGTATATTGGCTAATATTTCCGGAAGCTCATGTAGAGGATGCACATGTATCCCTGACTTCAGCGCCGTATCAGGTTTCCATTCACCGGCCAGTTTGCTCCATATTTCCTTACGTATGTTCATCGGACAAAAGACGGAGTCAATGCCCAAAAGCTTTACGCCTCTCAATATAAACGGATATACCGTAGCCGCAAAGTCACCACCGCCTGTTAAACCGGAGAGTGCAATTGCACCACCGTATTTGACGTGTTTCAACAGTCCTGTTAACTGAGCGCCGCCAACCGGATCAATTACAGCAGCCCATTTTTCAGCAGCGAGCACGCCCCTTGACTCCGCTGACGTTTCGTCCCGCGATATAACCGTATGAGCGCCAATTCCTCTCAACCAATCTCCTTGAGAAGAAATTTTGCCGGTAGATGCAACTACTTCAAATCCTAACTTAGACATAATAGACACCGAGAAGCTCCCTACGCCACCTGACGCACCCGCAACCAGGACCGGTCCATCCGAGGGTTGAACGCCGTTCAGAAGCAGACTGGCTGCCGATAGAGCGGCAGTGAAACCGGCCGTACCGATACCCATCGCTTCTTTATGGCTAAGCCCCTTTGGCAACGGCAGCAGCCAGTCTCCTTTAACTCGTGCGTACTGGCTATATCCTCCTTCATGAGAAACCCCCAGCTCATAGCCGGTACAGAGTACCTCATCACCTTCTTTAAAAGACGGATGAGATGATTCCACTACCGTTCCCGCCAGATCGATCCCCGGAATAAACGGATACCTTCTGACGATCCTTCCTTCCGGAGTGCTGGCAAGGCCATCCTTGTAATTGACACCGCTATACAGAACACGTATGGTTACATCCCCTTCCGGCAACTGATCCATACGCCAGTCTTCTACGCCGCTACGAAAACCCTGATCATCATTACGGACAACAAACGCCTGAAATATTGTGTCTGCATTCATAGTTTTACCCCTTTCTTTCACCATTCTATGATAAATACTACCCGATCCCATCGCTATTAAAAAAGTCCATTGTCGAAGCGTGTGATTATGTAGGACCTTTTGACATCTCCTGCGCTTTCCCGAGAAATAATTGTGTCTTCCAATCAAAAATGGCAGGCCAAGAGCTGCTGTCTTGACCTGCCATTAGCATATGATTTGCTTACAATCCTAAATCACTATCTGAATTTAATCGTCGTGATTTTCTTCTTGATGTTCTTCCATATACTCCGCGATGAGCTTTTGCTTCATTTCCCATACAGCCTCACTCAGATTGACACGGTAAATCTCCGGGTTGAGCTTTCGCAAATATTCCGGCCAGAACTGGTTCAACTGGCTGTTGTGGTAAGCACGAATTTCTTCCAAGGTTGGAAGCTCATAGACCAGCTCTCCATTGTCGTAAATAGGTGCAAGCAAAGGAACAGCATCAAAATCTCGCACGTTTTTGCGCATATAAGGATGTAGCGGATTAAAGAGTTTTAACTTTCCGTTTTCCGGCGGCATTTTTTCTTCAGGAAAGCTGATATAATCAGCAATTGCTTTACCGCTACCCTTGGAAACAATACGATACACATCTTTTTTCCCTGGTGTCGACACCTTTTCAGGATTTCCGGAGATCTTGATTGTCGGTACCATAACACCATCTACTTCACGTTCCACCAGTTTATATACTCCACCAAGCGCCGGCTGGTCCGCAGCAGTGATAAGCTGTGTGCCTACGCCCCAAGTATCAATCCGAGCTCCTTGTGCCTTTAGATCAAGGATCGTACCTTCATCCAGATCATTCGATGCAACAATTTGAACATAATGGAGTCCGGCATCATCTAGCATTTTACGTGCCTGAATGGACAAGTAAGCCAAGTCGCCGCTATCGAGGCGAATGGCATTCATCCGCTTGCCTTGCGCTTCCAGCTTTTTCGCTGTCATAATGGCATGGGGAACACCGCTCCCCAATGTATCATAGGTATCAACCAAGAGAGTCACCTGATCCGGCATCACCTTGGCAAAAATGTCAAAGGCCTCCTGTTCACTGCGGAACGTTTGAACCCATGAATGCGCATGAGTACCTTTCGTCGGAATTCCGAACTTTTCACCTGCGAGCATATTGGAAGTGGCATGGAATCCGGCTAAATAGGCCGCTCTTGCTCCCCAGACCGCAGCGTCTGCTTCCTGAGCCCGGCGTGTACCAAACTCCAGCAAAATATCATTACCTGCCACCTGACGGATTCGGGAAGCTTTCGTTGCGATCAACGTTTGAAAGTTCATGAAGTTAAGTATCGCTGTTTCGACAAGCTGGGTTTCAAATATGGTACCTTCCACAGTAATTAAGGGCTCATTCGGGAATACGAGTGCACCTTCTTTCATGGCATGAATACTGCCTCCAAACCGGAAGCGACGCAGTTCATCCAGAAAAGCCTTGTCATATTTCTCTTCCTGTTTGGAGAGGTAGAAGATGTCTTCTTCTGTGAAATGAAGTCCTTCAATATAATTTACGATTCGTTCAAGGCCTGCAAATACAGCGTAGCCGTTGCCAAAGGGCAGTTTCCGGAAATAGGCTTCAAATACCGCTTTGGTATGGTGGGAACCATTAATCCAATGTGCATACATCATATTTATTTGATATTTGTCGGTATGCAAAGCCAGTCCTGCTGTCATCATATGTTCCTCCTCCTGTCATCCGGCCAGACATGCCGGATTCCTCAAGCTGTCATTTATGTTCACTCCGAACGACTTCCGCACCCAGACTGCCTTTAAAATGACTGAGTGCCCATTGGTGACCTTCCGGATTAAAACTTGCAACCGCATCTTCATATATCTTGAGGGAATACCCGCGGTTATATGCGTCAACTGCCGTATGCAGCACACAAATATCCGTACAGACCCCAATTAAATGAACCTCCGTTATGCCACGCTCCCGCAGCTTAATGTCGAGATCCGTTCCACAAAAAGCACTGTAACGGGTCTTATCCATCCAGTAAATAACGTCCTTACGAGACTCGTACGCTTCCTCAAGCTCGCCATATAAATGACGTCCGCGAGTGTTTCTAATGTTATGAGGAGGAAACAGCTTCACCTCAGGGTGATAAGGATCTCCTTCTTCGTGCAGATCTACGGCCATCACGACAAAATCCCCACGGTCAGCATACCGCTTGGTCAACTCAGCTACGGTATGCTGAATCTCTACTGCTGGTTCGCCTACAGGAAGACTACCGTCAACAAAATCATTCGTAAAGTCAATAACAATCAACGCTTTCATTCCGTTCACTCCCTTTGATTTTAGTCATATCAAGACATCATCAGGTATAAATCGAAAGCAGAGGGGCATGATCTGTAAAACGGTACAGCTGGGCTGGACGCTGGGAATATTGATTGGAGTTTAGCGGTTTACCGTTCTCATCCCGCACCTCCTCCAAAATGCCTTGTCGGCTTCGTGTGGAGGTAATCTTACGGATGAAGTTAGGTTCCTTAAATTCCGGTACCACCGTCTGAATAACCTGGTACAGCTCGCTCAGTGTAAAATGTTCGGGTAGAAATTGTTTGGCAATTGTGGTCTGCAGCATCTGATGTTGAATTTTTCGGTAGGCGTCCAAAATAATATCTCTGTGGTCGAAGGCAAGTTCCAACTCTTCAAGCGCTTCTTCGATGGTAAACAGTCCTACCTCTTCCGCATCATCAGCAGCCTGCCTGTGTTCAAGCATCCATTCCTCAACAAGAGCATAAAACGCCTGGCTGATTATCCAGCCCCGCGGATCGCGACCTGGAGTGCTGTAAACGCCGAGATATTCGAGGTGTCCACCGTCCACTCCGGTCTCTTCCTTCAACTCCCGCTTCGCCGCATCATAAATAGACTCACTCTCGCGGCAAAATCCACCAGGTAAGGCCCACATACCAGCACATGGCCATGATCTGCGCCGGATCAGCATGACTTTAAGTTCTCTAATAGGAAGTGTCTTAGTCACCGTCTTACGTTCCCGTTTCGTCAGTGTAAACATAACGATATCTGCAGGAACTCCGTCCGGTGTTCTATATTTCTTCGTATTACTGTTCGGTTTCTGTTCGTTATCCGTCATATTCATCACCATTATTATTCATTTTGATAATATCATTATGACATATTGAAATTCGATGTCAAGGTGTTCCTGGATATTTTTTCTGCATTTCCTTTTTTGGAGCGTGTTTCAATAGAAAAGGCGCGGAAGATAATCCGCACCTCTCTTATCCGCAGCTGCTCGGCGGTGTGTCTTTGCCTGTCTCTACGTTTACTTTTTGTGAAACCGTATCGTGAATAACAGATACAACCAACTGCAACAAATAGTTAATATCGCTTTGACTCTGCTGGAATTCCACAACGAGCGGAATGCCATCGATCTCGTCTTGAAGCTCTTCGATTTCACGCTCGATTTTTGCAACCATGTCATTATTCTTGAAAGTCTCGAAAGCGACAATTTCCTTTTGTTTTTTCTTAATGGTCTTAATTAATTCTTGAACTCGCTCGTGATTACGGATTTTCTCTTCCGCCTGTTGAAACATCTTCACTTCTTCACTCGTGGAGATTAATCCGGCAAGTTCTTCTGCTTTAGCCATGATATCCTCACGAATAATTAATTCACGAGTATTGAATGTCGGCATCCCATGTTTATTTACACGACCCTGCTCCTGTGTCAAGTTCATCGCCCCAATTCATCATTATGAAAAATATATTGGTTAAACCGCATCCGTAGCCGCAAACGGTTCAGTAATCATATCACCTTTAATGTACCAGGTCATCGGGTCTGTAATTCGCACGTGAACAAAGCTGCCGATCAGATCAGCCGATCCTTCAAAATGAACCAACTTGTTGGAACGTGTCCGTCCCGACAGCATGGAATCATTGTTCTTACTAACTCCTTCAACAAGTACTTCTACCGTTGCGCCAAGCAGGCGGTCATTACTCTTGCGGCTATGCTCATTGATCGCAGCATTCAGGCGCTGAAGGCGTTCACTTTTCACTTCCATCGGAACGTTGTCCTCCATTACTGCTGCTGGAGTACCCTCACGTGGCGAGTAAATATACGTGTAAGCAAAATCATAGCCTACCTCACGCACCAGGGACAGTGTCTCCTCGAACTGCTCGTCAGTCTCTCCAGGGAAACCAACAATGAAATCGGTAGTCAATACAACGTCCGGAATGGCTTGCTTAATCTTGCGAGAAAGTTCCAGATACGTTTCACGCGAGTATTTGCGACTCATTTTCTTCAGTACTTGGCTGCTTCCTGACTGTACTGGAAGATGGATATGCTCGACCAGATTTCCGCCCTTCGCCAGAACCTCGATCAAGTGATCATCGAAATCCCTTGGATGGGAAGTGGTGAACCGCACACGCGGAATATCAATCTTATGGATATCATCCATCAAATTCGCAAAACTGTACGTAATATCAGTGAAGTCCTTACCATACGCGTTAACGTTCTGACCAAGAAGAGTGATCTCTTTGAAGCCTTGACGCGCAAGCTCACGGACTTCTGCGATCACGTCCTCCGGCCTACGGCTGCGTTCCTTACCCCGTGTGAACGGAACAATACAGTAGGTACAGAACTTGTCACACCCGTACATAATGTTGACCCAACCACGAAGTCCTTCCCGTTTCTTAGGCAAGTTCTCAACAATGTCGCCTTCCTTAGACCAGACTTCCACGACCATTTCCTTGCTGAAGAGCGCTTCTTGGATGAGATGAGGAAGACGATGGATATTATGTGTACCGAACACCAGGTCTACGAACCCGTGTTTCGATAAAATCCGTTTAACGACCCCTTCTTCCTGTGACATACATCCGCAAACACCAAGCAGCATATCTGGCTTCTCGGTCTTCAGATGCTTCAAATGACCCAACTCACCAAACACTTTATCCTCTGCATTCTCACGAATGGCACAGGTATTAAGTAAAATAATGTCGGCTTCCATGCGGTCTTCTGTAGCTTTATAACCCATCTGCTCCAGCATTCCCTTGATCGTCTCGGAATCATGCTCATTCATCTGGCATCCGAATGTGTACACAAGGTAGAATTTCCCTAAACCGATGGTTTTGAATTCCTCCGGTAAAGCCGTATCGTACAGCACCTGAACGTCCTGTTTACCGCGCTGTTTTTCTTGTCTATGGTTAGGCTCCGATAGAATATTGATTTCCCGTCCCCGGATTCGGATTCTCTTACCGTTTTCGTCCTCGGACAAAATTTTGGCATCCGAAAAATCAAAATACTTGGAGTAGTCCTTCTTATCTTTGGACATATGCTAGGTCACTCCTTAAAATCCGCTATAAATCGATGTCTATTTCATTATCTGCCATGTAGGCACTGCCCCTAATTATATCATGATCTTCCATCCTAAGCTACTATCCTGGGGTGACCTGTCAACATCATAACAAAGCAAAAAAGAGTCAGTCACCGGATAATCCTGTGACTGACTCTCTTATGAATGCATCTTAATCAATGATTTCTGCAGTATCCCCTGTTTTGGCACCAGAGGCATTCGCTTCGTCGGTATCAATGTGCATGTCCAGCGCAAAATTGTCGGAAACGCGCGCAACAACGTTTTCGAGCACTAGGCCGCGTTCTCCACCGAGACGCACTTTAAGCATTTGCTTATCTTGAATGCCCCATTTTTCAGCATCAGAAGTATGGAAGTGAATATGACGCGCAGCCACAATAACACCTTCGTCCACGGTAACTTCACCTGCAGGGCCTTTAATTGTAATACCTGGTGTACCTTCAATGTTTCCAGATTCGCGAACAGGCGCTTTTACACCAATTGCAAAAGAATCCGTACGGGAAATCTCCAGCTGTGATGCTGGACGAGCAGGTCCCAAAATTCTGACTTTATCGAATTGTCCTTTCGTACCAATCACAGCCACCGTTTCGTTAGCTGCAAATTGCCCCGGTTGGGACAATGGTTTAAACTCGGTCAATTGGTAACCGGGTCCGAACAATGCTTCAATATGCTCTTGAGTTAAATGAATATGGCGGGCCGAAACACCCACAGGTACAGTTTTGCTCATCTGTCTCACTCCTTGTTTTCTCTATAAGCTGTACATGCCAACATCTATTATACTCTCTATTACCTAAAAATAAAAAGGCAGTGCGGTTATTCCGCCTGCCTAGATCTGGTTTATTTGAATTCTGCTACAAGATTGTCAAATTGTTCCCGGGTTAACTGAAGCTCCTGATGGGCCAGAGGTGTATCTTGGAATCCGGAAATTTGATTCTCATAGCTTTTCCGGCTATTGTCCTGATAGATCAACCCTGTGACCAAACCATCCGTTTCCATCAGTTTAGTCATAGCGCTGATCCGGTTCGAAGAATCATATTCCGGAAAGCTGTCCAAATTAACGATATGATCTTTAAACCACTCATAGGTATTCACTTTGTTAAACGTGACGCATGGACTGAACACATTTATAATGGAGAACCCTTCATGCTTAATCCCTGCCTCTATCAAAGCGGTTAGCTGTTTGATGTCACTCGAAAAAGACTGAGCGACAAAAGTAGCGCCTGCTGAAAGCGCCAGTTCCAGCGGTGATAGTGTCGACTCGATCGAACCTTCAGGTGTACTCTTGGTAACAAAGCCTTCCGCACTTCGTGGTGAGGTTTGACCTTTGGTCAGGCCGTATATCTGATTGTCCATGACAATATACGTAATGTTGATGTTTCTGCGGATGGCATGAATCGTATGGCCCATACCGATCGCAAATCCGTCGCCGTCCCCACCTGAAGCAATTACTGTCAGATCACGATTTGCAAGCTTAACCCCTTGTGCGATTGGCAGTGCCCGTCCATGAATGCTATGCATTCCATATGCATGGATATATCCCGATATCCGGCCCGAGCAGCCGATACCTGAAATGACAGCAAGCTGATCCGGCTCCAGGCCGCAGCTGGCTGCTGCACGCTGTATAGCGGCTTGTATAGAGAAGTCGCCGCAGCCGGGGCACCAGTTCGGTTTGACATTGTTACGGAAATCTTTAAACGTAGCCATCGTTATACCAGCTCCTTACTGTCGACGTAGACATTTCTGCATTCGTTATAAATAATAGACGGCAGGAACGGGTTACCATCATATTTGAGTACACTGCTAATCTTCTCACGTCCGCCAACGTTCAGCTTGATGAGGTTAGCTAGTTGAGCAGTTGCGTTATTTTCAACAACGATGACCTGTCTTGCTTGGTCGATATACGGTTTAATAGCATCTGTAGGGAACGGATGAAGCAGACGGACAGTAACATGGTTCGTTGTAGTTCCATCGTTTTCAAGCAACTCCCGCGCCTGATCGATTGTTCCACCCGTAGAGCCCATTCCGATAATGAGAAGATCGGGCTTTTCATATGGAGCATCAACCAATATTGGGTTCGTTACTTTCACATGATTCAGCTTGCCAAGACGCTTATCCATCATTTTTTTGCGATTTTCCGCTGACTCTGATGGTCGTCCTGATTCATCGTGCTCAACACCGGTAACATGGTGAATCCCGTTCTTCTCTCCTGGAAGAACACGAGGTGATATCCCGCTGTCTGTAAACTCATATCTCTTGAACAGATTCTTCTCCTCTTGCTCCGGCACGTTGCTTACAAGATTTCCGCGATCAATCACAACCCGGCTGTAATCCAGCGGTTCACATGACTGCTTACCTAGTGACAGTTGCAAATCCGTTACAACGATAACCGGAACTTGATATTGCTCGGACAAGTTAAAGGCCTCCACCGTATCATAAAAACACTCTTCAATTGAGCTGGGTGCCAGTACGATTTTGGGAATTTCCCCGTGCGTACCATGAATCATCGCATTGATATCACTCTGCTCCTGCTTCGTTGGCAGACCGGTGCTCGGACCACCGCGTTGTGTATCTACAATAACAACCGGCGTTTCCGTCATACCGGCAAGACCGATGGCTTCCATCATGAGAGACAGACCTGGCCCTGCAGAAGCTGTCATGGTACGAACACCAGCGTAGTTGGCTCCGATAGCCATCGTTACGGCAGCGATTTCGTCTTCTGTCTGAACTACGGTACCGCCGAATTTAGGCAGCTTTTTAATTAAGTATTCCATAATTTCGGAGGCAGGAGTTATCGGGTAAGCGCTCATCAAGCGGCAGCCTGCAGCCACGGCACCAAGACCGATGGCATCGTTTCCGATCATAAACAGCTTCTGCTTTCCGTCAGCCGGATTCAGCTTGAACTCATCCAGCGGACCACCTGCAAGCTCAAGTACATAATCTGAGCCCCGTTTTACGGCCTCTAGATTTTTCTCTACGACAGCTGCACCCTTACGTCCGAATTCTTCTTCAACGGCACGGT
The DNA here is from genome assembly GCF_900177425.1 of Paenibacillus uliginis N3/975. Lineage (NCBI taxonomy): Bacteria > Bacillati > Bacillota > Bacilli > Caryophanales > Paenibacillaceae > Paenibacillus > Paenibacillus uliginis. Next base: position 2,154,752 of record NZ_LT840184.1, on the reverse strand, counting down.
TGAACACATCAAGAGGAAGGCCAAGCAGCGCCCATGATGCACCAGAAGCTACCATATTTTTCATAAGTGAGGTTCCAAGCTCCTCCGCTATGGCTGTTATAGGTACAGCAAATAGCCGGATGTCTGCATCTTCCGGAACTACGGGGTTAAACTTCGTGTCCGCTACGACAACACCACCCGGGCGAAGCTCGTGCGCATTCAGGTCAATACTTTCTTGATCAAATGCAACCAATATATCAAGATCATCCGCAATGGACCGGATCTGTTGAGTGCTGATACGTATTTTATTATTCGTATGTCCACCTTTAATACGGGACGAAAAATGCCGATAACCATAAAGGTAATATCCCAGCCGGTTTAAGGCTGTCGAAAAAATACGGTCAGTGCTTTCGACCCCTTCTCCCTGCTGTCCTCCGATTTTCCAAGATAATTGACTGATCAAGCTCTCCACTCCTTTTTATATAAAAGCATCTTACTTATAATACAGTGTAATTTGAATTCAGTGTAATTTCTTATAAAATAAGGGTTGAATTAATTACGATAAAGTTTATCGGTTTAATGGTGAAATGGCAAGAAATATTTTCTAGACATAGCTCTATTATAAGTTATGATTGCGATCCCTGCTGCATAGGCAGATATTGTTCAAGAAAATTTAACGCATTGTCCGACATCCAGCCTTGCACTAGCTGTTCGGGATAATGCTTTAATAATGTATTTACCCAATCCTGGTATTTACAAGGGCTCTCCAGCCCTTCAACCCATTGGTCTATTCCATCAAAATCAGACCCGAACATCATGTGATGCTCTCCTCCAAGTGAACAAATTCGTTCAACATGGGGCAGCAAATCCTCCGGTTTGACCGTAGGGGTGTCACGCCGGATAAACCAAGGGACAAATGTCAGTCCAATTCGGCCATCCATCGCAATAAGTGCGCGAATTTGTTCATCACTCAAGTTACGTGGATGCGGGCAGACCCCATAGGCGTTGGAGTGGGAAGCAATCAGCGGACGGGAAACAAGTTCAGCCAGCTCCCAAAACCCGGCTACAGATAAATGGGATACGTCTAAGATGATCCCGAGTTCATTACACAATTGAACCATCTCTCTCCCTTTATCTGTCAGACCGCCCCCACGTTTCTCCATTACGCCATCAGCGGCCCAGTTGGCATGATTCCAGGTCAATCCCATCAATCTTACCCCAAGCTCGTAACAGAGGCGGACATAGAACAGATTACCCTCCAGCCCGTCCACTCCCTCAAGAGAAAGAAGCCCCCAACGTTTACTTCCACTTCGTACTTCTCTTATCTGATCACGCCATTTCAACCATTCCAGCTTTCCCGTCCCATTCAGTTTGGCGCGAAAGATATCAATTTGTGCCATCACGCGTTCAAACGAAGGGCGCCCGTATTGTTCTGACAAAAACACAGCAAATACCTGCAGCGCCACATCGCCTTTTTCCATTGACTTCAGCGTCACATCCAAATCTGGACTATTGTCAAAAGAAGCCTTAGGATTTTCCCACAACTTGCTCAGTGCGTCACAGTGAAAATCTACAACCTTCATGTACACTATCCCCTCTCTTCTAACCCATAGCAAAAAGCCTGTTTACTTTGATAGGTAAACAGGCTCACCCTCAACATTCCATCATTATCTAGGTTCTACGATCAACTTAATCGCCGTCCGGTCTTCGCCATCAATCACAATATCCGTAAAAGCAGGGATGCAGATCAAGTCCACCCCGCTTGGTGCCACAAATCCCCGGGCAATCGCTACGGCTTTAACAGCCTGGTTCAGTGCTCCCGCCCCAATTGCCTGAAGCTCGGCTCCGCCGCGTTCTCGAAGAACTCCAGCCAGCGCACCTGCAACTGAGTTCGGATTGGATTTTGCTGAAACTTTTAATACTTCCATGGTAAGTACCTCCCCTGGGAATGTTGAGTGATGGTTTGCTTCCGTTTATTAGATGTTATTCGTGAGTGGGGAAAAGATTCCTTCTTTTTACCAAACGTTCCTTATTTACTCTTAAACCGTTGCACACTCTTTTAATCCATTCTCCATTCATCTTCATACATCCGAATTTTTTCGATTTTTTTCGCTTTGCCAGTCGTATCGTCAAGCTGCACATATACCGCATGGAAGTGCCATTTCCCTTCATCCACTTGAAAACGTGCGGGAAGCTGGGTCTTAAATTTATAAAGAACAGCATCACGCTGCATCCCCAGTACCCCTTCTTTGGACCCAACCATGCCCGTATCTGTCAGATATGCCGTTCCGTTCGGCAAAATTGTATCGTCGTTGCTCTGCACATGTGTATGTGTACCCACGACGATCGACGCTCGTCCATCCATATGCCAACCCATCGCGATCTTCTCTGATGTGGCTTCCGCGTGAAAATCAACCAGAATATGTTTATGCTTCATCCGAAGCTCATCCACAATTTCGTCTGCCGCCCGGAATGGACAATCTATCGCAGGGAGAAATGTCCGGCCCATCAGATTGACGATAGCGAGCTCCTTGCCATTCACTTTAATCACCGTATGACCACGCCCTGGTGTTCCTGGAGGAAAGTTAGCAGGCCTTACCATCCGGGATTCATGGTCTATGAATTCAAAAATGTCACGATTATCCCATGTGTGATTCCCCATTGTAATCCCATGAATACCCCAGTTGAAAAACTCATTGGCGATTGCGGATGTTATTCCCCGCCCCGATGCTGCGTTCTCGCCGTTTGCTATAATGATATGCGGATTATATTTGGACTTCAATTCTGGCAAGGAAGTTTTAAGAGCCTTCCGGCCAGTGCTGCCAACAATATCGCCTATGAATAAAACGTTGATGCCAATCAACTCCTTTAATCGAAAAAATTTCGGTATGAAAGATAAAAAGTGGCCGGGAAGCGGCCACTTTTTTATCTGGAACTTTATTTCGCGTAATCAACCGCTCGAGTTTCACGGATAACGGTGACCTTGATATGACCAGGGTAATCCAGTTCATTCTCAATCGTCTTCGTAATATCACGTGCCAAGCGGAAAGCTTCAGCATCATCGATCTTATCAGGTTGTACCATGACACGGACTTCACGTCCGGCTTGAATGGCATATGATTTCTCAACACCCTCAAACGATTCGGTGATAGCTTCCAATTTCTCGAGACGCTTAATGTAAGTCTCCAGTGTTTCTCTCCGTGCTCCCGGTCTTGCCGCAGACAATGCGTCAGCCGCACCAACAAGCATAGCAATAACGGAGGTCGCTTCGCAGTCGCCATGGTGGGAAGCAATGCTGTTGATAACCACCGGATGTTCTTTGTACTTCTTCGCCAGCTCCACGCCGATTTCAACGTGCGACCCTTCCACTTCGTGATCCAGCGCTTTACCGATGTCATGCAACAGCCCGGCACGTTTCGCCAATGTGATGTCTTCGCCAAGCTCTCCAGCCATAAGACCGGTCAAGTAAGCGACTTCCATGGAATGCTTCAGCACGTTTTGTCCATAGCTTGTACGGAATTTCAAGCGGCCCAGAATCTTGATCAGGTCCGGATGCAAACCATGCACACCAACCTCAAAGGTTGCCTGCTCTCCATACTCGCGGATCCGTTCGTCCACTTCCTTGCGGGACTTCTCTACCATCTCTTCGATACGAGCCGGATGAATCCGACCGTCTGCCACCAATTTCTCCAAAGCTGTGCGAGCAATTTCACGGCGAATCGGATCGAAGCCCGATAGTATAACCGCTTCCGGTGTATCATCGATAATGAGGTCAATCCCTGTAAGGGTTTCAAGTGCACGGATGTTACGACCTTCACGGCCAATAATCCGGCCCTTCATTTCTTCGTTCGGCAGTGTCACGACGGAAACCGTAGTTTCCGCTACATGATCAGCTGCACAGCGTTGGATGGCAAGCGTAATAATTTCACGCGACTTCTTGTCTGCCTCTTCCTTAGCCTGCTGCTCAAGTTCTTTGATCATCTGCGCGGTTTCGTGGCGAACTTCCTGCTCTACGTTGCTCAAAATGATGCTTCTGGCATCTTCCATGGTCAGATTGGAAATTCGCTCCAATTCTGTTACCTGGTTTTTGTAAATCAAATCAATCTGCTGCTGGGTTTCTTCAATTCGTTTCTCTTTGTTCGCCACTTGTTCTTCTTTACGTTCCAAAGATTCCAATTTTTTATCCAGCGATTCTTCCTTTTGCAACAATCTGCGTTCCTGTCGTTGAATTTCATTCCGACGTTCGCGAGTGTCTTTTTCAGCCTCGGCCCGAATTTTGTGGACTTCATCCTTAGCTTCGAGTACCGTTTCTTTCTTCAGCGCTTCCGCTTCCTTCTTTGCGTTCTCAACGATCTGAATGGCGGCATGTTCTGCGCTAGAAATTTTAGCTTCTGCAAGGGATTTGCGAATAAAATAACCGAACCCAAAGAATATAGCGGCTACAACGAGAACGATTATGATCCAGATCAGGGTTTCCATCTGTTCACCTCCTCGTTGGTTCCTCCAAGGCATTCCTTGGGAAATGTTCAATTGTCATGTCACTCTAGCTTCATTCATACATAAAATTCCGGCAGCTTATTCTGCCGTCAACATTGCGTATGGTGTAACATACGCATAGCCCGCCGATACCGGCAGATTACATTTCACTATGAATTGGCGAATCATGAATCGAATCTTTCATAAAAGTAACTTTTTTGGAAGGAAAAAGGCACCTATAAATGATAAAGATTCATTTTCATTTTAGTATTTAAGAAAAGAAATTGTCAAGGGAAAGCACTTGATTAATGACCATGATCATCCAAAAACAGCACTTTAGAGTCCTAATAAGCAATATTTGTCAATTAAACACTTCAGGCTCTTCAAGATTCTCTTCCGCTTCACGGTCCTCTGCAATCAGTTTGTTAATAACTTTGCGTACCTGTTCGCCCGTAAAACCCCGGCGCATCAAGAAAGCTCCCGTCTTACGCTTGCGCTCCAGGGCATCTCCTTTGATCTGGTACCATTTCTTCTGTCCCACAGTATAAGCGCTCTGCAATTCATCCTCTTCACTCACTTCATTCAAAGCATCGGCAATGAGTTCAGTCTGTATCCCTTTCTGACGGAGTTCCTGCCTGACCCACATCCGCCCTTTCTTCTGCCTTGTGATCCGCTGCTCTGCCCACTGTTTGGCATATAATTCATCATCAACTAAACGTTCCTGCTGCAGTCGAATAATCGTTTTCTCTATCCCGTCAGCTGTCATTCCCTTCTGGTTAAGACGCTGGGCAATCTCCTGAGCCGTTCGAGGCTTCCGTTCCAGAAATCGCAGTGCTTCAACATAAGCCTGCTGCCGCTCATCTGCAACAACGATCTCCTCCAGCTCTTCCTTCCGGAATATACTCCCCTTCATCATCCGGTATTTGATCATGACATCTTCATGTACCGACATGCTGTATCGACCAAAGGTAATTAGATAGCGGTGCTTGGGCTTCCGCAGCATTTCCACAGAGGTGATCATCAAATCCTCACCATTCGGAAAATGAGAGACACCGTTCAATTCTTCTTGTGGTACTGGCTGGTTATTGTATTCTTCTTCCATAATTCTCCTCCTGCTCTTCCGCAGTAAACAAGTAGAAACGCTTGCCGCCCGCACTATACAGACGGCAAACGTTTCTACTTAAAATACAAAATTCTTAAAACAGATAGATTCATATACTCAAGAAGACCGCTCGGTGATGTATTAGCACCGGCGGCCTTTCAGACACCGCAAATATACGGTGAACTATTCTGCTTTAAACAATTCTTGCTCTTCCTGCTCTTCCTTCGCTTTATCGCTTTCACTAGGAACAGGCACATTGGTAGTCAGGTTGCTTGACTCCCGGATTTTATTCTCAATAACGTCTGCGATTTCCGGATGTTCCTTCAGGAATTGCTTCGCATTTTCACGACCTTGGCCCAAACGCTCGCCTGTAAAGGAATACCATGCACCGCTCTTATCTACAATATCAAGTTCTGTACCGATATCAATCAGGCTTCCTTCTTTCGAAATGCCTTCACCATACATAATATCGATCTCAGCCTGCTTAAACGGAGGAGCAACTTTATTCTTTACGACTTTGACACGTGTACGGTTACCGACTATGTCATTGCCCATCTTGATACTCTCAATACGACGGACATCAAGACGAACTGTAGAATAGAACTTCAATGCACGGCCGCCCGGAGTCGTTTCCGGATTACCGAACATTACACCGACTTTCTCACGAAGCTGGTTGATGAAAACAGCAATCGTCTTCGACTTGCTGATCGCTCCAGACAATTTACGAAGAGCCTGCGACATCAGACGGGCTTGCAGACCCACGTGAGAGTCACCCATGTCACCCTCGATCTCCGCTTTCGGAACGAGTGCTGCTACGGAGTCAATAACAATAATGTCAACAGCACCACTGCGGACAAGTGCTTCAGCGATTTCAAGAGCTTGTTCTCCCGTATCCGGCTGGGACAACAGAAGCTCGTCAATGTTGACACCTAATTTGTTGGCGTATGACGGGTCCAAAGCATGCTCGGCATCGATAAATGCGGCTTGTCCACCCGCTTTTTGAACTTCAGCTATAGCATGAAGTGCCACCGTTGTCTTACCGGAAGATTCCGGTCCATAGACTTCAATGATCCGACCTTTAGGCAGACCGCCTGTTCCTAATGCTATATCCAATGCCAAAGATCCGCTTGGCACGATTTCCACTTGCATATGGGTTGATTCACCCAACTTCATAATCGAACCTTTACCGAACTGTTTCTCTATCTGACGAAGCGCCATATCCAGCGCAGCACGACGATCTGACAATTCTTCCACAACCCTTCAACTGTTGATAGTAATATAATACCTTGTTTTTACACGTTTGCCAAGCCTTTTTTCGAACATACATTCGTTTTTTTTACTGGACGCTCCACCCCCCGGCTTCAGCCGCGGCAGCTCCCAAAACAGCAAAAACCGCGGCCACATCATCTGATATGCCACGGTTCTTCCGTATACCAATTATACTTTCAGACAACTTATGATTCAAGTCTGTTGTTAATTTTTTACTGAGGCTGCACCGCTGTAAGTCTGCGCCATAAACGGTATAGCAACGCTTTGGTCGCGCGGATACGTATCATCTCTCTGTTTCCTTTAAAGTGAAGTTCATGAACTTCAGTCTTCTTGCCCCGTTCAGACAACCCGATATACACAAGCCCTACCGGCTTGCGCTCGGCATGCCCTGGACCTGCGACACCTGTCACCGATAAACCGAAGTCACTGTCTGTCACCATCCGGATCTGCTCGGCAAGAACCTCAGCAACTTCAGGTGAAACAGCGCCCGGAGCATCTTCGCCTTCAAGCAGTTGTTGCGGCACATTGATCAGCTTATGCTTGATCTGGTTCGTATAGCAGACGATTCCGCCAAGCAGCATCTTCGCGCTGCCCGGAATGGATGTGAGGGTCTCCATAACAAGACCACCAGTGCAGCTTTCCGCAGCGCTGAGTGTCCAGCCCCGATCAGCCATCATATCGACAATCACTTGTTCAATCGGAACATCTTCACTGGCATACATATGTTCAGGCACGATGCTTTTTATCTGTACTTCAAGCTCGTTCAACTTCTCCATAGCCTCTCCCTCGCTGGGAGCTTTTGTAGAGATTCGAACCGTCACTTCTCCTTCTTTTGCATATAGCGCTATAGTTGGATCGGTCTGGGTACTGATCAAATCCGATAGACGGTCATCCAGCGCAGATTCACCGATCCCCGCAAACTTAAGCATTTTGGAGTAGAGTGGTAGCTCATTCGTAAGTACATGCTGCATGAGCCAAGGCATGGCCTGCTGCTCAAACATGGGCATCAGCTCTCTCGGCGGTCCCGGAAGCACGATATAATGAGTTCCTTCATGCGTAACTGCATTACCAACGGCAAGTCCAGTTTCATTCGGTAGCGGAGTTCCCCCATCAATAGCCAGTGCCTGACGCTTGTTGTTCTCTGTCATTTCCTTACCACGGTCCATAAAAAATCGGTCAATGTTATCCATCGCCATCCGGTCAATATGTAATGAAGTACCAATGAATTCCGCCAAGGCATCCTTCGTAATATCATCCTGTGTCGGTCCAAGGCCTCCCGTCAGTACGATGATATCGGCACGACTGCAGGAAAGCTTCAACGTTTCTTTTATGCGCTCTATGTTGTCACCAACAACGGTCTGGTAGTACACATCAATCCCCATACCCGCCAATTGTCTGGATAAGTATTGTGCATTTGTATTAACAATTTGGCCGAGCAGCAATTCGGTCCCGACCGCAACAATTTCAGCTTTCATACCACGACAACCTCCTGATTATATCTCTCTATTGATTTTATTACCCTATCCTGATCTATGTGAAAATGGAAGAAAAAAGCAATAGGATTTCTCCTATTGCTATTATGCCCCAGTACCCCTGAGAAGGTGTTTGTTTTTCACAAAATATTCTGCACCGGAATAGATCGTGATCAATGCTGCCGCCCAAATTGCAATCTGATCAAACGGAATTCCAAAGAACACAAACGGAAAGTTGTTAATCATCAGTGCCACAATAGCCACGATCTGAATTACCGTCTTTAACTTACCCGAGTTCCCTGCGGCTACAACAGCTCCGTCAAGAAGGGCAATTTGACGCAATCCGGTCACAGCAAATTCACGGCTGATAATCACGACCACGATCCAGGACTCCACCTTTCCCATCTCAACCAATGAGATGAGCACAGCAGCAACAAGCAGTTTATCTGCCAGCGGATCCAAAAGTTTGCCAAGATTGGTTACCATATTGTTCTTACGCGCCAGGTAACCATCAATTCCATCCGTGCTGGCCGCCAGTATAAAGATCAGCCCAGCGATGAGCTGGTTGTATGGTAGCTTAAAACCGTTCCATACGATCGGATCCGGGTAAAAACCGAAGTCCACCAGCAAAAAAATCATCATTATGGGTATTAGGCAAATCCGGGCCAACGTTATGCGATTCGGTAAATTCATGAAGCAACCTCCCTATATTGGGGTTGAGAGTTTCTAATCTAATTTTATGTACAAAATGTTAAGCGGATAACATTGCTTGCATTCATCCACCAATAATCTTCTCCGAACTCCTGTAATATCGATTTTCAGTATAATATTAAGGCTGGTCCATGTCAAAAAAAAAGAAAAACCTCCTCCTCGCATACGAAGGGAGGCCTAGGCTTATTTCAGGTTAGTGAACTGCAGGTCCAGCGGAAGGTCCGCTTTGCGGAGCAGCTGCATAATCGCCTGAAGATCGTTCTTGCTTTTGCCTGTAACTCGAATCTGGTCTCCCTGTATCTGGCTCTTTACCTTCAGCTTCGAATCACGGATCAGGATGTTGATCTTTTTCGAATTCTCCTGATCGATGCCCTGCTTGAGCGAGAGACGCTGTCTGACGGTACCGAGTGAGGCAGGTTCAATTTTGCCGTAATCCACATTCTTCAGGGATAATCCCCGTTTCACCATTTTGGATTGTAAAATATCGATAACCGCATTCAACTTGTATTCGTCCTCAGATGCGATGACAAGCGCGTCTTTATCGAGCTTCAGGCTGCTTTTGCTGTCTTTAAAGTCGAAGCGGGTCTCGATCTCACGCTCCGCCTGGTTGATCGCGTTGCTCAATTCTTGCATGTCCATCTTGGACACGATATCAAATGAACTTTCAGAACTCATGGTTATTCCTTCCTTTCGAACTATATGTCCATTCTATTATAGGGTATAACTGAGGTGGAAGTCTAATCCACCGTACTGCAATTGATGCAAAAAGACCTCGTCTTCACCTTAAGGAGAAAACGAAGCCTGTGCCCACTAATTGCTCCCGCCTCTGTTTTTTGCAGGTTGACGGAACATATCAAGAACACCCAGGATAATATGGGCAAGCCCGAAACCGAGAATACCGTACCCCCAATTATGTGGAATTAGATAATATCCTAAAAGGCTTACAATCATGCCCAGTCCAATTACAATCCAACTGGCTGTCACCCTGTCCCCACCTCCTCAGGAATGTGAAAATAGCGGTATGCAAATTCCGCATACCGCTATTAATTTCTCCCGAGAAAGGAAAGACTATTCTCCTTCTGTTTCGGTGCTATCACTGCCGGTCGCGCTCGAATCGATCGGTTCAAACCTCAGACGTGAAGATGATTTTCCGTCTGTTACCGTCTGCCCCCCGACCGTAATAGCCGTTGCCGGGGAATATCCTGACTTAACGTACATGCCCTGGCTATCGATATCAAAGCTTACCTCGTTTCCTGCTTCCATCATACCAAACGATAATTTTTCACCTTTCGAGTTGGATCCACGGTAAACCTCAACCCAGCTTTTTCCTGTGGCCTTAATTTCAACTTTTACGGGCGTTCCAGTTGGTGCAGCTACTTTAAAGACGGTGATATTGCCTTCTTTGCGATCTTCTGTAATAGTCACTTGGCCCGGTTGCTCTTCATCCGGTTTTTCTTCAGGCTCCGTTTCTTCCTCGCCTGTTTCAGTTCCCGGATCAGTTACATTTCCTTCATCAGTACCACCCTCGCCCTGAGCGCCTTCAGGACTCGGCGTAGGAGTCTGTTCTCCCCCACCTTGGTCAGCCGGATCAGTCTGTGTTGTCGGCGGAATTGTGTCGTCCGGTGCGGAATTATTAGACTTAACCGCATATAGATAAATAACAGCGATAATCAATATGGGAAATGTCCACATCAATACTGTTGGAAGCCAGCTCATGTTCCGATCGGAAGACGCCCGTGCGGCGCGCTTCTGAATAACTGGCTCCATTGTTGCTTCCGGCTGCGGATTGGGCACATCTTGTTTGTGGCCCTCGAGCAGTTCATCCGGATTTAAACCTACCGCTTCCGCATAGGTTTTGATGAATGCCCGAACATAAAAGCTGCCTGGGAGAACTTTATAGTCCCCTGCCTCGATGGCTTCTAAGTATCGCTTACGTATTTTTGTCATTTCTTGCACATCATCAAGGCTCATCCCTTTTTGAAGACGTGCCTCCCTCAATTGTTGTCCCAAATCGGACATGCCATCACCTCCTCTTGGAATTTCTGCGGTCATTTACAGATCATCACTGTATGAACCGGTGAATGTATCATAAACGATTTCTTCACCCGGATTGTTTCGCAATTCAATCAAAATATCAAAATCATCATAAGAATATTCCGATTCCCGTACAAAAATATCGGGATGCTCAATCACTTTGGTGCTCTCCATCGACATAATGTCCTGAAGAAGCTGGTAGTGCTTCTCGTTGGAACGAATGGTGCTTACGATTCCGTCAATAATAAACACATTGGAGGAATTCATTTCATCCTCGGACAGTTGACTGCGAATCGTTTGTCTCAGCAGCGTCGAGGAAACAAACGTCCACCGTTTCATCGCACATACGCTGCCGGCGATAATCGATTCTGTTTTGCCAACGCGCGGCATTCCCCGAAGACCAATAACCTGATTTCCTTCCCTTTTGAACAATTCACCTAAAAAATCAACAAGTAAACCAAGCTCGTCACGGGTAAAGCGAAAAGTTTTATGATCGTCAGAGTCGCGATTGATGTAACGGCCATGACGGACAGCCAAAATATCAACCAGTTTAGGCGGTCTTAAAGCCGTCACCGTTATATTTTCGACTTTATTTAACATTTTACCCATTAATACAATTTTCTCTTCATCATCTGTTTCGAGCAGCATACCTCTCGTCTGACCTTCAACACCGTTGATCGTCAGAATGTTCACTTCCATCATACCGAGCATAGAAGCAATATCACCGAGCAAACCTGGACGGTTCTTATGTATCTTATACTCCATATACCATTGTTTAGATTCCACAAAGACACCTCATCGAACTTCTATTCCATCAACCTTCGACATTACTTACCAATTATGGACATGCCGAAAAAAGTTTAAAAAAATGGGTCACGTTAATGATATATAAAATGAAAATGAAAGGCAAGGACAACTCTGTAACTTTCGAATAAAAAGCCCCCTGTTTTAGGGGGCTGCTCCAACTATGCGTTGCTTTTAGCCAGTTTGACCATGAGATGGGCAATCGTACGGCGCTCTTCCTCATTACCTACATCCCAGAGCTCTTTAAGAGCACGGTTGGAAGAGTTTTGAGGATCGACTTTCTCATCAAGGAAATCGCCGATTTCATAAGCAAGCTGGGAAATGGTATCTTCATTCATTCCCGCTTTCTCGGCTTGAACGATACGCTCACCAAGGAACTTTTTCCATGAATCGAAATTCTTGAGTACGGATGACATGATTAAATCCTCCTCTGCTTGTTGGCAATTGAGATTTAAAATGAACAATAATAATATGTCCCCGTACTCCCCTCGCTATGAGTGGAGAAATGCACCATCATGATTTATACAACCGCCTCAGGTCACCCACCCGCCGTTTGGACTGATGACCTGACCCGTGATGTAACCGGACTCCGGCAAAGCCAAGAAGTAAACAAGCGAAGATATTTCATCCGGCTGCGCAAGGCGTCCCACCGGAATTTCTTCCTCCAGCATACGAATTTCATCAGCCTCCAAATGTCCGAGCATGGTCGTATCCACCGCACCCGGAGCAACCGCATTGACCGTCACACCGGAAGGAGCCAGTTCCTTTGCCAGCGCTTTTGTGAACGCATTAAGCCCTCCCTTGCTCGTGGAATATAACACCTCACATGAAGCTCCGGAAAGTCCCCATACTGAAGATACATTGATGATCCGCCCGAATCGTTGCGAAACCATCCTTCCCATAAAAGCTTGTGTGCATAAGAATGCACCTTTCAGGTTGACTGACATGACTGTATCCCATTCTTCTTCTGTCACATCCGCCAGAAGGCCATAATGTGAAATTCCCGCGTTGTTGACCAAAATATCAGGCTCCATGCCATGACTCTGCAGCTTTTCATGCATCCGCAAAATCTGTTCCTTATCCTTCAGATCTGCAGAAACTGTCAATACCTTCGATCCATGGCTCATACAGCGGCGTGCAACCTCATTAGCGGCCTCATGAGAATTCATGTAGTGAATAATGATATTCATGCCGACAGCGGCAAAACGCTCAGCTATCGCCGCTCCAATGCCTCTGCTGGCTCCTGTGATCAATACTGTCATTTCCCCAATCGGTTTCTGAACCTCTCCCTTAAGATTGTTCATTCCGGACTTACAACAAGGGAAACAGAAAGCTGATTCCAGTCCACATGTTCCTGCAGTCTGCGGTTAACATCCTCCAGTGTAATGGACTCATATACCGGCAGAACCGAGAACAGGTTGCTTCCTCTGAACTGGTATCTGGTAAATTCATGCGCGATGTTCTCTGGGGAATTAAGCATGCGCAGGTAACCACCCATTTTCTTTTTCCGGGCCCGCTCGAAGTCGGACTGGTTAAATCCGTTTTGCTTCAAGCGCTCCACTTCCTCACGAATACGCTCAAGAAGCTGCTCAGGGTCTCTCGTGTCACCACCTGCAGCAGAGAACGCGTACTGAGGCGAGCTATTGAATTCATGCGAAAAATTGTCCGAAATCAAATCCTCGTCATAGAGTTTCTGATAAAGCTCTGTGCTTGAACCAAACAGCAGATCCAGCATCAGCTTTGTGGTCAGATCAAGGCGAAGCTGATCTTCACCCGCAAGGCCAGTACTCTTCTCCTTAAAGCCGAACAGACATTTTGGCAAGGAAACTGCAAGCCGGCTTACCTTACGTTTCTCAGCAACTTCCAGCGGCTCCTGATCGAACAGACGCTCAATTTCCCCTTGCTTCTCGTAGTTTTTTCCAGCCTGATTGGCCTTCACCATTGAGATGGTCTCTTCCGGATTCACACCACCGACAATAAACAGCAGCATATTGCTTGGATGATAAAAGGCATTGTAACACGTGTATAAGTCTTCTTTCATAATCGTTCCAATCGACTTGACGGTTCCCGCAATGTCAATATGCACTGGGTGCACTTTATACATCGCTTCGATCAACCCGAAATAGACGCGCCAATCTGGATTGTCCTGATACATATTGATTTCCTGTCCAATGATCCCTTTTTCCTTCTCCACGTTCTGGTCCGTAAAATAAGGGTTCTGAACAAAGTCAATCAATGTCTCTAGGTTCACCATAATATTCTCTGTCGCAGAGAACAGATATACCGTCTGATCAAAACTTGTAAACGCGTTCGCAGACGCTCCATTCGACGCAAATTTGGCGAAAATGTCTCCTTCAGGCTCTTCAAACATTTTATGCTCAAGAAAGTGGGCAATGCCGTCAGGAACTCTGATTTCCGGCTCACCCTCTACGCGAAAATGATTGTCTACAGAACCGTATTTCGTGGCAAACGTTGCGTATGTTTTTTGGAATCCGGGCTTTGGTAGCACATACACGTGCAGTCCGTTATCCAGCACTTCATAATACAACGTTTCCTGCAGGTTCTCATAATGAATGCTTTGCACCGGCTATTCCTCCTTTTGACCTTTCAGGAAATAAATCGTATCCAGCGAAAATGCGGATGCGGCGCGTGTAACGTCTGCTGCTGAAATATTTCCCACCTGCTCTAGAAGTTCCTCCGCAGTACGCTCCTTACCGGACAGCTGACGGTTAAAATCATAAGCGATTAACTCAAAGGCCGAATCCTGCATTTCTTTAATCACATTCCGAATCATAGCCTTGGTCTGTGTCATTTCATTGTCCGATATGACACCTGAGGCCATGTCGTCTAACTGTTTCCGGATAATATCAACCGCTTTTTCGTAATTCTGGATCTCGATACCCGATTGAATCGTCGCGATACCTTTGTGGCCGTCATAACGGGATGATGCGTAATACGCCAGACTTTCCTTCTCCCGGACATTCACAAACAGCTTGGAATGAGGGTATCCACCCAAAATTCCGTTGTACATCAAGGCTGCTGCGTAATCTTTGTCGCTATACGTAATTTTGCTGCGCAGACCAAGATTCAGCTTACCTTGATTAATATCGAGCTTCTCGACAACCGTCTGTGGTTCGGAAGAGTCCGAACGAACAACGGAAGCCGTATATTCTGCTGTACTAGAGCGATCCATGGTAAAATGCTCTTCAACAAGCTTTTTCACTTCGTCGATGGACGTATCACCGACAACGTAAAGATCAAATACGGCTTCGTTCAGCCATTTGCGGTAAGCTTCATACAGACTTTCCGCCGTAATACCGTCTAAATCTTTACGCTGACCCAGAGGATGGAGCCGGTAAGGCTCATTTCTGCACATAACCTCAATACAACGCTCGGCCGCATAGCGGATTTTGTCATTCACAATGCTTTCCAGTTTTTTGCGTACGGTGTCCCGCTCCGTCTGAACATAGGAAGTACGAAATACTCCATTCTCAAGAGTTGGTGCAGTGAGAGCTTCGCCCAAAAAAGCAAAAGACGATTTCAAAAGGCTCTCCGGACTCTGAACAAATGAATCGTTGATTGTGTCCATTCGAAAATGAACAATTTGGTTATCTCCGCGTTTATAAACATCAAATCCGAAACCTGCTCCATACAGTTGTTCAAGCCGCTCCCGGAAGGCCCGGGTCTCCGGATAGGAAACCGTACCTCTCCGCAGCACAAACGGTGTCAGCGCCGTTGTCGTCACTGTGTTCTCATCCAGTGGACTTCCCGCATACAGCGAAATTGCGAATGTTTTGAAGCGGCGGGTCGGCAGCACATGAATCCGGATACCGCCAGCCGTACCGTGTTCAAATCCCGTTCTCGTCGTCAAGGTCCAAAACTCCCTTACCACATGTATTGTTGGTGCACAAGGTGTAATTTAGTTCCATTCTAACCCATCACAAAGTGAAGAAGCAACCGAAGACAAACCCTCGATTGCTCCCTGCGACATTACATACAGAAAATATGCTGTCCTATGGTTTTCACTTGAGGACGGGTCCATATCCACTCAGAAGTAGCCGTTTTCGGGTTGAAGTAATAGAGACATCCTCCCGAAGGATCCCAGCCATTTAAAGCCTGGAGAACCGCTTTTTTGGCAGTTTCGTTCGGCTCCAGCCAGATTTGTCCGTCAGCTACAGCTGTGAATGCTCGAGGTTGGAAAATAACACCTGATGGTGTGTTTGGAAAGCTCGGTGATTTGACACGGTTAAGTATGACAGCAGCAACCGCAACCTGTCCTTCAAACGGTTCACCGCGGGCTTCACCATAGACGGCATTCGCCATAATTTTCAGATCATTGTCTGACAATCCCATCGGATTGGCAGAAGAAAGCTTAGCATCCTCTTTCTTTTTGCCTGTGTTAGCAGCCCCGCCTTCATGAAGCTTAGGCTCTGTTGGACGCCAGTCTTTCGTAGCATTGTACAACTTAAGTTTTACCTTAGGACCAACAATACCATCAACCTTCATACCGAACTCGGATTGAAACCATTTGACAGAACCTCGTGTCTTAGAGCCAAAAACACTATCAATTTTACCGTGATAAAACCCTAAATGCTTTAGTCGTCCCTGTAGCTCATATACATCCTCACCGGTGGAACCGAATTTCACAATAGCCTGGCTGAAAGTCGGCAAGGCTTCCTGCGTGAGTGGAGTACTTTCGGTTTTCGATGTGACCTTTGCCTGGGAGAAAATAGACGCCGTTATCAACACCACGACACCGGTAAGTAGCCAAATCTTTGCGTTTTTCATGCTGCGCTCTACCTTTCTCTTGTGATTTAACAGGATCGCTAAAGTTATTATGACAAGCATGCCTGTTTCCTATGCACGACCTTCCAAGAGGAAGTAGATCTGTCACTCACACAATGCAAAAAAGAAACGGTTTGCCCCTCCCTAAGGCAAAACCCGTTTCTAAATTGTAATTAAAATTGTGCTATCACCTACTGATTCGTACGCGCAGCGTCTCACAACAGACGAAGGGGGCGTCCCAGGTCAATAGACCTTTTAGGACACCCCCTGATATAGTTATGAACTGACTCGACTCTGCTGATATTGTTCCATCGACATGAGAACCTCCCGCGGCTTACTGCCCTCGTAAGGACCGATAACCCCTCTGGCTTCCATTGAATCGATCAACCGTGCAGCACGGGTGTACCCGACACGCATACGCCGCTGCAGCAGAGATACCGATGCCTGCTTCGCTTCCAAAATAATACCTATCGCCTGATCATACAGTTCATCCAGCACCTCATCATCGGAAGTTGAGGATTCATCTATTTCAGGAACAAGAGACTCATCATATTCCGCCTGCCCTTGATCACGGACAAAGCCTACAATATTCTCCACTTCCTGATCACTCATAAATGCGCCTTGAACCCGAACAGGCTTTGATGATCCCATTGGCATGAACAGCATATCACCCCGGCCGAGTAACTTTTCTGCTCCGGCCATATCCAGAATCGTTCTGGAATCGACCTGTGACGATACACCGAACGCGATCCGGGAAGGAATATTCGCCTTGATGACACCCGTAATGACGTCTACAGAAGGACGCTGAGTGGCAATAATCAGATGGATACCCGCCGCACGCGCCATTTGAGCGAGACGGGTTATCGCCTCCTCCACATCATGTGCTGCGACCATCATCAGGTCGGCAAGCTCGTCCACGATAACGACAATGTAAGGCAATACCGCCGACGGATTATCTTTCATCAGTGTGTTATAGCCTTCAATATTCCGTGTACCCGATTTGGAAAACAATTCATAACGTTTTTCCATTTCAACCACGATCTTCTTGAGAGCCAGTGAAGCCCGTTTAGGATCGGTCACCACTGGAGCCATCAGATGAGGAATTCCGTTGTACACATTCAACTCGACCATTTTGGGATCGACCATTAGAAATTTCACTTCATCCGGCTTGGCTTTATACAGAATGCTTGTGATAATCCCATTAATACATACTGACTTACCGGAGCCTGTCGCACCAGCTACAAGCAGATGGGGCATTCGGGCAAGGTTCCCGACAATAGTCTGTCCAGAAATGTCACGTCCGAAAGCAATGGACAGCTTAGACTGTGCATCATGGAACATCGGCGTCTCCATTACTTCCCGCATCGTTACTATAGATACCTCATTGTTCGGTACCTCGATACCAATTGCTGATTTGCCTGGTATCGGCGCCTCCATACGGATGTCCTTGGCTGCAAGGGCAAGTGCAATGTCATCCGTTAAACTTACAATCCGGCTGACTTTCACTCCGATATCCGGCTGAATCTCATACCGGGTTACAGATGGGCCACGAACAACCTCCAACACTTTAGCACGGACGCCGAAGCTTTCAAGAGTAGCTTCAAGCTTACGGGCTGTCTGCATGTAGTCATTCTGGTCCCCCAGCTTACCGCCGTTGTTAGGCTTGGAGAGCAAACGGAACGGAGGAAGCTTATAAGGTTTCGGTGGAGGCGGTGGCGGTGTGAGAGGAGTGCTCTCTGGGCCCTCCTCTCCTTCAGAGGTATGTCCTGAAACGGGTTTCGAGGCATGTTCTGCCATTCCCGGTTCCATCTCTCCAGCGCCTTCAGGTGCACCATCCGTTGCAGTCTCTTGGAGATGTGCAGAGTCCATTTCATCCGGTTCCTCTTCCTCCACTACATCTTCATGCTTAACCTGCTCGAAGAAATCCCGAATAATGGGTGAGGTCGGAGCCGGTGATTGTATACTCGCATCCCCCGGCATGTCATAATCGAATGAGTGATCTTCTACCGGATCCATGCCAGGAAAGCCTGCTACTCCCATGGCAGCTGGACCGCCCTTGCCCGAAGTCACAACGCTGTCCTGAGCCGCTTGTTCTGCCTTATTCTTAGACTTAGAGCCCTTGTTACCAAATAGTTGGAAGAATACTGGCGATTTTCGTCTGGACAACGACATATCAACATCATCCAGATCATCACTGTCATCATCTTCATCCTCATACACCGGAAGACTCTGCGGCTTCTTTCGTTCAGCCTTCGAAGCTGAAGCTTTAGCCTTGGTCTGGCGTCCCTGCATTTTCTTCTGTAGATGTCCACTTGCATTGACTAAGCGGGTACGGAGCATACGCATAAGATCCACATATGACAGATTTGTGATCAGCATAAAGCTAATGAACAGCATGACAATCATAATGAGACGGGCACCAATTCCGCCAAAAAACATAAGCAGGAGAGAAAACTGCAATGCACCTGCATAGCCTCCGCTAATATCCCTTCCCATCACCGGATGGTTTCCGTCCGTTTTACCATGCAAAAGCTCACCTTGTAAATCGCTATGTATCTGGGTAAGCACATTACCCGAGTTCAGTTGCCCAATCGGGGCCAGCTTCGGCTCCAATCCACTAATACTGCTCATCAAGGTCAGGGACAGGACTAGCAGAAGCACCCCGGTTCTACGGCTGTTCCAGCGCTTGGGCCATTTCCGGTGAATCATCACCATTAATCCGTAATAAATTCCGATCAGGGGGATTACAAAATAGTATTTGCCCAGCAGGTATCCTGACATTTTAGATAAGGAGCGTCCTACCGGTGCCTCTCCGGATAATGCAATCACCGAGAGTGTCATCAGTATTATTCCATATATTTCATACTTTAGGACCGAGGCAAATACAGCCCTTTTCTTTCGCTTGCGTTTTGCCAATAGTGTCACCCCCGAAGCCATATTATAACATATATTCCGGTGGCGTACCTATGTTCTGTTTTCAGACTTTAGCCCTATTTTGTTCAATGACAGGAACGAACGAAATGGTACTGCCAGGAGCATAAAGCGGATTTAAATAATCCCCAAGCTCACAACTTAGCAATCGTATTATTTTTGCCTTGTTGTCACTCAGCACTTCGACCTGCATAAGCAGGCTGCCAATTTGGAGGTCCATCGTTTGAGCCGGTTGATGAAGCTGAGTTTCTTCCATCCAGATCACTTCATGCGGCATCACGGTGTATAGCGTCATTGGGTAATACCTCCTGAACTAACACTTTTCCGTTCTCCAATCATCCCGTTCAATCTAGCCAAAGCCTGTCCGATTCCGCCCACTTGATTCATTAATCCGTATTTCACAGCGTCTATACCTGCCACAGCTGTACCGATATCCCGGTTCAACTCGCCCGTTTTAAACATCAAATCTTTGAATTGTTGTTCAGTGATTCTGGAATGGGATGTCACAAAACGGACGACCCGCTCCTGCATTTTCTCCATATATTCAAAAGTCTGCGGTACCCCTATGACCAGCCCGCTCATCCGGATCGGATGAATCGTCATCGTCGCACTTTCAGCGATGAAGGAATAACTCGAAGCTACCGCAATCGGTACACCGATGCTGTGACCCCCTCCAATGACAACGGTAACGGTCGGTTTCGTTAGCGAGGCTATCATCTCTGCGATAGCAAGACCTGCTTCTACATCTCCCCCAACCGTATTCAAAATAATGAGCAGTCCTTCAATCCGTGGATTTTGCTCTGCAGCAACCAATTGCGGAATGATATGCTCGTATTTGGTCGTCTTATTTTGCGGCGGCAGTACGATATGTCCTTCAATCTGACCGATTATTGTCATACAAAAAATATTGGACTCACCGCCTGCGGGCACACTGGTTTGCCCTAATTGCTGGATTGTATCTATGACCGTCGGTTTTTTATTCTCTTCCGATGGGACTGCCGGAAGTTCCGTCTCTCCTCGAAATGCTGATCTTCTACCGTTAACTGAGTTGTTTTCCATATCTGCACCCTACCTTATATCATAGTCATGTTGCACTATAGTGTAGTATGGCAAACATACAGACCGGATTATGCCTTTGTAGAACATCTTCGTTACTTTTTGAGTGGTGCACACAATATAAAAAGCCCCTTTCGAGGAAACCGTCCAATATTACCTGCGAAAGGGGCGACTGTGTGCCTGATTATTCTGTTGGTTTGTAAAAGATTAGACTTCCATAATGATCGGAAGAATCATCGGTCTGCGACGTGTTTGCTCGTAAAGGAAACGTCCCAACGCATCTTTTACACTTGTTTTAAGTGAAGCCCATTCATTAACATTTTCACTCATTAGCTTCTGCAATGTACTCGAAACGATTCGGTTGCTCTCTTCCAGCAAACCTTCTGATTCACGTACATATACGAAACCGCGGGAAATAATATCTGGACCGGATACAATGGATCCGTTTTGTTTACTAAGAGTAACAACTACAACCAAAATACCATCTTGAGAAAGCAGCTTACGGTCACGGAGCACAATGTTGCCAACATCGCCAACACCCAGTCCGTCGATCAGTACGTTACCAGCTGTCACTTTACCGGCTTTGCGTGCAGAACCACCTTGAATCTCAACAATCTCACCCAGATCCGTAATGAATATATTGTCAGGATCAACGCCTACGGATTCAGCAAGCAACGCATGACGACGCTGCATACGGAATTCACCATGAACAGGGATGAAATATTTCGGTCTCATCAGGTTCAGCATAAGTTTAAGTTCTTCCTGACTTCCGTGTCCAGATACGTGAACACCGGAATTGGAACCGCTATAAATAACATCTGCACCGAGACGGAACAGTTCATCAATCGTGCGTCCCACATATTTTTCGTTACCTGGTACAGGTGTTGCTGCAATAATAACAGTATCACCAGGTAAAATATCCACTTTACGATGTGTCGAACGAGCCATGCGCGTCAATGCAGACATCGGCTCGCCTTGACTACCTGTACACAGTACTACCACACGATCGGCAGCCATCTTGTTAACTTCCTCTGGTTCAATTAACATTCCGTCTGGAATGTGAAGGTATCCCAAATCGGAAGCGATAGATACGACATTCACCATGCTTCTTCCGATAACAGTCACTTTGCGACCCGTAGATTCCGCCGCGTTCATCACTTGCTGAATCCGGTGTACGTTTGATGCAAACGTTGCTACAACAACGCGCTGATCCGCTTTGCGGAATATATCTTCCAACACGATCCCGACGTTTTTCTCGGATGGTGTAAAACCCGGTTTCTCTGCATTCGTGCTGTCTGACAGTAGTGCCAGAACACCTTTGCTTCCGATTTCAGCCATACGCTGCAAATCGGCATACTGGTCATTGACTGGAGTATGATCGAATTTAAAGTCACCTGTATGAACTACACTACCTTCCGGTGTGTCGATGCAAATACCGACAGAATCCGGAATACTGTGATTTGTTTTGAAAAAAGTAGCTTTCAACGTGCTTCCGAGCTGGATTTCTGAATCTGCATGAATCAGAATTCGCTTCGTTTCGCCCAGCAAATTTGCTTCCTTCAGCTTGTTCTCCACCAGACCCAGTGTCAGCTTTGTTCCATACACAGGAACATTCAGATGTTTCAATACGTAAGGCAATCCGCCAATATGGTCCTCGTGTCCGTGAGTCAGCAAAATGCCTCTCACTTTGTCACGATTTTCAGTCAAATAGGTAATATCAGGAATAACAATATCAATTCCAAGCATGTCCTCTTCCGGGAACTTCAATCCCGCATCCACGACAACGATGTCATTGGCATACTGAATGACATACATGTTTTTCCCGATCTCACCGACGCCGCCCAGGGCGAAAATCGATAGTTTATCGTTATTTATTTTTTTAGACAAATGAATCTAACCCTCCTATAGTTTTGGACGTCCACCAATGTTATATTAAATTTCAAAAATATACCGCACCCAGTCACTTGAATTCATTATACATGAAGAAAAAGTCAAAACACAAGTCACCCACCCAGTAAGGCATAGGATACCCCTAAAAAGCGGCGTTTTATAAAAGAAAAACCGCCTTCTTGTGTAAAAAAGGCGGTTTTTCGGGATTTATGGGATAAATGCATATTATTTGTCTTCGTAACTGTATGAATTACAAGTCTTCGAGCACTTTTCGGATGTATGCAGACTCGCTTTCGCTCGGGGAAATCAACGGCAGGCGGACTCCTCCTACCTTATATCCCTTCACTTCAAGAGCATATTTAACAGCTGACGGATTCGGGAGCGGATCCGGGCATTCGAACAATCCTTTATATAACGGGAAAAGCTTCTGGTGCAGTTTGGCGGCTTGTTGCACTTGACCTCGGACATAGGCATCAATCATATCCTTCATCACGGAGCCAGCTACATGACTTGCCACACTTACAACCCCGTATGCACCTACCGAC
Organism: Paenibacillus uliginis N3/975; assembly: GCF_900177425.1. Taxonomy (NCBI): domain Bacteria; kingdom Bacillati; phylum Bacillota; class Bacilli; order Caryophanales; family Paenibacillaceae; genus Paenibacillus; species Paenibacillus uliginis. Next base: position 2,131,698 of record NZ_LT840184.1, on the reverse strand, counting down.
ATTGCGGGTAGAGCAGCGGAATCATCGCCTGAATATACGATGAAATGTTCAGGTGCCCCCGTAACAATCTGGGTTACTTGTTCCAAGGAGGCACACTCCTTGGTCGCCATAATGTTAGGTATTTCAGCAAGTCTCAGTGTTGTTGCAGTACTTAGGCTGATTCCTGTTCGCCCTGGTACATTATATAGCATGATCGGAAGCGAGGTTGATTTCGCAATAGCTTCGAAATGCCGAAACAGACCTTCCTGATTCGGTTTGTTGTAATATGGCGCCACGAGAAGAATCCCGTCGACACCGCATTGCTCAGCTTTTTGGGTTAGCTCTATGGAGTGAGCCGTGTCATTGCTTCCTGTTCCCGCGATGACTTTGCTTCTTCCAGCCGCATGCTCCTTAACAAACCGGAATAACTTCAGCTTCTCATCTTCGCTTAACGTTGGGGATTCTCCTGTAGTCCCTGCAACCACAATGGAATCAGACTTCTGATCAACAATTAAATAATCGATCAGCCTTGCAGTCTCGTCCCAATTAATCTCACCATTTGCATCAAAAGGGGTAACCATGGCCGTAATCAATCTTCCGAAATCCACAATGTTTCCTCCTTACCTATTTTGGCAAAGCCGAGTAATCAACAAATTTTACCGGTGAAGCTCAAATTTACTGTGAAGCGCCCGAAGCGCCTGAACCATATCCTCTTTTTTTACAAGGACCCATATCGTTGTATTTGAATCTGCCGATTGGAGTATTGGAATATCATGCTCGCTGAGAGCTTCCACGATTTTAGCCATGATCCCGGGAACACCGTTAATGCCTCCCCCGATCACAGAAACTTTAGCGCAGCCTGACAGGCTCCTCGGTTTCAGGTTTAATCCCTGCAATGCCGATATCGCTTTCTCCGAGTCACTATCAAATACAGTATACAGAACTCCTGTAGGAGTAACGTTAATAAAATCGACGCTTATCGAGTTTTCAGCCATTGTTTTGAACACTTTTAACTGGAGACCTTCCGTACGGTCACACTCCACTGAAATCTGTGTAATGTTGCTAACATAAGCCACACCGCTAACAAACCGGTCAACGAATCCCATCTGCACATCATGAAAGCCGTCTGGTTGCGTAACAAGTGTCCCCTCACTATCCGTAAAGGTTGAACGGACTCGAACAGGTATCAACGATTGCATTGCAATTTCGACCGCGCGCGGATGAATGACTTTCGCCCCTTGATGTGCCATATTGCAAATTTCTGTATAGCTCATATGGCTTAGCGGTCTAGCATCCTCAACAATTCTGGGATCGGCTGTCAAAATACCGTTCACGTCTGTATAAATATCGATCATTTCTGCCCGTAGCGCAGCGCCCAGCGCCGTGGCTGACGTGTCACTGCCACCCCGTCCAAGTGTCGTAAAATCACCGGACTCCGTCTGTCCCTGAAATCCAGTCACAATGACTACCTGGACATTCTCCAGTTCTGCTCGAACCCGGTCCGGTTTCACATCCAATATTCGCGCGTTGCCGAACTGATTATCTGTGATAAATCCGGCTTGAGCACCTGTAAGCACAGTCGCTGTAATCCCCTCATGCTGAAGAAGACTGCACAGTGTTGCTGCCGATATAATCTCACCGCAGCAGAGCAGCAAGTCTTTTTCCCGAAGTGGAAGGCCGTTACCGTTCTGCTCACTCCAATCTAGAAGTGTATCCGTTGCATAGGGTTCTCCCCGACGGCCCATCGCCGACACGACCACGACCAGCCGATACTGCCGGGCAAGCTCACGGCGAATATGTTCAATGACATGGGTTCTTGCTTGTGGCGAGGATAACGAAGTACCGCCGAATTTTTGAACCAGAATGCGCATGTGTATTCCTCCGTTGTTTATGCCGGAGAACCAATCAAGGCGCCGATGGAATGAAACGGCCAGCTTTTAAGCCTGGCCGTTTCGTTTGGAAACGATGATTTCTGCAATTTGCACAGCATTCCAAGCCGCGCCTTTTAGCAGGTTATCCGAGACGATCCACATATTCAGGCCGCGGTTATGTCCTAGATCACGGCGCAAACGTCCGACAAATACGTCCGGTTTGCCTGCCGCATCCGTTGCAAGGGGATATGCCTGTGAAGCAGGATCGTCCACAAGTGTAACACCCGGAGCGGCTTCAAGCAGCGTCTTTACATCTTCCAGCTCGTAGTCGTTCTTGAATTCAACATAAACAGATTCAGAATGACCATGTACAACCGGAATTCGAACGCAGGTAGCCGTAACTTCAATGGATTCGTCGCCCATTATTTTTTTGGTCTCACGGACCATTTTCATTTCTTCCAAAGTATATCCGTTATCCGCAAATTTATCGATCTGCGGAATAGCGTTAAACGCGATCTGATGCTTCACCGGGAGCGATCCGACCGGCAGAATGTCCGGCTGAACATCGTTTCCTGCCAGCACTTCCTTACTCTGGCGAAGCATTTCCTGAATTGCCTGGCTACCTGCACCTGATACAGCCTGATAGGTGGAAACTATGATGCGGGATATACCCAAAGCATCATGTAGCGGTTTCAGCGCAGCTACCATTTGAATCGTAGAACAGTTAGGATTAGCAATAATACCGTTATGTTCATCAATCTTCTCCGCATTTACTTCCGGTACGACCAGAACTTTGTCCGGGTCCATGCGGAAAGCGTTCGTGTTATCGATGCATACAGCTCCATGACGTACAGCATGCGGTGCCAGTTCTTTACTAACATCTCCACCTGCGCTGAACAATGCAATGTCAACGCCTGCAAAACTGTCGGGGGTTGCTTCTTGTACTGTAACATCATGACCTTTGAATTTAACGACCTTCCCTGCGGATCTAGCAGAGGACAGAAGCTTCAGTTCAGCAATCGGAAAATCCCGCTTCTCTAAAAGTCCTAATATCTGTTCTCCAACCGCTCCCGTCGCTCCAACAACGGCCACATTAAACTTTTGCTCGTTCATCTGGCATGTCTCCCCTTCATGATATAAACTGTCTCTGCTACTGATTCTAAACCTTATGCTGAATGAAACCGTTCAATGATCATAGGCTGCAGCTGTTTCCCCTCAAGTGCTGCATAACAGGTTTCCGGAATTAGTTCCATTCTGGCAACAAGCGAATTCGGTTTCTGCTGTGGATTATCCTGTCCGAAAGGAACAAAATAAATATTTTTCGTGACCAGCAGTTTTGCGATATTTGCAGCATTCAATCCAAGTCCGTCGTTCGTCGAAATAGCCAGCACAAGCGGCCGGCAGTTTCTCATTTGCGCTTTGGCTGCCATCAAAACAGGACCATCCGTCATGGCGTTAGCCAGCTTACTTGTTGAATTTCCTGTGCAAGGTGCGATGACCAGAACATCCAGAAGCTTGGAAGGGCCTAATGGTTCCGCCTCAACAATTGTAGAAATAATATCATTACCCGTTATATCTTTCAACTGTTTCTGCCAATTTTCCGATGTGCCGAATCGGGTATCCGTCGTCATAATCGTTCCTGATACGATCGGCACCACATTTGCACCGCCGTCTTTAAAGCGCTTAATTTGCGGCATAACTTCTTCCAGCGTACAGTGTGAACCCGTTAAAGCATAACCTACCGTTTTACCATTCCAATTCATTTACGCATCCCCCCGAATCTTGATTTCCTCTGAAATCAACTCCACTAACGTGTTGGCCATAATGATACCGGCTGTTTTTGGAGCTACGATTCCGGGTAGTCCAGGTGCAAGCATAGCTTTAATGCCCCTTTTCTCAGCATAACGGAAATCACATCCGCCAGGTGCAGAGGCGAGATCGATAATAACAGCCTCATGGGGCATCTTGGATATAATCTGTGCTGTGACAATCATCGTTGGAATCGTATTAAATAGCAGGTCAATATCTGACACTTGTGCACCCAGATCCTTAATTAAAAATGGCTTCCAGCCCATTTCCTCTGCTCTAGCGAAATGATCGCTTTTGCGGACACCCATTTTTATTTTGGCGCCTAATCCCTGCAAACTCCTAGCCATCGTAAATCCAGTCCGTCCCATACCTAGCACCATACTGGTCGATCCATGTATCGTAAAATCTGTATTTTGAATGGCCATCATCAGTGCGCCTTCCGCAGTCGGTATAGAGTTATAAATCGCCACGTCATCACGCTCCAACAGCTCAACCAGCTTGATGTTATTTTTTTCGCACAGAGCCCTCAAGTAGCTCTTAGCCATGCCCGTATAAACTACTCCGTGTTTCGGCATTGCCTGGATGTGTTCCTCCTCCAGCTTTAAAGGCCCTTCCGCGTACAGTGCGCCGATCCGGCCCTCATCATCACAGCCAACGACGGGCAGCACCAGGACATCGGCCCCCGACAGCAGCTCAGCCGTAAGAGGCTCTCGGGCTACTCCCTGGAAGGAATCCTGCAATTTGTCAAAGCCGGCAATCGATACAGACGCATCCATCTCGGCACATTTTCGAATAACCTCAATCTGTCGTGCGTCTCCGCCAATAAAGACGGTACGGACTCCTGTCAGCATGCAAGGCTCGCTCCTTTCCCAACCAAGTATAGACCATCTTATGCGGGAGCCTAAAAATAGGTGAGCGGAGCGTACTTGAAACTTCTGCCGATATGTTAATCGATCAAGGAACATACAAAAAAACCGTTCCGGAAGTTCCGGAACGGTTCAATAGAATAATGTTCTATTCTTATAACTCCAAACTAAAGCACGTGTCTATTTGCCTGTATGTCCAAATCCACCGGCTCCCCGAATGGTATCCGATAGTTCGTCTACCTGTACAAATTCAACAGACGGCACGGTTTGAAACACCATTTGAGCGATGCGCTCGTTGCGCTCAATCGTAAACGATTCTTGTCCCAAGTTGATCAGCAGCACTTTAATCTCACCGCGGTAATCAGCGTCAATTGTACCTGGTGAATTCAGGCATGTAATACCATGTTTGTATGCCAGTCCGCTGCGCGGTCTGATTTGGGCTTCCAACTCCCCTGGCATGGCGATGGCAATACCTGTTGGGATCAGCTTTCGCTCTCCTGGCATCAATACAACCGGTACCTCCACAGCAGCATGCAGATCAAAGCCGGCTGCAAGCTCCGACATTTTGACCGGAAGTTTCACATCTTCATTACCTGGCAGTCTGTTAATTTGAACGTAATGCAACAAATTCGTCCCTCCTAATTTTGTTCAGCGCTTTATCTGAAGATCCAACCATGGCTAGAGCGAACGGGGTTTCAAACATACGGTTGATAACCTTTTGGACATCTTCCATATTAACCTGTTCAATGCGCTGAATCATTTCGTCCAGGCTGTAATGGCGGCCTAGCATAAGCTCATTTTTCCCGAGACGGTTCATGCGGCTGCCCGTGCTTTCCAAGCTGAGAATAAGACTTCCCTTAAGCTGCTCCTTACCTTTATGAAGCTCTTCTTCCGACATTCCCTTCACAGCCAGATCCGACAAGATCTCTTTCGTCAGCTCAAGTACATCCTTCGTCTGTTTAGGTGCGGTACCGGCATAAATAGTAAACATACCGCTATCCGCATGAGAGCTATGATAAGAATACACGGAGTAAGCAAGCCCCCGTTTCTCACGAATCTCCTGAAAAAGACGTGAGCTCATGCCGCCTCCAATGGCGTTGTTCAGCAAGACCATCGCATACTGGAGCTCATCTCCAATCGAACTGCCGGGAAAGGAAAGACAAATATGATTCTGTTCCGTCTTCTTCTTATGATAGATCAGTCCGTCCTGGAAGGCAGGCACGGTTAGTTGCTGACTTGAACCATTGTTCTTAAAAGCGCCAAAATGACGCTCCAGCAGTTCAATAACACTGTCGTCAATATTCCCGGCCAGGGCAATTACCGTATTCTCAATCGTGTAATGACTGTTCATATACGATCTAAGAGCATCGGAGTCCATCGCTTCGAGACGTTCTTTCGTACCTAAAATTGGATAAGCCAGTGGATGATCCCCGTAAGCGGAAAGAGACATCAGATCATGAACTAGATCATCCGGTGTGTCTTCATACATAGCGATTTCTTCAAGAATTACATTTTTTTCTTTTGCCAGCTCTTCCGAATCAAGCCGCGAATTAAAGAACATATCCGACAACACATCTACAGCAATCGGAAGATGCTCATCCAACACCTTCGCGTAATAACACGTATATTCTTTCGAAGTAAATGCATTCACATTGCCGCCTATCGCATCGAACTGTTCTGCTATCGCGCGGGCATCAAACCGGTCGGTTCCTTTAAACATCATATGTTCAATAAAATGGGTAATCCCGTTTATATCCAGCGATTCATTGCGGGATCCGGTTTTGACCCAAATCCCGAAGGAGACCGAACGACATGTCGGGATTTGTTCCATAACTACTCTCAGGCCGTTTGACAGCTGTATTTTTTTCACGAAAGGCCCTCCTAACTGCTCCTTAGTTTCACTCAATCTATATTAAAGGTGATTGATGCCATCCATACATTGTATCAAACTTAAAAGAGTCACTCAACTTCCATAAGGCATAATCCGTTCAGGTGATAAAGTTTCGCTTACTGTACCGATTTGCAGTCCTTTAGCGCGTATCCCTTGGATCATGCCTTTAAGTGCTTTAGAGGAAGAGATGGTAGGATGCATCAAGATCAGAAAGCCAGGCTCAACTTTTTTTGAAATTTTTTGCACGACGGATTCCGGCGAAGGATTCCTCCAATCCACGGTATCAAGTGTCCACATAACGGTTCTCAAGCCGCGTGCTCGTGCAATAGAAACAGTCTGCTGGTTAAAATCACCGGATGGAGGAGCGAACCATTTGTTCGTTACACCTAGTTTTTCCTTAAGCAGATCCTGCGTTTTTGCAATTTCCAGCTCTGCACGGCTCCGGCTCAGCTGGCTCATATTCGGATGAGAGTATGCGTGATTCTCGACTTCGTGGCCTCTTTTCAATATTTCAGCAGCCAGCTCCGGGTTTTTCGCCAGCCAGCTTCCGTCCAGGAAAAAGGTTGTTTTAATCTTTTCCTCATCCAGGATGTTTAGCATCGGTTCAATAAATTCGTTACCCCAGGCGACGTTAATCATCAAAGATACCATCGGTTTATTCGGATTCCCCCGGTAAATCGGATGCTCGCCCAGTTGATCCAGTGTTACCTTCACTGGTATTTGCCGGTAGACGTACGTAATCGGTTCACCCGCTCGTCTCTTTAAATTACTCTTGTACGTTTCCTCCACATGAATCTCCTGGCCGTTATAACCGGGGACCGCTTTCCACACGGAATCCACCTTAGCATCTACGGGCTCAATTCTCGTCTTAGCTGCTTCGGCTTCAATCTCATTCAGCAATTGCACGTCGACAGCCGCAGTCTGCTGCTCTAAATTTATAGCCCCTTGAACCTCGTTTAGCTGTTTGATATACTCCCAGGAACCTGTAATTACCGCGATTCCTGACACTGATACGATGCCGACTAGTAGCACCGCCGCCTTCAATCCTTTCATGGACGCATCCATCCCCTTTGTTAGGCTTTGTCCCATTTTATGAGCAGAGGATACGTATTATGTACCTTATTATCTTGCAATCTACATACCGAACAAATCCCAAAAGAGATATAAAAAAAAGAGCCAGAATCATTTCTGCCTCTTTCCTTCATTATAGATCGTGTATCGGTTTACCCTTACTTCGTTTCAGCCGTCAAAACGGCTTTACGGGAAAGGTTAATCCGGCCTTGCTGATCGATTTCAGTAACCTTAACGGTAATCACATCACCGATCGCAACAACATCCTCCACTTTAGCCACACGCTCGGTGGACAGCTGAGAAATATGAACAAGACCGTCTTTGTTCGGAAGAATTTCTACAAAAGCACCGAACTTCTCAATCCGTTTAACGGTTCCGGTATAAATTTCACCTACAGCCACTTCACGCACAATACCTTCGATAATCGAAAGCGCTTTTTGGTTCATCTCCGCATTAGATGAAGCAATGAATACGCGACCGTCCTGTTCGATATCGATTTTCACGCCGGTTTCTTCAATAATTTTATTGATGATTTTACCGCCTGCACCGATAACGTCACGGATTTTATCCGGATTAATCTGCATTGTAATGATTTTTGGAGCATATTGAGAAAGAGTTTCTCTTGGCTTCTGGATCACTTCCATCATTTTACCGAGAATGTGCATACGGCCTTCTTTGGCCTGATCCAAAGCTTCCTGCAAAATATTGCGGTCAATACCGTCAATCTTGATGTCCATTTGGATTGCAGTAACGCCTTCAGCTGTACCTGCCACCTTGAAATCCATATCGCCAAGATGATCTTCCATACCTTGAATATCTGTCAAGATAGAAACATGATCACCGTCTTTGATCAAGCCCATGGCTACACCTGCAACCGGCGCTTTAATCGGCACACCTGCATCCATCATGGCAAGAGTACTTGCGCAAATACTTGCTTGGGATGTCGAGCCGTTGGATTCAATAACCTCGGAAACGAGACGAATCGTGTACGGGAAGTCAACTTCTGAAGGAATAACCTTGGACAATGCGCGTTCACCCAATGCACCGTGTCCGATTTCGCGACGTCCTGGAGCACGCAGAGGACGAGCCTCGCCGACACTGAACGGAGGGAAATTGTAATGATGCATGAAACGCTTCGTTTCTTCCAGATCGATACCATCAAGAATCTGTACGTCACCCAAAGCTCCAAGCGTACAAACGCTAAGCGCTTGTGTTTGACCACGTGTAAACAGACCGGAGCCGTGTGTACGCGGCAGAAGGCTTGTATCACATTCGATCGGGCGGATTTCAGACAGACCGCGTCCATCTGGACGAACTTTATCATGCGTAATAAGGCGTCTGACTTCTTCTTTTACGATATCGTGCAGAACCTCTTTAACGTCTTTCAAAAGTTCAGGAGTTTCAATGTATTTCTCTTCAAAAACAGTAAAAGCTTCATCGTTAATAACATCGATCGCATCCTGACGGGCATGCTTCTCAGCAATACGAACCGCTTCCACCAAACGTTCAGCAGCAAACTCGCGAACCTCGCGGTTTACGGTTTCATCGACCGCATGAAGTTTCACTTCCATCTTTTCTTTACCTGCGATGCTAACAAGCTCCTCGATCGTAGCTACGATCTTCTTAATCTCATCATGACCGAACATAATCGCCTCGAGCATTACTTCTTCAGGCACTTCGTTCGCTTCAGCTTCCACCATCATAATCGCATCTTTCGTACCGGATACGACAAGATAGACATCACTGATTTCCTGCTCAGCAATGGTCGGATTGATAATGAGTTTTCCATCAATACGTCCAACAGCTACGCCACCGATCGGCCCGTTAAACGGAACATCGGAAATGCTAAGCGCAGCGGAGGTACCAATCATGGCTGCGATATCAGGTGCACAGTCCTGATCCACACTCATAACTAGATTCAATACCTGAACGTCATTTCGGAAACCTTCTGGAAACAGCGGGCGAATCGGACGGTCCGTCAAACGGCTGGCCAGAATCGCTTTCTGACTCGGTCTACCTTCACGTTTAATAAATCCGCCTGGAATTTTACCTACTGCGTACAATCTTTCTTCATAGTTAACGGTCAGCGGGAAAAAATCCAAATCTTTTGGTTCACTTGAAGCCGTTACCGTACACAGTACAGCCGTATCGCCGTAACGGACCATAACCGCAGCGTTAGCCTGTTTAGCCAATCGGCCTGTCTCCAAGACGAGTGGTCTTCCTCCCAGCTGCATTTCAACACGTTTTTCCATGTAATCCCTCCTCGTGAGGACTTCTTATTTTTACCTGCTAATTTCAAGTATTGCCTGTATTTGCGTTCTTCATAAGAAAAACGTCTTATCGACGTATCTCAATGAAGACAGACCGCGTTTAGCGGTTGTTTTTCTTGCGAGATAAGGATGCTGTTTACTCCGAAGTTTAGACTTTCTTATCTCTAAAGAAAAACGTCTTATCGACGTACCTCAATGAAGACAGACCGCATTTAGCGGTTGTTTTTCTTGCGAGATAAGGATGCTGTTTACTCCGAAGTTTATACCTTTCTTATCTCTAAAGAAAAACGTCTTATCGACGTACTTCAATGAAGACAGACCGCGTTTAGCGGTTGTTTTTCTTGCGAGATAAGGATGCTGTTTCTCCGAAGTTTAGACTTTCTTATCTCTTAAAATACCGCCCTTTAAAAAATCCAGGGCGGTTCAGTCGGGTCAGTATCTGGCTGTATATGTAACAGAAAGAACCCATCTGAGCCCATAACAAACCGTCAAGAATACAAAGGATAAACCGCATCCCTAGAATCTAAAAAGAGCCCGGCTGCACCGCTGTCGTTCCAAGAAGGACAGTGGACAACCAGGCTGCTTTCGTACACCTTATGGATTATTAGCGGCGTAATCCAAGCTTCTCGATCAAAGCGCTGTAACGTTTAACATCCTTGTTTTTCAAGTATGCAAGCAACTTACGGCGTTGGCCGACCATTTTCAACAATCCACGACGGGAGTGATGATCTTTCTTGTGCGTACGCAAGTGGTCAGTCAAGCTCGTAATGTTTTCCGTTAGGATAGCGATTTGCACCTCTGGAGATCCTGTATCGGACTCGTGAGTTTTGTGCTCGTCAATCAGTTGTTGTTTACGTTCTTGAGTCAATGCCATCCTGTTCACCTCCTTCATTATAATCGCCATTGGCCTCGTTACCGACGGTGAGATCGAACAACCAAGCCAAGGTTATGAAAGCCCGTTACCCGGGCAACCTCTAAGAGTATAGCACACTTTATTTAAAAAAGAAAATGCGATCATCGCAATTTGTCCAAAAAAATGGAATTATCGGTTCAAGATCTCTCTGGTTTTGGCTACATCCCGTGAAATCCCCTCGATCAATTCGTTAACCGAATTGAATTTGAGTTCCTTACGGATAAACTGTACAACATCCACAATCATGGTTTGTCCATAAAGGTCTCCATCAAAGTCAAGCAAATGTACCTCGTAAATGGGCTTGACTATACCGTCGTGAAAGGTAGGTTTCAGACCAACACTCATAACGCCAGGAAGCCACTCCTTATCCGTAGAACACCGGGCCCAAACAGCGTAAACTCCTAAAGCCGGAGTAACATAATGTGCCTCAAGCTCCAGATTTGCTGTACGAAATCCCAAAGCGCGACCCCGCTTCTCGCCATGAATCACTGTACCACGAATCCGGTAATTCCGACCAAGCCAACGGGTAGCATCTTCTATCCGACCGCTAAACAATGCCGATCGTATGGAAGAACTTCCAACCTTCTCACCGTCCATAAGGAAAGGTGGAACCGTGACAACCTGAATCGTCCCTCTGCTCATCTCATGAAGCATGTCTGCACGGCCGGCACCTTTAAAGCCGAAACGGAAGTCAAAGCCGACCACTGCCGTATGCAGCTGAAGCGGCATGAGCATTTCCGTTACGAAATCTTCCGGACTGACTTGTGAAAAATCCTCATTGAAATCCACCACATAGAGTATATCAATCCCCATTTCGGCAAGCAGCTCCTGCTTGTCCACCTGAGGCGTTAAATAACCTTCATAATTCCCTTTACGCATCACATCCTTCGGATGTGGGTAAAAGGTGATGACTGCCGACGGTATAGCCTCTTTGCGTGCTAAATCGACAGCTGTAGAAATAACACTGCCATGACCCAGATGGAGGCCATCAAATTGGCCGATAGCCGCTACCTGCGGAATACCCAGCTCATTTTTCTGTTCCGGAGTTAACGGATAAGATATAGAAACGATTTTCATGTGCTTCTCACCTGCAATTCACTTAGATAGGACATCATTAGTTTTAAACAGAGAAGACCTTGACTGGAACAACAGCTCCCGTCTCTTCCTGTCTTTGGAATATACCTAGAAACCGGTCCTCTCTGTCATACAACCGGATACATTCCGAGTGATCAACTGGAGGATCTACGGCCCGGGCAGACAACCTTTGTCCCTGTAGAGCCGCATTCCTCTTCTCATCGGTAACAGTGTGGGCAGGCAAGTGCACGATAGCTTCATCCACAGGGATCAACCTGGAGCTTAACGTTCCGTCTTCCATAAACTGTTCGATTTGTTCCAGTGTCAAACATTTGGTTGAGGAAATCCCCGCCGATAAGGTTCGCATAAGTTTTGCCATCGTCGAAGGGAGTCCCAGTTTCCTTCCAATATCTACACAGAGCGTGCGGATATAAGTTCCTTTGGAACACAGAACACGAAAAGAAATATCGGTGTAGTTCTCCTGTTCCTCAAAACCCGTCATCTCTATTTCATAAATGTTAACCGTACGGCTTTTGCGTTCAACTGTCTTCCCTTCACGGGCAAGCTCGTACAGTCTTTTACCATCAACCTTCACTGCTGAATACATGGGCGGTACCTGAGAAATCTCACCCAGAAAGGAACGAAGTGTTTCCTCCGCTTCTTTCTTCGTTACATTTACTGTTTCCACTGACTCAATTACCGTACCAGTTATATCCTCGGTATCTGTAGAAAGTCCTAAGCGGAGAACTGCTCGGTACTCTTTGGGAAGCTCCTGCATGTATTCAACCACACGGGTCGCACGCCCGAGACAAAGAGGCAATACGCCCGTTACCTCAGGGTCCAGTGTTCCCGCGTGACCGATTCTTTTCATTTTGACAAGACGGCGTACTTTAGCGACAACATCATGTGAAGTCCATCCAGCTGGCTTGTGTACCGCCAAAATACCTTCAAGTTCTGTCATAGTGCTTGTCTCACCTGCTCTACTACCTTAGAAATAGTGTCTTCCAAATCTCCTTCGATCCGGCAGCCTGCTGCACGAACATGCCCGCCTCCGCCAAAGGATTGGGCCAATGCTGCCACGTCCACTTTACCAGCGGAACGCAGGCTTACCTTAACAGCTCCGGTATCCACTTGCTTAAACAAAATCCCGACCTCTACACCTTGAATGTTGCGCGGATAATTAACGATACCTTCCAGATCTTCATTAACAGCTCCGGTATCGATCATGTGCTGAGGTGTAACATACACCCAGGCTACCTTACCGTCTGGTGTAATGTTCAATGTATTCAGCGCATGAACCAGCACTTTCAATTGCGGAAGGGTCATCTCTTCCAGCAGCGACTCCGCAAGCTCCGGTCCATTCACTCCATAGGATAGCAGCTCTGAAGCTATACCCATCACTTTTGGAGACGTATTTGCGTAACGGAAGCCACCTGTGTCCGTTAACAGACCCGTGTATATAGCTGTGGCAACTTCAGCGTCCCACTCTATTTCGAACAAGTTTAACAGGTCAAAAAGAATTTCTGCGGTTGCTGCGGCCTCAGGAAGGACCACGTTGACAGCGCCGTACCGGTTGTTCGTCGGATGATGATCAATGTTAACAATGATTGCATCCTCAGTGAAAAACTGCTTCGTCCGGCCAACACGCTCAAAATCGGCACAATCCACACAAATAATGTTACTAAAAGAACGCTGCGGCGGGTACTCCGACATGTTGATTAGATCATCGGCATGCCATAAGGATTTCATTCTCTTCGGAATGACTCCTTCGTTCATCATAGTGAATTTTTTGCCCAAACGTGAGAGAAGCCAGCCCACCGCAAGGGTGGAACTGACTGCATCTCCATCGGGCTGAACGTGCGACACTATCAAGTAATCGTCATGCTCCAGCAGAAATTTTTTGGCCTGCTGCAGCTCTTGTTCATAGGTCTGCATTCGCCCTCTCCTTTATAAAACGATCTGTCTAATCTTCTTCGCGCTCGCCGATTTCACCTAGTAGCTTCTCAATCCGGCTACCGTATGCAATGGATTCATCGAACTTGAAGATCAACTCCGGCACATGGCGGAGACGAACTCTTTTGCCAAGCTCTGAACGGAGAAAGCCACTTGCTTTCTCAAGTCCTTTCAAGGTAGCAGCTTTCTGCTCATCATCACCGAGTACGCTGAGATATACCTTAGCCTGTGACAAGTCATTCGTCACATCTACCCCGGTTACGGTGATGAAGCCGATTCGAGGATCCTTCATCTCCGTCTGTATAAGCTGGCTGAGTTCTTTCTTAATTTGTTCGCTGACGCGTCCTGTTCGGATTTTAGCCATGTCTGATCACCTCTTTACGTTAGCGCTCTACCGTTTCCATGATAAAGGCTTCAATGACGTCTCCTTCTTTGACGTCACTATAGCTTTCCAAGGTAATGCCACATTCATAACCTTGCGCCACATCTTTAGCATCATCTTTGTAGCGTTTGAGTGAATCGATCTTACCTTCATGAATAACGATGCCGTCACGGATCAGGCGCATTTCGGCGTTACGCGATATTTTACCGGAGGTAACCATACAACCTGCAATCGTACCCACCTTGCTGACTTTAAAGGTGTTACGCACTTCGGCATGGCCGATGACACTTTCCTTGTAAATTGGATCCAGCATACCTTTCATGGCTTGCTCAATCTCTTCAATCACGTTATAGATAACCCGGTGCAAGCGAACATCCACTTTTTCTTGTTCAGCGGTTTGTTTAGCCTGAGTATCCGGACGCACGTTAAAGCCGATCACGATGGCATTGGAAGCAGCAGCCAAAATAACATCTGACTCTGTAATGGCGCCTGCGCCACTGTGAATGATTTTCACGCGAACGCCTTCCACTTCGATTTTATTCAAGGAACCTTTCAGCGCCTCAACGGAACCCTGCACGTCACCTTTAATAATAACGTTAAGGTCTTTAATTTCACCATCTTTAATATGTTGAAACAAATCATCAAGTGTGACACGTGTATTTGTGTTCAACTCGGATTGACGCTGTGTGATGGAACGTTTATCGGCAATGGAACGGGCTTTACGCTCGTCTTCAAACACCATAAACGGATCTCCCGCTCCCGGAACTTCGGTCAAGCCTGTAATTTCAACAGGAGTCGAAGGACCGGCTTCTTTCAGACGGCGTCCCTTATCGTTAACCATAGCGCGGATACGGCCGAAGCAGTTACCTGCAACAAAGGCGTCACCGACTTTAAGTGTACCGTGTTGTACAAGAATCCTTGCCACCGGACCTCTGCCTTTATCCAGTTCAGCTTCAATAACGGTACCGCGGGCACGCTTATCCGGGTTCGCTTTGTACTCATTTACTTCAGCTACAAGCAGAATCATCTCAAGAAGATCCTCAAGACCCATACGCTGTTTAGCCGAAACGTTAACGAAGATTGTGTCTCCGCCCCACTCTTCCGGTACAAGCTCATACTCCGTTAATTCCTGTTTCACTTTGTCCGGATTCGCTTCAGGCTTATCAATCTTGTTTACTGCTACGATAATTGGCAATCCCGCAGCCTTTGCGTGGTTGATGGCTTCAACCGTTTGAGGCATAACGCCGTCATCCGCCGCAACTACGATAATCGTCATATCTGTAACTTGAGCACCACGGGCACGCATAGCTGTAAATGCTTCGTGACCTGGTGTATCCAAGAATGTAATCTTCTTGCTGTTAATTTCAACCTGGTAAGCACCGATATGCTGGGTAATACCACCAGCCTCGCCGCTGGATACGTTCGCTGAACGAATAGCATCCAAAAGTGTCGTTTTACCATGGTCGACGTGACCCATAATCGTAACGACCGGAGGACGTTCATGCAGATCCGCCGGATCATCAACCTCTTCAACCGTTTCGAAGCGGTCTTCCACAACCGGAATCTTCACTTCTACCTCAACACCGAACTCGCCGGCCAGAAGCAGAATCGTATCAATATCGAGTTCCTGGTTAATCGTGGCCATCACGCCGAGGAAAATCAGCTTCTTAATGACCTCGGAAGCGTCCTTATGAAGCAGCTTCGCCGTTTCACCGACGGTCATGTTGCCACGGACGATAATTTTCTTCGGCGTGTTGTCGATTTTCTCACGAGGCGGCTGCTGGTTCTGGTTCCGACCGCGGTTATTCTTACCTCCGCGATTGTTACGGAAGCCCCCTTGACGGTTGTCGTCAAATTTTTTGGAGCCTGGACGGTTGTTGTTGTTATTATTGTTGGTTCTGTTTCCACCGCGGTTTCCAGCGTTGTTATTGTTGGAATAACCGCCGGTGTTACCGCCTGCACGGTTGGAGTCGGAACGTCCTCCTTGAGACTGTCCTCCACCTTGAGGGGAACGTGAGCCTTGAGACTGTCCTCCACCTTGAGGAGAACGTGAACCTTGGGACTGACCTCCACCTTGAGGAGAACGCGAACCTTGGGACTGACCTCCACCTTGAGGAGAACGTGAACCTTGGGACTGACTTCCACCTTGCGAGCGTGCTCCACCCTGTCCTGTTCCTTGCTGAGGACGGGATCCGCTTTGTTGACCAGAGCCCTGTGGGCCTCTGCTGCGGTTGTTTTGCTGGTTTCCTTGGGAAGATCCGGAATTATTGGTTCTCCGGGAATCCTGACTACCTTGAGAGCGCTGTTGAGAGCCGGATGCATTTGGGGTGTTCTGATTTCTATTGTTCATACCTACCTGCTTTTCCTGTTGTTTTTTAGGCTGTCCTTGTTCCTGTCCTTGACCAGATGGTCTTTGACCTTGATTCCGGCTGCCGTTTTGCCCACTGCGGCTGCCTTCGTTATTTTGTTGAGGAGTGTTTACCTGAGTGCTTCCAGCTGAAACCGCACTGCTAGCCCCAGAAACTGCTGGCTTGCGGCTGTCGCCCCGTGATGTTTCCGATCCGTCCCTTTTAGCAGCAGCATTAGACTTGATGTCTTTAAAGAACTGCTCCACCTTGGATACCGTCTCGTTTTCCATAACACTCATATGATTATTAACTGGAACGTTCAGACGCTTGAGTATCGTGATAATTTCCTTACTGCTCATGCTCAACGATTTAGCATACTCATATACACGAAGTTTATTGTCTTTGTTTTCCTGTTTACTCAATATACTCCACCTCCGACATTATCCCCACTTGCTTGGAGATCATTTCTGCGAATCCTTGATCCGTCACTGCCAGCACAACCCTTTGCGGTTTACCTACACTTGTGCCCAGTCTTTCCCGGTCAAATCCGATTACCAGAGGGATTTTATAAGTTCCGCATTTATCGCGGAACTTTTTTTTTGTATTATCTGAGGCGTCACCCGCCAGAATGACCATTTTCGCTTCAGAAGACCGGATTACTTTGAGCACGATCTCATCGCCGGTAACCACTTTACCTGCTCGCATGGCAAGACCCAAATGAGAAAGCGCCCTATTCGTCATCGGCACTCTCCTTGGCGGCTAGGAATTCATCTTCTACCTTAATGAAGTCCTGTGCCAGCTGCTCATAAATTTCAGGCTGAACATGATGCTTTAAAGCACGATCAAGCGCTTTGTTTTTGTGTGCAAGCTTAAAGCAGGACAATTTCCCGCACAAATAAGCGCCCCTGCCCGACTTCTTGCCAGTCAGATCAATAAGCACTGTATCATCGGGTGTCTTTACTACACGGATAAGCTGCTTCTTGGACATCATTTCCTGACAAGCCACACATTTACGAAGCGGTATCTTTCTCTGTTTCAAAGCTAACACCCCCGTCTGTTTACTTTAATCGACGGAGACGGAATCCTGATGCATTTCACCCGAATGGGTTTTTGGTCTGCCGTATTCCTGTTCCGCCTGGCTCTCGCTCTTAATATCGATTTTCCAGCCTGTCAGTTTAGCCGCAAGTCGGGCGTTCTGACCTTTAATTCCGATGGCCAGAGACAGTTGATAGTCAGGAACGATAACGCGAGCCATCTTCTCGTCCTCGTAAACCTGAACTTCCAATACTTTGGAAGGACTCAAAGCATTAGCAACATACTCCTCAACCTGCTCCGAATACCGCACGATGTCGATTTTTTCACCACGAAGCTCATTGACGATCGTCTGCACACGCATACCTTTTGGCCCTACACAAGAGCCGACAGGATCGACCTCCTCGTTGCGGGAGTACACGGCGATTTTGGAACGGAACCCAGCTTCACGAGCTACGGAACGAATTTCAACTACACCGTCAAAAATTTCAGGAACCTCAAGCTCAAACAGACGCTTCAAGAGACCCGGATGCGTACGGGACAGCATAATCTGAGGTCCCTTTGTCGTGTTCTCAACCTTAGTAATGTACGCCTTGATCCGGTCGCCGTGCTTGAACTTTTCGTTAGGCATAAGCTCGGTGAGCGGTAGAACCGCTTCAATCTTACCCAGGTCAATGTAGATGTTGCGCGGATCTTGACGCTGCAGCGTACCTGTTACGATATCATCTTCCTTATCGATAAAGGCGCTGTAGATCAGCCCACGTTCCGCTTCACGAATGCGTTGTGTAACGACCTGCTTGGCAGTTTGTGCTGCAATACGTCCAAAATCTCGCGGGGTTACTTCAATCTCGGCGATATCGTCGATTTGAAAATGCGGGTTAATGTCACGTGCTGCAGGCAGCGAAATTTCTGTGCGAGAATCCAGAACCTCTTCCACGATCAATTTGCGGGCATATACCTTAATAACTCCGGTATTGCGGTTCATATCCACTCGCACATTTTGCGCGGCGTTGAAATTGCGTTTATAGCTGGAAATAAGTGCCGCCTCAATCGCTTCAAACAGCACATCCTTGCTAATCCCCTTGTCTCTCTCCAATTCATTCATTGCTTCAATAAAATCCATACTCATTGAAAATCGGTTCCCCCTTTCAAAACTTCCGTCTAAAAAATGATGGCCAATCTGGCACTGGCAACTTTTGCATATGGAATAACGTGCTGTTTCTTTCCGACTTTAATGACAAGCTCCTCGTTATCAAAGGATTCCAGCTTGCCTTCAAATTCCTTCATTCCATCCACAGCCTCGTAAACCGTAACGAAGACATCTTTACCAACTGATTTGACGACGTCTTCTTTCTTCTTCAATGGGCGTTCTGCACCAGGTGAAGAAACTTCAAGAAAGTAAGCGGTTGGAATTGGATCATTCTCGTCCAGCTTTTGGCTCAGGTATTCGCTGACCGAACCGCAATCGTCTATATCGATGCCGCCTTCTTTGTCCACAAACACCCGTAGAAACCAATTGCTGCCTTCTTTAACATACTCCACATCTACCAGTTCAAAGCCGTGTTCATCCAAATACGGCTGCACCATTTCTTCCACAGTCGTTTTAATCTTCGGTGTGCTCAAAGAACATAACCTCCAACACTTTCATTTCCTATATACCAAAGAGTAAAGAGTGGGTTGCCCCACTCTTTACACAACGGTTTTATCTCCATGATTACCAAAAAAATTATAACATAGTCTGGCAATAGTGACAAGTATGAGTCCTTGACTGTCAAGTTGTCAAGAGGCCCGCTGAACCCCTTTGTTTTCAGCCATTCATTAAAACAATGAGAGCTGGTTGCTCTCCGGCAATCCTCGGAAGCAGCCCATTTGGGTAAGCAGCTCAACCGCTGTCTTACTGGCTTTGGATTTCTGCTGAAAATCTTCAATGGACAGAAACTCTCCGAACTCTTTTGCAGCCGCAATGTTTCGTGCTGCGTTGTCACCGACACCCTGTAAGGCAGAGAATGGCGGAATTAGTGAATCCCCATCCACGATGAAGCGGAGAGCATCGGAACGATAAAGATCAATACTCTTGAACTTTAAGCCGCGAGCTGACATTTCCAGTGCCATTTCAAGAATTGGAAGCATGCTCTTCTCCTTGGTACTTGCCTGAAATCCTAACTGTTCGATCTCAATAATCCGGCGCCCTATCGCATCATAACCTTGACAACACAACTCGATATCAAAGTCCTCAGCACGAACAGAGAAATAAGTGGCGTAGTATTCAATCGGATGGTAGAGCTTGAAATAGGCGGTACGCACAGCCGAAATAACATAGGCAGCAGCGTGCGCCTTCGGGAACATGTACTGGATTTTCAGACATGAGTCGATATACCACTGAGGTACTTTACATCTCTTCATCTCGTCAATCCATTCCTGTGACAGTCCCTTACCTTTACGAACACTTTCCGTAATCTTAAACGCTAATCCGGCGTCCATACCCGCTTTGTAAATCAGAAACAGCATAATGTCATCGCGACAGCCGATAACTGTTTTGATGTTGCATGTACCGTTCTTAATCAGCTCCTGAGCATTCCCTAGCCATACGCCTGTACCGTGAGACAATCCTGAAATTTGCAAAAGGTCAGCGAAACTTGACGGCTGGGATTCAATCAGCATCTGTCTAACAAATTTCGTACCCATCTCGGGAACCCCGTATGTTGCAACAGGTGAGCGGATTTGCTCCGGCGTAACACCGAGTGCATCCGTGGAGTTAAACATACTCATGACCTTCGGATCATTCATCGGGATTGTTGTAGGGTCTACTCCCGTCAAATCCTGAAGCATACGCATCATGGTCGGATCATCATGCCCGAGAATATCAAGCTTGAGCAGATTCGCTTCAAAGGCATGATAATCGAAATGCGTTGTTTTCCACTCCGCATTGACATCGTCGGCCGGAAATTGCACAGGCGTGATCTCTTCAACCTCAATATAATCCGGGACAACTACGATCCCGCCGGGATGCTGGCCTGTGCTCCGCTTGACGCCGGTACAGCCTGACGCAAGCCGGTTCAATTCTGCGCCCCGCCAGAGCTTGTTATTGTGCTCTTCATATTTCTTGGCGAAGCCAAATGCCGTCTTCTCTGCCACGGTACCGATGGTACCGGCACGGAATACGTTCTTCTCGCCGAACATCTCTTTGGTGAAATTATGGGCAAGCGGTTGATATTCACCGGAGAAGT
This sequence comes from Paenibacillus uliginis N3/975, assembly GCF_900177425.1. Taxonomy (NCBI): domain Bacteria; kingdom Bacillati; phylum Bacillota; class Bacilli; order Caryophanales; family Paenibacillaceae; genus Paenibacillus; species Paenibacillus uliginis. The sequence continues at coordinate 2,111,012 of NZ_LT840184.1, read as the reverse complement.
TCAAGTCAATATCAGGAACCTTGTCCCCTTTGAAACCTAGGAATGTTTCGAACGGTATATCCTGTCCCTCGCCTTTCATCATGTTTCCGCATTCCGGACAAGCCTTGCCCGGCAAGTCGAATCCGCTTGGCACGCTGCCGTCCAGGAACCATTCGCTGTGCTTGCAAGCCGGATCCTTACAAATGTAATGAGCCGGAAGCGGGTTAACCTCTGAGATGCCCAAGAAGGTTGCTACTACAGAAGAGCCTACAGAGCCCCGCGAGCCTACAAGGTATCCATCCTGATTCGATTTCTTAACCAGTTTCTCGGAAATGAGATAGTTCGCAGAGAAACCGTACTTGATGATTGGCTCCAGTTCTTTCTCCAGACGGGCTACAACAACCTCCGGCAGCTCTTCTCCATAAATCGATTTTGCGGTTTCATAACATGTGTTGCGGATTTCCTCATCCGCACCTTCAATAATTGGAGTGAACAGCTTCGACGGGAACAGTTCGAATTCCTCAAACCGATCTGCCAAATCATTCGTATTCTTAACAACGATTTCGAATGCTTTATCCTTGCCTAAATACTCAAATTCCTCCAGCATCTCTTCAGTTGTACGGAAATGAGCATCCGGCTTTCGAATATCCTTCAGTGGGCTAAAACCCGTAATACCGTGAATTGTAATGTCACGGAATAGCTTATGACGCGGCTCGAGGTAATGAACGTTTCCTGTTGCAATAACAGGCTTGTTCAGCTTCTCCCCGATACGGATCACTCGCCCAATGGCCGTCTTCAGCTCATCAGGACTTCCAACAAAACCTTTATCCACAAGGTGCATGTACATCGTTAACGGCTGCACTTCAAGAACGTCATAGAATTGGGCGATTTCTTCCGCTTCTTCCTCCGTCTTATTGAGAACCGTCTCGAAAAACTCACCCTTCTCACATCCTGACAGCACTAGCAGCCCGTCACGCATCGACTCCAGCTTGGACTTCGGAATACAAGGCACTTTTTTGAAATGTTCCGTGTGTGACATGGATACCAGCTTGTACAAATTTTTCTTGCCTACCGGGTTCAATGCGTATATTCCACAGTGAAAAGGTCTCGTGTTAGACAAGTCGTTACCGACATAGTCATTAAGACGATTCAGCATCGTAATCCCCTTCATCTTATCCACATCTGCCAGCAGCCCATTCAAGATGCCAGCAAGTGCAATGGTGTCGTCAATGGCCCGGTGATGGCTTTCCAGCAATACCTTGTATTTATTAGCCAGTGTATTCAAACGGTGGTTCTTCATCCCCGGATGAAGCAATCGTGCCAGCTCGAGCGTATCTAAATATGGATTCTCTAGCGTAGGCATCCCCGCGATCTTTAATGAGGCTTGAATAAAGCCCATATCAAATCTGGCGTTATGGGCAACCAGTACCGCATCCCCGACAAATTCCACGAAATCTTTGAGGACTGGTTCCAAGTCTGGAGCGTCCTTTACCATTTCATCCGTAATATTGGTCAACTGCTGGATATGGTAAGGAATTTTTTCATGAGGGTTAACAAATGTTGCATATCTGTCAATTTCCTTGCCTTCATGCATTTTCACGGCTGCAAGTTCTGTAATATTGTTCCGCGTGATGGATAGACCAGTAGTCTCGATATCGAATACGACGTATGTTGCACTATTCAGCTCAATCGGCTGTGCCTGCTCCACCACATTAACCGCATCGTTTACAACATTGGCCTCTACACCATACATCATCTTGATGCCGTTTTTTCTGGAATGCTTATCGGCATCCGGGTAACACTGAATACCGCCGTGGTCACTGACCGCAATCGCTTTATGACCCCAGTCGGCAGCCGTTTTAATATATTTATCAATCGAAGTTACAGCATCCATCGTGCTCATTGTTGTATGAAGGTGAAATTCCACACGCTTCACAGGCGCATTATCTTTGCGAGACGGCGGAGCTTTTACTTCTGTAAGATCCGACGGAATCATCACAAGTTCAGGTATCTGCATAAACCGGTCAAACTCAACCCGGCCGCGCGCCTTCACCCACTTGCCATCCGCCAGGAGATTCAGCACCTTCAGATCGTCCTTGGTTTTGGCAAACATCTTCATCTGCAGTGAATCCGAAAAATCAGTAAGGTTAAACATAAAGAGTGTACTGCCGTTTCGGAGCTCCTTACGGTCAAGGCCGAAAATGGTACCCTGAATCGCAATTTTCTTTTCCTCGTCCTGGATTTCCTGAATCGGTACAGGCTGATCCTTGATGTCATAACCCACCTGTAGTTTGATATCGCCTTCTTCTTCATCTGAATCGTTCTCAACTTCCAGACTTGTCATAATCTGCTGGATAACTTCACGTTCTTCTTCACGCTTCTTCTGCTCGAACTCCTCATAGGCAGCCAGCCCATTATCGCCAACACTCAATTTCACCCGAAGAGTAAGCGCAAAGTACTGACTATAGAACCGAGTGATAGCTTCGTCGATCTGCTTCTTTCGTGCAAGCTCCAGAGACATACCATCCGACATCGTGAGCTGCAGCAAACCTTCCTCCACTTCATACTTGGCTCTCGCCATCCATCCATTCACTGATGGAATTTCCCGGTGCACCCATTCCAGGAAAAGGCTCCAGTACTCCTGTACGATGTCCGTTTCACGGATCGTCCCCTGATACCGAAATACAAACTTGACCTTGGCGATATGATTCATTTTCTCTTGTATCCTTAAGCAAAACGTCCGATATACCTCTGACGGTACGAGGGTCTCCTTCAAGATGGTTACCGTCCATTCCTTGCTGGTGCGGCTGATCTCCACCTGCTCAATCAAACCGTCTAAAAAATAGGGTTCTATCAAACCTGCCGGGACCTCTCCCTGCTTCATCAGCAGTTCAAACCGTTTTCTCTTCTCTTCCGCTGTGTCCATGGTTCCCTCCCCCTGCTTACGAAAAAAAACAATCAGTTAGACAAGTAGAAACGACTTCGTCTTCCTTGTGAGAGGACGATGGCGTTTCTGCGAGAAATATAAGCCAAGTATAAATGAAATCTAAAACTTTCTTATATTTCAAACGAAAAGCTTCTGGGGCAGCACCCATTCGTCCTGTTACCCACAGAGCGTCATGCCATCCAGAAGCTTTCCGGAAAATTTGTTTCGTTATGGTTCAAGCATTTTTTATAACTATTACTCTATCACATTAGTAAGCTCTTGCGAACAGAACGGTATGATTTGCCTCTTCACCACAAACGAGACAGATCTTCTTCTGTTCAGACGGTTCAAACGGAATGTTACGGCTAGTAGCACCGGTTTCCTGCTTTACCGTATCCTCACAAGCCTCAGAACCACACCATCCAGCCAAAGTGAAGCCACGCTTCTCTTCCATACTTTCCTTCATTTCATCCAATGTATCAACAGAATAGAAATGATCTTCACGGAATTCCTTGGCACGGTCATACATCTCCTGATGTACTTGGTCTAGCATCGCCTGAACTTCCTCTACCAGATTCGCTTGTTGTACAATTTTCTTCTCTCCAGTGATTCGGGAAACGAGCACACATACACCGTTCTCCATGTCGCGAGGTCCGATTTCCAGACGGACGGGAACACCGCGCATTTCGTACTCGTTAAACTTCCACCCCGGACGCACATCAGTATTATCATCTACACGAACCCGAATTCCTGCTGATTTCAGTTCGCTAAACAGCTCGTCCGTACGTGCAACAACCGCTTCCCAAGTCTTAGGAGGTCCGATCGGAACCATAATAACTTGTGTTGGAGCAACCTTCGGAGGTAATACCAATCCACGATCATCCCCGTGAACCATGATCAAGGATCCGATCAAGCGTGTACTTACGCCCCAAGAGGTGGTGTGTGCATACTCAAGCGTATTTTCACGATTCAAATATTGAATTTCAAAAGCTGTGGAGAAGTTGGTTCCCATGAAGTGAGATGTACCGGCCTGCACAGCCCGTCCATCTTTCATCATCGCTTCAATGGAATAAGTATCCACTGCACCTGCAAACTTCTCGGAAGGTGTCTTTTGGCCTTTAATAACCGGAATTGCCAAGTAGTTCTCTACAAAATCACAGTAAATCTCAAGCATTTGCATCGTTTCTTGACGTGCTTCCTCTTCCGTCTCATGAGCGGTGTGACCTTCCTGCCATAAAAACTCACTCGTCCGCAAAAATGGAAGTGTCCGTTTCTCCCAGCGTACAACGTTGGCCCACTGGTTAATCAGCACCGGAAGATCACGGTAAGACTGAATCCACTTGGAGTACATATGTCCGATCATCGTTTCAGAAGTCGGACGAATTGCAAGACGCTCTTCAAGCTTCTCGCCAGCCGCTTCCGTTACCCAAGGTAGTTCCGGGTTAAAGCCCTCCACATGCTCTTTTTCCTTTTGGAAAAAACTTTCCGGAATAAAGAGCGGGAAATACGCATTGCGGTGTCCTGTCTCTTTAAACCGACGATCCAATTCATCCTTGATATGTTCCCAGATTTCATAGCCGTCTGGTTTGAAAACGATACAGCCCCGAACCGGTGAATAATCCATCAAGTCCGCTTTTTTAATGACATCAATATACCAGCGTGAGAAATCCTCTCCCTGTGGCGTAATTTCAGTCACGAATTGTTTATCCTTAGACATAAGAATACTTGTCCTCCCATATAAAAACATCGATTATGCAGCTTATCAGGCTAAAGTCAGGGTATTGCCAAAATATTAGATCATATATGCGTGAAACTTATAAATTCTAATATTTAAAAAAATTTACGGCTCCGTGCGGCTGGCGCACCGAGCCGTAAATGAATGGTTAACCGTTAATTAAACGCAGTATATCATTATAGGTTACGGCGATCATCAGGAGGAACAACATGGCGAATCCGATAAAATGCACCATACCTTCCCGGTTTGGATCAACCGGCTTGCCGCGTAATGCCTCCACTCCAAGAAACACGAGACGACTTCCGTCAAGTGCAGGTACTGGCAACAGGTTAAATATACCAAGATAAAGGCTGAGTATTGCTGCCCAATAGGTCAACTGCTCAATACCTTGCTTAGCAATCTGTCCGGTAACCTCAAAGGTACGAACCGGACCACCCAAATCGTCCATAGAGAACTTATTAATCAACTGACTGAATCCCTGGAAAATGATGTTTGTCGTATCCACCATCGCTTTTCCTGAACCGGTAATGGTCTCTCCGAACCCCGCCGAACGACTTGGCAGCTCGGTCACGATACCAACCTTTCCGCCTTCTTGTCCTTCCATGGATCGTGGTGTTAACGTTACATTAAACACCTCGTCCCCACGACGAACAGTCCAATCCATCGGCTTGTCCTTGGAAACGGAAATAAGTTCGATCATTTTTTTGAAATCCGCACCTATTGCCGTACCATTGACAGTTTCGATGATGTCGCCTTCCTGAAGATTCGCTTCATCCGCAGGCATGCCTTTTGTAATCTTACCAATCTGCACATAAGTCGGGTTCTCCACCGGAATTCCCGCCATCTGAATGTGAAGTGCGAACAAAATGAACGCAAGTAAAAAATTCATCACCGGACCAGCAAAAATAGCAAGGGCACGTTGGCCGACCGTCTTACTTCCGAACTGGCGATTTTTAGGGGCGATCTGTGTTTCCGTCCCCTTGGTTATCATCATAGCTTGAGGATGAACCTCGTACTGCTGAAACTCACCATCTACATCCAGACGTAGGGAAAGACGTTCTTCCAGGTCGATAAACTGAACCTCGCCCCGGATTATATTCTTACGGTTATCCAATTGGTCCAGGTAAATCCGCTTCACCTGATTATCACTATTCAACCTTACAGCAATTGTCTGACCCGCCTGAATTTCAATCAATTCCGGATCATCCCCGGCCATTCGGGCGTAGCCTCCGAATGGAAGCATACGCAATGTGAATTGAGTTTCGTTACGTTTATACGAGAACAGTTTCGGCCCGAAACCGATCGCAAACTCCCGAACCAAAATACCAGCTCGCTTGGCGAAATAATAGTGCCCCCATTCATGCACCGTTACGATGACAAAGAACATTAGCACCGTTAAAAAAACGACCTGCACCATTTCCAAATTGACATCCCCCTTTTCCTCTGAGAACGCAGTATGTCCCTATAGATTATCATTATTCTCTTGTTCATCACAAGAGAATCACATGCTGTCAGCTTTTTTCAGGGAGAATTTCGAATAGCTTCAGAATCCTACAGTCGCGCGGCAAGCTCACGCGCCAATTTGTCACTTTCTTCAATTAACTCCAAAGCCGGTTCAGGTGTGTTCTTATGCTCGTTCAGCACTTTTTCGATGATAGCCTCAATCTGCAGAAATGAAATTTCTTTCCGCAGAAAACGGGCAACCGCCATTTCATTAGCGGCGTTAAATACCGTTGTTGCCGTCCCACCCATCTTACCACATTCGTAAGCAAGCCTTAAACAAGGAAAACGCTCAAAGTCCATTTCACGGAATTGAAGCTTGCCGGCTTCTGCAAGAGATAGTGTGGGTGAAGGTGATGGCCACCGTTCCGGATACGTGAGCGCATATTGGATCGGCACTCTCATGTCCGGATTCCCGAGTTGTGCGATGATGCTGGAATCACGGTACTGTACGAATGAGTGAATGATACTTTCTGGATGAAGCAGTACTTGAATCTGTTCATACGGCAGCCCAAACAACCAATGCGCCTCGATAACTTCCAGACCCTTGTTCACCATCGTTGCCGAATCAATGGTTATTTTAGCGCCCATGGACCAGTTCGGATGTTTCAAAGCATCTTCCACCGTCACATTTTTCAGCTGTTCTCGGTTTAAGTCACGGAAGGAACCACCAGATGCAGTTATAGTAATGAATTCAACATCTTGACGCCGTTCGCCGTTCAGACACTGAAAAATCGCCGAGTGTTCGCTGTCGATCGGAATGAGATCAACACCTTTAGCTTGGGCTAAAGCCGTAACCAGATGTCCAGCCGTAACAAGAGTTTCCTTGTTAGCCAAACCAATCGTTTTGCCAGCCTCAATCGCGGCTAATGTAGACGGTAATCCCATACTACCGACTACAGCAGTAACGACGATATCCGCATCGGTTCCTGCTGCTACCTCGATCAATCCCTCACGGCCAAAAAACAGCTGCGTACCTTCAGGAAGAAACGGACGAATACGCTCCGCCAGTTCTTTGGTAGCTACCGAAATCTTTTTCGGCTTAAATTCCTTGCACTGCTGAATCAGCAGATCCACATTGCTTCCTGCCGCTAAACCTTCAATCTGAAACTGATCACGATATTTCGAGACGACATCTAATGTCTGCGTTCCGATGGAACCTGTGGAACCAAGCACACTAATTTTTTTCATACCTGCATCTTTCCTTTCATCAGTAAGGGAGAAGACTCAAAATATGTACGAACGGAAATACAACAATCCAGCTGTCACAGCGGTCTAAAATCCCGCCATGACCAGGTAAAAGACTGCCAGAGTCTTTAATGCCGTATACCCGCTTATAGGCTGATTGCACAAGATCCCCTAGTTGACCGATTACCGCGCTGGCAAGCCCGATCATCAACGCATTACCTAAAGGTAGAAGGCCATCGGATAAAAGAGCAAAAATCACCGCAGTGATGACAGCAATAATTACGCCGCCGACCGCACCTTCAATGGTTTTGTTCGGACTGATAGCCGGCCAGAGTTTGTTGCGCCCCAGTTTACGGCCAACAAAATAAGCGCCGGCGTCACTTGCCCAAATGGATGCAAGAAGCAGGAATGTCCAAAACAGACCGTGTCCATCCGGTGTATTCCGTGATTCTGCAATATACAAAAAGCCTATTCCGATATAGACTGAGGCCAGAAACAGTAGCGAAACCTGTTGAATTCCAACTCTGTTCTTGCTGAATACGGTAACGAGCAGAAACAGCAGCATCAGAAGCCATGTCCCACTCCCCCATGGAAGCGGGAATGCAATATCCAGCAGATTCCATGGGAACACAAACATCAGTACGCCAAGATAGCCAATGACCGCCGTTCCACCGAACGGTGCAGCCTTCGTCATCTTAACAAATTCATAATAACCGATCAAAGACATAGCAAGGACAAGAAAATGATACCAAAGGCCGCCCATGAAACATAACCCTAAAAAGACAGCTCCCGCTACAATTCCGGTAATTATTCGCTGTTTCATTACGTCCCATCCTCCATAACTACTTTAGACCGCCGTAGCGTCTTGTTCTGTGTTGATATTCAGCAACAGCTTCAACCAAATGTTCACTGGTAAACTCAGGCCATAAAACATCGGTAAACCATAATTCGCTGTATGCGAGCTGCCACAGCATAAAATTGCTGAGCCGTAGTTCACCGCTCGTTCGGATTAACAAGTCCGGATCTGGTAGATCGCCCGAAAGAAGCCTTTTGCCTATCAGTTCTTCGGTAATATCCTCAGGCCGAAGGGTCCCCTCGCCAATGTCCCGCCCCAACGCTTTGACACATTCGGTGATCTCCTTGCGGCTGCCGTAATTCAACGCAAAATTCAAAACAAGCCCATCATTATTCGCCGTCCTTGCAACCGCTTCTTGCATGGCCTCCAGCGTATGCGAGGGAAGATCTTCCGGATGGCCCATCATCGTTACCCGGACGTTTTTCTCTATCAATTCTTCCAACTCAATCGCCAGAAACTCCTGCGGAAGCTTCATCAGGAAATCGACCTCATCCTTGGGACGCTTCCAGTTTTCCGTTGAAAAAGCATACATCGTCAAAATTTTGATCCCCAAATTATCCGCCGCAATAGTAGCTTTTTTGACAGCCTTCATACCGCTCTGGTGTCCAAAAATACGCGGTAACCCGCGTTTCTTAGCCCAGCGGCCGTTGCCGTCCATAATAATGGCCACATGATGAGGGATGTTGTCCGGAGAGAGCCGGGGCGCCTGCTGACTGTTCTCCTGATTCAACCACGATCGAACCCGTTTGATCATTCCAAATTTCCTCCAGGCATCTTTCTGCAAAAAAGAGACAAACCCCACCTTTACCGGAGGGGCCGAAGTCTCTTATACTTCCATGATTTCTTTTTCTTTAGCAACGAGCACTTTGTCGACTTCTGCGATATATTTATCCGTAGCCTTCTGGATATCTTCCTGATGTCTCCGTGACTCATCCTCGGAAATATCGGTTTTCTCCAGTTTTTTAATGTCGTCGTTGGCATCCCGGCGAATGTTGCGGATGGCCACTTTCGCTTCCTCGCCGAATTTCTTCGTCATTTTGACTAGATCTGTTCTGCGCTCTTCTGTTAGAGCAGGAATCGACAAACGAATTTGATTACCATCATTTGCCGGTGTCAATCCCAGATCAGATTTCATAATGGCCTTCTCAATATCACCGAGCGAAGATTTATCCCAAGGCTGAATCATCAGCGTGCGGGAATCCGGTGTCGTGATATTAGCGAGCTGGTTAATCGGGGTTGGAGCCCCGTAATATTCTACTTGAATTCGGTCGAGCAGAGATGAACTAGCCCGGCCGGCTCGCAGAGTAGCGAGATCGCGTTTTAATGACAGAATCGCTTTTTCCATGCGTTCTTCTGCATTTTTCTTCACCGTTTGTGGCATTAGTCTACACTCCCTTTAACGATCGTCCCGATCTTCTCGCCAAGAACGACTCGTTTAATATTACCTTGCTCAGTAATTGCAAATACAATAAGCGGAATGTTATTGTCCATGCATAATGAGGATGCTGTTGAATCCATAACACCCAGGTTTTTATTCAACACATCAAGGTAAGTAAGTTGTTCATACTTCTCAGCCGTTTCATCCTTGAATGGATCAGCTGAATAAACGCCATCCACTTTGTTTTTCGCCATAAGAATAACTTCGGCTTCGATTTCAGCAGCTCTTAGAGCAGCCGTTGTATCTGTTGAGAAATACGGGTTACCTGTTCCTGCCGCAAAAATAACGACGCGTCCTTTTTCCAGGTGACGGATCGCTCTGCGGCGAATGTAAGGCTCAGCGATTTGTTGCATGGAGATTGATGTTTGAACCCGGGTAGGCACACCGATCTGTTCCAGTGCATCCTGAAGAGCCAATGAGTTCATCACCGTTGCAAGCATCCCCATGTAATCAGCCGTTGCACGGTCGATACCGTTCGCACTGCCGGCGATGCCGCGCCAAATGTTGCCCCCACCGCACACAATCGCTACTTCTACGCCAAGCGCAACAACTTCTTGAACTTGTTCAGCGATGGAAGTAATGGTCTCGGCGTCGATTCCATAACCGTTCTGGCCTGACAGGGATTCCCCGCTGACCTTCAAAATAACTCGTTTAAATACAGGCTGTTCCAAATGATTACCCTCCACTTTAAGACGGCGCCTTTCGAAAGACGCCCGTTTGAAAAACGACAGACAGACGCAAAACACTGCTTGACGGCTTATAAAAATCGGGTAAAAACATCCGTTTCGCAAAGGAAACGTCTATCGACACACCTTCTAGGAAGCAGACCGCCTTTTAGATGAAGTTGTTCCTACGAGATAAGGGTAGTCTTTACTCCGGATTTTCACACTTTCTTATCTCTAAAGAAAAACATATATCGATGTATCCCAAAGGAGACAGACCGCTTTAAGCGGAAGTTTTTCTTGCGATATAGGGAAGCCGTCTCCTATGGTGTTTCTACCTTCCTATATCCAAGTAGAAACGACTTCGTCGTCCTTATCAAAGAACGATGATCGTTTCTGCGAGAAATATAAGCCAAGTATAACTGAAATGTTATACTTCCTTATATTTTTAAAAAAGAAGGAACACGAAGTGTTCCACTCTTTTTTAAAGCTATGTTTAGCCTGATCGGCTTATTTATTCACTTGGGCCATAACTTCTTCTGCGAAGTTTTCTTGCTTCTTCTCAAGACCTTCACCCAGCTCGTAGCGGACAAAACGACGAATGGAGATGTTTTCACCGATCGTGCTGATTTTTTCGTTCAACAGTGTGCTGATTGTTTTGTCTGGATCTTTAACGAAAGACTGATCAAGCAGGCAGTACTCTTCATAGTACTTGTTGATGCGGCCTTCAACCATTTTTTCAACGATTTTCTCAGGCTTGCCTTCGTTAAGTGCTTGAGCTTTCAAGATTTCTTTTTCTTTTTCCAACTCATCAGCAGGAACTTCTTCACGACGAACATATTTCGGGCTTGCCGCTGCGATGTGCATAGCGATATCACGTGCAAACTCTTTGAATTGATCTGTTTTACCAACAAAGTCGGTTTCGCAGTTGATTTCAACGAGAACGCCGATGCGTCCGCCGCCGTGGATGTAAGATTCTACAACACCTTCAGTAGCGATACGTCCTGCTTTATTAGCAGCTGCAGACAAACCTTTTTCGCGAAGAAGCGCGATCGCTTTGTCGATATCACCATTTGTTTCGTCGAGCGCTTTTTTGCAATCAAGCATACCTGCGCCTGTTCTTTCACGAAGCTCTTTTACCGCACTAGCTGATACTGCCATTGAAATTCCCTCCAATTATAATTAACTTTATCATGCTGCGTTTCCAGCATTTTTTCACATTCTGACCTTAAAAAAAGGGTAGTGAGAGGTTATCCACCTACCAACCACCCTTTTCATTTAATTCATTCTTTATACGTGCAACCGTAATTAGGCTGTTGTTTCTTCGCCCTGATGAGCTTCTACAACTGCATCGGCCATTTTACCTGTCAGCAATTTAACAGCGCGGATCGCGTCGTCGTTACCTGGGATAACATAGTCGATTTCGTCCGGATCACAGTTGGTGTCAACGATACCAACGATTGGGATACCCAATTTACGTGCTTCTGCAACAGCGATACGCTCTTTACGAGGATCGATGATGAACAGAGCGCTTGGAAGACCCTTCATGTTCTTAATACCGCCCAGGAATTTCTCAAGACGATCTTTCTCTTTGCGGAGAAGGATAACTTCTTTCTTAGGCAATACTTCGAAAGTGCCGTCTTCTTCCCACTTCTCAAGTTCTTTCAAACGGTTGATACGTTTTTGGATCGTTTCGAAGTTGGTCAGAGTTCCGCCGAGCCAACGTTGGTTAATGTAGTACATACCGCAACGTTCTGCTTCTTCTTTCACGGAATCTTGAGCTTGTTTCTTTGTTCCGACGAACAGAATTGTTCCGTTCTCGCCAGCTACGTTTTTCACAAAGTTAAAAGCTTCTTCTACTTTCTTGACCGTTTTTTGCAGGTCAATAATGTAAATACCGTTTCTTTCAGTGAAGATATATTTGTCCATTTTTGGATTCCAACGACGAGTCTGGTGACCGAAGTGAACCCCAGCTTCCAAAAGCTGCTTCATGGAGATAACTGCCATCTTCACACACCTCCTAAGTTTGGTTTTTGTGTGCCCTCCGCCAAGGTCATTTTCCGTTAAGACTTCCAGTCCGGAAGCACCCTTAACGAAATCTCTTAGCGTGTGTTTTAACACCGTCAATTACTATACCATAATTGGAAGGCAGATGCAATGCTATTATGACAAGTAAAAACAACTTGGTCGTCCTTTTTAAAGGGCGACAGCGTTTCTACGAGAAATATAAGCCAAGTAAATAATTCAATCTTATACTTTCTTATGATTTAAGAAAAACCGTCTGCAACCTAGCGGCTGGTGGACGGTTTTTCAGTAATTTTTTGAATGATTGAATCCAGCTCTTCACCAGCTGTAAAGGTATAGGTTCCTCTTTGTATGAATTTATTAATTTTTTGAGCAGTAGCTTCATCTATAAAAGCTTGTTTATCCTCTATAACCCCTGCTTTTTGTAAACCGTTCGCCACATCGCTCAAATTGCTTCCACCGGAAATGACATATCGGATTTTAGTTGAATCGGGCTCTTTGGGCGAAGTGGGATCCTTAACGGCAGGTGCTGCAGGGTCCTTCTTCACATTGCCTGGCTTCTCAGGCGTTTGAGGTGAATCCGGTTGTTTGGTCTCTGTAGCTTTAGCGGGCGGTTTTACGGCTGTCCCCGTCATCTTCCCGCTCTCATTCTTCATCTTTTCTTTCCACTGCTCCTCCGTCATCAACTCTTCGGAGCTATTTACCACTTTCATATCCATTGCTTTTGCTGCTTCCTCAATCTGCTCTTGGGTCCATTGCTTGTCCTGCGGCTGTGAAGAAGACATGGCTCGTTCTCCCATTAGCATGAGCTGCAGAAGTACGGCACCAACGACGAGACCGATACCAAGACCCAACATAAAGACACGGTTCTTGATCACGGTGATTCCTCCTGTTTAGCCAATTGTATGATCAACTGCACCTCACCCCGCTGCATTCCAGCAGATTTGGCTATCATATCAATAGATCTGCCCGCTTCATACATATCAAACAGCTCGGTGTAACGGCTTTTGATTGAATTGATATGCGGTTGACTCGCTTTATCAGCCGCTTCTACCGCTTCCGCAGCCTCGGTGGCTGAGATATTAACTGGCACAGACGCTAAAAGCGTTTCCGCCGATCTCAGACGTCCTTCAGTGGATGCAAGCTGCTGTTCCACAGCAAGCAATCTATGGCGCATTTCATTTAACTGCTCCTGCTGAGCTGTCTGCTTGGCAGTCTGCTCTTGCTTCATCTGTCCAACCAGGTCGAGCAGCTGCTCATTCTCGAGCTGCACTTCTCCCATGTATTGCTCCAAGGTAGACTCCATTTCTTTGACGACTTGCTCACTTTTAACCGTCTCTTCACGACGCTTAGGCAGCATTAAAGCATATAGCACTGCTCCAATGCCCAGGAGTACGATATATATCCATGAGTCCAAAACAATTAACTCCTTTGTGCCAATGATTTGCTCTAAAGGGAAATATCCAGAGAACGACCTTTATACGGATGTTCCGCAGGCCGCTCTGCCGAATGCTCCTTCTGTTCAGAGGAATGTCCCCCATCCTCCGGTGCTTGACGGCTGCCATCATCACGGATGGCAGATTCAGCCGTTTCGCTGACTTCTGTGCTTCGCTGAGCAGCTTGACGGCTTTGCTTCATATGTTCTCCGGCCAACAATGTCTGATCCTGAGAAGGACGCTGATGATGCTCTTGCTGAATTTTGCTTGCCTCCGTTGTCCGCGGCACCGCGATTTGCATCTCCACCGATTTCAAACTCAAGTGAAATCACCTCGTCCTATCATGATTAACTTGAACAGAACACCGTGTATTCAGACACCTTGGCTGTCTTACAGCAGTGGAACCATGGCAATTTCACCTTCATGATAATAAAAAGAAACCCGCTGTGTCGGATCCTTAATAAACCGGGTATACCGACCAATGACGATCTTGGACCCGCCGTATATCGTTTTTATAATTTCTACTTTGGCTTTGCCTGTATCCTCAAGCATGCGTTCAATTTCAAGCATTCTGTCCTTGATTTCATTCTGTTCCGCTGTATTGGACTTCTTGGTGGCATTCAGCTTGATTCGAAGCGCAAGTTTGTCAGGGGTAAGCTGACCAGACGCTGCCAGCTGATTCAGTAAATAGAGTGCTTTATCTGTTTTATCCATGCTCTCCACTTGCCGTTTTAGCTGAGCCCTCAGCTCAGATAGTTCATTACGGAGTTCAGGCAGAACGCCAACCTCAATGACCGTTGCTGTAGACATCGTATTACCGATTGTGCGCGCAATGACCTTTTCACCGGCCTGAATTACACCTCCGACAATCAGACCCTTAGTACCGTTGCAAATAACATTTTGGCCTGCTCGGATATTGGAATGCATAATGCTCTGGGATACCGTTACATCTGCTCCAACAATCACATTTCCATCTTGTACGAAAGCGCTTTTCACATTTTGCCCGGCTTTTACGTATCCTTTGTTGTAACCGATAATGCCTCCGGATATATCGATAGAGCCTTCCGCATCAAGCTCTGCTCCTTCGACAAAGCCTGTCACCCGAATGTCTCCGGCACATTTAATACGGAAACCCGACAGTACATTTCCACGAATGACAACGGTTCCCACAAAATCTATGTTGCCAATACTGTAATCGACATCTCCATTAATCTCGTATACAGGGAATACATTAATCTTCCCCTTTTCCGTCTTCGTCAAAAGTCCGTCAATGGCAGCATACATAGCCGTCTGTTCAGGATTTACCACAACGTTCTTTCCGATCTTGAAACGCGCCTCTTTACCCGGTTTGCATGGGATCTCTTCACCCGTAACCATCGTTCCCGGTACTCCTGGCGTTGGAGGAATCCGAGTTGCGATCAATTGTCCCTTCTTGACATTGTTCAGACGAATAACTTCCTTATAATCTACCTTGCCGTCATCCTTTTCAAGTGGTCGCAGGCTCTGCTGATCTCCCATTTCAATCTTCAATTCAATCCGTCCGTTTTGACCGTGAACTGGCTCAGTCCCGATCGCAACCGGGGCTCTGCTATACTGATACTCTTCCGAATGACTGACGATACGGCTTAAAGTGTCATGCTGGAGCCCATAACGGATCTTGTGACTTCGAAGAAACTGTTCAAGAGCTTCAATCTTACAGGTGAAATCCTTATCCCAATCTGACATCTGCAAATAGGCAACCGTTTTATCATCCGAGAAGGTGATATTAAAATACTTGTCCAATGCATAATCTACAGACATTTCAGGAACCCCCTTCCAAATTGGCAAGCGTCAATCGTTCTGCATCAATAAATCCCGATCTTTATCAAGCGTGGCTCTGAGCCTTAGAATCGCTTTGGAATGTAGCTGCGATATTCTCGAGGGAGACAGCGACATGACTTCGGCAATTTCACTGAGCGACAAATCTTCATAATACAGCAAGGAGACGACTGTTCTTTCTTTTTCCGTCAACTTGCCAATTCCTTTAACTAGAGCTTCCTGCAAATAAAATTCATGTACTTTATGGTCAGGATTTTTTGCCTTTTCATCCACCAAAAGCGACATTCGAGTTTCCGATTCTTCTTCACGGATCGGATCCTCCAGAGAGCTTAGTGTCATCACCGCAACTTCTTGCAGCATATGTCTAAATTCTTTTTCAGAAACTTCGAGGTAGTCACTCATCTCGGAATCACTGACCGTTCGTAAATATTTTTGCTCAAGCTGCTGGTATGCCGATTCGATTTTTTTTGCTTTCTCTCGAACGGAACGCGGGACCCAATCCCCCTGCCGGAGCGAATCCAGAATGGCACCTCGAACTCGCCATGATGCGTAAGTTTCAAACTGCAATCCACGTTTATAATCAAACTTCTCAATGGCATCAATCAGACCCATAACACCATTGCTCGCCAGGTCTCCTTTTGACACATTTCGGGGAAGTCCAATTGCCAAACGGCTTGAAACATAGTCAACGATGTGTAAATGATTTTCGATTAGTTTCTTTTTCGCTTCTTGGTCTCCATCTTCCTTCCATGCAACCCATAAATCAACATGGTTGAGGGGAGAAGCTTTGCGCTCGTCCAATTGCCTTCACCATCCTTATTTTTCTGTCAGGTGACGAACGGCCTTGGCCAGTTCTTCGGGATCCTTAGTTGAAACCAGCTTAGGAGGATCTAACGGAACAAATCCGTTTCCTTCTTGATCTTGCTCTGGTTCAGGTTTAATGAGATTCATCAATTCCTTGTCTTCATCTGGCGTTGTCAAATCCAGTCTGTTGCCCAGCTGCTCTTCAGGGATGCTGCCAGAGCGCTCACTTTCCCCGTCAGAGCCTTTAGCAGGTGCGGAGGCCAAATTGAAGACCCATTTAAGCAGGTACGCCAATACAAACCATACCGCAAATGCAATCAAAGCCCGGTTAAAACTTGTTAACCATAAATTATTGCGTACAGTAAAAAGAAACGTGAGTATAAACCCGGTAAAACCGGCCCATAGATAAAAACGAAGTTTTCCTATCATAGCTACAATTCCTTTATGCCCTTTTGTACACTACGTATGGTAAATTTACCCGTTGTGCAGTTCAATTCCACAGTTCGTCCGTAATTTCCTCCGGTATCTTCACCAATTAGCGGAATACCCATCTGTTCTAACCCTGCTTTACAAGATTCCACATTTCGGGGCCCGATCCTCATACTGTCACCAGCACCCGCAAATGCAAACATCTGAGCTCCGCCGGCCATCTTCGCTACCAGCCTGCTATGGGAAGCTCCCATTTCTTTCAGCTTGTTCAGAAGGACTGGAAGCGCCGTATCTGCATACTTGGCCAAGTTCAGTTGGCCTTCTCTAGCGATGGAAGAAGAGGGGAGCATGACATGAGCCATACCTCCGATCTTCAACAGCGGATCGTAAAGAGTCAGCCCCACACATGAGCCTAGACCAGTTGTACGTAAAATTCCGCTGGAACCCGCGACGTTTAAATCCGCCATCGCCACTTTCACTACACTTTGTTCGTCAATCATTCTCTAGAGGCACTCCCAAAGCTTCGAATATTTGAGCAAATGACTGAGGGTCAGGTATTAGGAAAAACTGCCCCTCAACTTCATGATGTCCTTCCAAGAACGTCGTGTTGATCAACAGGGCATCATCCCCCATTTCACCAAACTGCAGGAGACCGTAGCTTAATATCGCTCCCGCCATGTCTATCGCCAATCCAGGTACGGTCGGTGTCATAACCAATTTTGTAAAGTCTGCCAGAGAGGACAAGTATGATCCCGCCAAGATGTTACCAATCTCATTTATCGCTGATAGTTCCATTTCAGAAAAATCATTGTCTACCGACACTTCTAGACCAGCCAGACGCTGAAGAAGTTTTTTACCTGCCTCAGGACTCATAATAAAGAACAGATTTCCGGGTGCTTCTCCCTCTACCCGCAAGAAAACAGCGAGTACGATCCTTTCGGCTCCACCTACACTTTCAGCGATTTCTTCAAAAGAAAGTAGTTGAACCATCGGTACGGCCATATCAACCGGCTTGTTCAAGAGCTGAGAAAGGGCGGTTGCGGCATTGCCTGCCCCGATATTCCCAACCTCTTTAAGGACGTCCATTTTGAGGTCCTTATCATACTTGAAAAGTTCCACTGCCTAATCCTCTAAGCCTTCAAGCTGTATAATTTCACTTTTGTTCAGAACTTCAGACAAGTTAAGCATAACGAGCAGACGCTCCTCACCGATTTTTGCAACGCCGCGCAAGTATTTCGCTTTAACGCCGCCGACCACTTCAGGAGGTGTATCAATGCTGTCGCTGTTCAGATCGATGACATCGCTTGCCGAGTCAACGATAAAGCCGACCTGCATTTCATTCACCGCTACAATAATGATCCGAGTCTGATCTGTGTGCTCAGCCTCTTGCAGACCAAATCGTCCGCGAAGATCAATAACAGGAATGACAACGCCACGCAGGTTTACGACTCCCTTTACGAAAGCATATGTTTTCGGCACGCGTGTAATCGGCATCAGACGCTCAATGGTCTGTACCTTTTCCACCTCTATCCCGTACTCTTCGCTTCCAAGCTTGAAGACGATCACTTTCAATTCTTCTCCCATGTTAAACCCTCCCTATATGTTCACACCTCAAATCCAGGTGTCCTTAATCAGCCCATAATTACTTGATAAAAGCATTCGGATCTATGATGAGTGCTACTTGTCCATCGCCAAGGATGGTTGCGCCAGAAATGCCTTGTATCGAAGGCAGGTATTTACCCAGATTTTTAATAACAATCTCACTCTGACCAATAAAATCGTCGATCGCCAAAGCTGCCAAACGGTCACCCTTGCGAATAACGACAATTTCCGTTTCTTCTTCAGACTGTTCATCAAAATTCGGAACATTAAATACACGGCTCAGTGAAATAAGCGGTATGTGAGACTCTCTGAATTGAATCATACGGCTGCCGTGAACGGTACGGATTTGTCCTTTTTTAATAATTCCTGTTTCCACAATTGAAGTCAGTGGAATCGCGAATTTTTCGGATCCCATCTTAATAAGCATGGCAGCAATAATAGAAAGCGTAAGTGGAAGCTGTACCGAGAAGTTCGTTCCTTTTCCTGGTGTTGAGTAAATCGTAACGTTGCCGCCAAGGGAATTAATTTTTGATTTTACAACATCAAGGCCAACTCCCCGTCCGGACACATCCGAAATTTTCTCAGCTGTACTGAAACCCGGTGCGAACAGAAGCTGGTGAGCTTCTTCGTCTGACATTGCTGCAGCTTGTTCTTCGGTTACAACGCCTTTGTTAATGGCGCTTTTGATGATATTATCCCGGATGATTCCACGACCATCATCTTCGATCTCAATAAATACATGATTTCCGCTGTGAAATGCCCGGAGATGAACGGTTCCGGTTTCCGATTTACCGGCAGCTAACCGATCAGCAATCGGTTCTACACCATGGTCAACAGAATTCCGTATCAAGTGAACTAACGGATCCCCGATTTCATCAATAACCGTACGGTCAAGTTCCGTTTCCGCACCGGTAATAATCAAGTCAATTTTTTTATCGAGAGATTTGGCAAGATCGCGGACCATCCGCGGAAAACGGTTAAACACAGTATCTACGGGAACCATCCGCAGTTTCAGAACGATATTTTGAAGGTCGCTACTGACACGGCTCATATGCTCGACCGTATCGGTCAAATCCTGGTTCTTCGCTTCATTTGCCAGCTGCTCCAAGCGCGCACGGTCGATCAACAGCTCACTAAAGAGGTTCATCAAAACATCCAAGCGCTCGATATCAACACGGATCGTTCTTGATGGGACACTGGCGCCGTTATTTTTGGCAGCGGTCTTAGGTGAAACTGATTCCGCTGACTCGACTTTTGACGCACCTGCTGCTGCAGGTGATGGAGTGCTCGCAGAGTTTTCTTTCTCGACTGCTTCAACTGCTGCCGCACTTTGTAAAACCATCTGCTGCAGGGATTCATGATCAAGATCCGCAACCGTCACCGAGTCAACCTCTGAAATATTCATAATTTGGCTTTCAAGATCCGCTGCATTTTTTTGAGTGATAAAGTACATTGAGAAGACACGGTCAAACTCACCCTGCTCGATATCCTCAACATCCGGATAAGTCTTAACGATTTCACCGGCTCTTTCCAGCAGTTCAAACACCATATACGCTCTGACAGCCTTGAGCTGACAGTCTTCACGCAGTTGAACCTGAATGTAGAGCACCTTATGACCTTCTGTAATGGATTGATCCAAAACAGAAAATTGGAATTCGTCCAATTCAATGCCCGGATAAGCAGGTGTGCTGTTTGCGGATTCTGCTGAAACGGCAGCGGCCGAAGAGACTCCAGCTCCTTCACCGCGAACAATCGCTTGAAGTGAAGCTACTATAGAGGAGACATCAGCCTTCCCTTCACCACCCTGTACGATATCCTGTACCATCGATTCGAGCGCATCCAAGCTTTTAAAAAGGGTGTCAAAAATAAAATCCTGCATTTTCAGCTTTTCGTTCCGAACCAGATCCAGTACATTCTCCATCTGGTGTGTAAGGGAAGCGAGATCTTCAAAACCCATGGTGGCCGCCATCCCCTTCAGGGTATGGGCTGACCGGAAGATCACCTGTACAATACCCAAGTCACTCGGGTTGCTTTCTAGTTGAAGCATGTTTTCATTTAATGATTGCAGATGATCATTCGACTCATCAATAAACATGGATAGATACTGATTCATGTCCATTGCGAGACACCTCCTCTATGAGTTCACTTACCGATATTTACTGCTTGAACCAATTTCCCTGCAATTTCTTGCAGCGGCAGAATATAACTTACACAGCCCAACTCCACGGCAGATCGAGGCATTCCATACACAACACAGGTCTCCTCGCTTTCAGCGAATGTTGAAGTAACTCCAGAATCGTAAAGTTGTTTCATCATTCTCGCTCCGTCACTTCCCATTCCCGTCATAATCACAGCATGCCGTTTCAGGGAAGTAAGAGGCAGTAGAGACTCGAACAACACGTCTACCGAAGGGCGATGTCCGTTGCATGGTTCATCCTTATGAGTTGTAATGCGGTACTTCCCATCCGATTGGGATATCCTCATATGGATCCCGCCTGGAGCGATATAAGCTGCTCCCGGCTTTAATTCCATCTCATCACAAGCCTCAACGACCTCGATCGCACTAAACGAATCGAGGCGCTGCGCCAGAGATTTCGTAAAATTCGGAGGCATGTGCTGCACGATGACGATCGGCGCCGGGAAATCACCTGGAATTTTCTCCAGGAAGGTTTTCAGCGCCCTTGGCCCCCCGGTCGAGCACCCGACCGCAACTAATTGAGTGAAGCTTTGATCCATTGAGCGGTCCTGGTGGGGAACACTCTTCACTTCTGATTTCCTGAGAACAGGATGGCTTTTACATGCTTCAAACGTTTTTCGCCCAACTAAAGGAGTAACCGCCTTTCCTGCAGAAGTGTGGCGTAAGTTGTTATTGTTTTGATTTAGTCCGGAATCCGCAGCGCCTGATACCTGCTTCATCGAATTTGGAAGTCTCGCACGCAACTCCACCTGGTTGTCCCGATGAGAGCCTTTCATATCTTTATGAAATGACTTTGAGGTTGCGAACGTTCGCTGATCATCTGAACCGAACAGAGGCTGTCGATCGGAAGGCCTTGGCGGAAGAAGAATAGCCTTTGGGATATCCTGTCGCTTCTGCTCTTCTTCCTCCCACAATGCCCTCCGTGCTTTGGCCTGCACCGCTGCATTCAGTTGCATAAGCAGCTCCTGACCAACTTGCTCAATATCCTGAGCATTAGATATGGAAGGCTTGCGTATAAAATCAAAGGCCCCAAATTCCAGAGCTAATATCGTTTCCCGCATCCCTTGCTCATTAACGCCTGACAGCATAATGACTGCCCTTGGTCCGGCCTCCATAATTGTTCTGAGCGCGTCAAGACCATTCATTTCGGGCATTTCTACATCCATCGTAATGATATCGGGGTTTAGTTCCATGGCTTTTGCTACGGCTTCTCTGCCGTTATTTGCTGTGCCCGTTACTCGAAACCTGTGATCCCGTTCGATCAGATCCGAAATGATTTTTCTCATAAACGGAGAATCATCTACCACCAGTACACGAAATGGCGTCATTGGAGTCCACCTCAGTTCCCTTATTGTCAAAAAAGAATCATTATGTTCGTTTAAGCCATCTCTGCATAAATCCTTTGATTCCCGTAAGGGGGCCGGATTCCGGCGGAGCTGCCGGAACAGCCAGGTAACGCAGTGCAAGCCGCTGTATATCGCGGGACGCTTCACACCTAGGAAAAGCAAGAGAAAACGGAACCTGACGTTTGACGGATTTCACAACATATGGATCGTCCGTAACATATCCCAGCATCTTAATGTCCAAATCCAGAAAACGGTGTGCTGTTAAAAGGATCTTGTCCGATGCTTGGCGGGCTTCTGTTTCGTCTCCAGCCCGGTTCACAACCAGAGTAAACGGTACTTCAGGATCACTTCCATGAACGACCTTGATCAAAGCGTAAGCGTCAGTGATCGAAGTCGGTTCCGGTGTGGTCACAACCAGGCATTGGTCAGCAGATGTTATAAATTTCATGTTCTCTTTGGACAATCCGGCGCCAGTATCGAATAAGATGTAATCCATTTCAGATGAGATAAGTTCGATTTGAGATACAAAATAATTCAGATCATCCTCTGATAAGGAGATCATATCGGCTATTCCCGAGCCGCCGGCTATGTAAGGAAGCCCTTCTGGTCCATATTGGATAACATCGTGAATACTCTTTTCTTTTCGCAGTACGTGATAAAGGCTAAATCGGGAGGACACCCCCATTAGAACATCAATATTTGCCATGCCGATATCGGCATCAAACACAAGCACCTTCCGCCCCAAAGATCTGAGTGTTAGAGCAAAGTTTAGTGTGAAATTGGACTTTCCAACACCACCTTTACCACTCGTAATCGTTATGATTTGGGCTGTTTTTTTCGAGGAACCCGCAGAGCGATTCGGCACTTTAGCAGACACCAGCTGTCTGAGAGATTGTGCCTGATCTGTCATGTCCGCAATTCTCCAAGTAGCATCCGGGAAAGCATCGTTGTATCAGGCATTAGCAGATCGTCAGGCACATTTTGACCATTCGTCATGTAAGACACCTTTAACGGGTGTGCATTCAACAGATTGAACAGTGGACCACAGCTTCCGGTTTCATCCAGCTTGGTGAAAATCACCTTATCCAGTCCGAACTTGCTGAAGTGATCTGTAATTTCGACCATATCACTGCTTTTGGATGTCAGACTAAGTACAAGATAAGTTTCACTATGATCTGATGGTGCCATTAGACTCTGCAATTCGGAGACCAGAAGTTCGTTGCGGTAATTGCGCCCCGCTGTGTCCATCAAAATCAAATCGCAATCTTCCAGACGATGCATCGCCCGCTGCATATCACCAGGAGACTGTACCACCTCAAGCGGCACATTTAATATGGATGCATATGTTCTTAGTTGGTCTACAGCTGAAATGCGATAGGTGTCGGATGTTATAAAGCCAACCTTTCGCTGGTACTTGAACAATTGCTCTGCCGCCAGCTTGGCTATTGTTGTCGTCTTGCCCACGCCGGTCGGCCCTGCAATATAAACAATCCGGGTAGCTCTCTGTATACCGCCACCGAACCGCCCCTCCAAAAATGACTCCATCTGGCGATAGATAGACGCGCGCAGCTGCTCATCAGATAATGTCTTATTACTTGCCACCCATTCATCCATCGCGTTATTCAGCCAGACTTCCGACAGTTGATCAGTTAGATCCTGTCTTATCAACTGTTCCCGAATGCTTTCGAGTGACTCCGGAAGCTCCGGATTGACCAGATTTTGACGGGAAAGACGGGCAATCCACTCCTTCATCTCTCGGAGCTCATCAAGCATCTTCTGTTCTGCGCTGTTTCTCGCTTCAGACTGTGACACTGGATCAGCTGAAGCTGGTACCGGAATTGCGGATTCTGCTGATTCACGCTCATATGCACTGATGAGAGGCTGCTCACTCAGTTCAGCGGGCTGTTGTCCGCCAGCTGCAGCCTGCGCTAAAGCTGCGGCAAAATCTACCGCAGCCCGCTCTCGATTGGACATCTGCTCAGGATGATCAAACGCTTTTTCCGAATCGCCTGGTACACCCAGCCTGTTCGGTCCTGCAGGCTGGGTGCTTACGGCTGTCTTCTTATACGCCTGCGGAACTGAATTTCTTGGAACTTGAACCGATGGTGTGGCAGGCTTGTCTTGGTTCGATTTGTCTTCTTTATCTAGAGCAGCGATGACTTCGATCTTTTTTTTGGTGAATATCCCCATAAAGCCGCCAACTTTAATCTCCTTCGAGCTGAGAATTACCGCATCACTACCGAGTTCGTTCCGAATGTGCTGCATAGCCTCTGGCATTGTATCGACGATAAATCGTTTCACTCTCATAAGTTCACCACTCCGACGCTCTGAATTTCGACATTAGGCTCAAGCTCGCTGTAAGAGAGTACCGGAATGTCCTGCATACTGCGTTCAATAACCTGTCGCAGATACATCCGGATAGCTGGAGAAGTTAACAGCACAGGCTGCTGACCCATCTGAATCAGCCGGTTTACCTGTTCACTCAGCTTTTGGAAAATACTCTGAGTCGACACGGGGTCCATCGCAATATAGGTTCCCTGATCGGTCTGCTGTACACTTTCTGCAATTTTTTTCTCCAAAGCCGGACCCACCGTAATGACCCGCATGGCCTCTCCTTCCGGAGCATACTGTTGTGTAATCTGGCGTGAGAGAGCTTGTCTAACGTATTCGGTAAGCACATCAGGATCCTTCGAATAATGCCCGTAATCAGCAAGACTTTCAAAAATAGTTACCAAATCCCGAATCGAAATTTTCTCCTTCAGCAACTTGGCCAGCACTTTCTGTACATCCCCGATGGTGAGAACAGAAGGAATAAGCTCATCGACAAGGACAGGGTAGCTTTCCCGAATATTGTCGACCAGCGTTTTTGTTTCCTGGCGTCCAATTAATTCGTGAGCATGTCTCTTAATCAATTCCGTCAAATGCGTAGCAACTACAGAAGGCGGATCCACTACCGTATACCCAGCCAATTCCGCCCGCTCCTTCGCGGTCTCATCAATCCAAAGTGCAGGAAGACCAAATGCAGGCTCTGTTGTTTCAATACCGGTTACTAATTCGTCCTCGTACCCAGGACTCATGGCAAGATAGTGATTTAATAATAATTCACCACCGCCGACAGCATTCCCTTTAATTTTTATGACGTATTCGTTCGGTTTTAGTTGAATATTGTCGCGAATACGAATGACAGGTACCACAAGTCCTAATTCAAGTGCACACTGTCTGCGTATCATAATGATCCTATCGAGTAGGTCCCCGCCTTGCTGTGTATCTGCAAGTGGTATAAGCCCATATCCAAACTCGAATTCGATAGGGTCGACTTGAAGCAGATTGATGACACTCTCCGGACTGCGGACTTCCTCGATCTGCTGTTCCTCCTCCAATTGTTCAACCTCCACCTGCTTCTGTTCCAATTTGCTCTGCATATTTCTTGCAGCAAGGAATAGAAGAACGGCGATCGGGAGTGTTGTAATGAAATGAATCGGGGTGAACAGACCAAGAAACGTCACAGTCACTGCAACGATGTACAAAAGTTTTGGGTAAGACAATAGCTGTCCTGTCAAATCATCTGACAAATTACCTTCTGACGAAGCACGTGTGACAATAAGACCTGCAGCCGTCGAAATTAAGAGAGCTGGAATCTGGCTTACCAGACCATCACCGATTGTCAAGATCGAGTATGTGCTCATTGCATCAGTGAAAGACATACCGTGAATGGAAATACCGATAATAAATCCACCAATCAGGTTGATCAAAAGGATAATGATCGAAGCAATGGCATCACCTTTAACAAATTTACTGGCACCATCCATGGCGCCGTAAAAGTCGGCCTCTCTTTCTACCTTCCGCCGGCGCTCACGAGCCTGGGTCTCATTAATCATCCCGGCGTTCAAATCAGCATCAATACTCATCTGCTTACCCGGCATTGCATCGAGTGTGAATCTTGCCGCTACTTCGGCAACCCGCTCTGATCCCTTTGTAATAACGATGAACTGAACTACAACGAGGATGAGGAAAACGATGAATCCTATTGCAATCTCTCCCCCGGCAATCCAGCTGCCGAAAGTAGCGACAACTTCACCCGCTTCTCCTTTTGACAAAATAAGCTTTGTTGTAGAGATGTTCAATGACAGTCGGAACAGTGTTGTTATTAACAGCAACGAAGGAAAAATGGAAAATTCGAGCGCTTCCTTCGTATTCATTGCCACGAGTAATATCATAAGCGCCAATGAGATGTTAATAATAAGCAATACGTCCAATAGCCATACAGGGATCGGAAGAATCATCATAAGTACGATGCCAATGACACCCGCTAGAACAGATATTTCTTTTATTTTCACTGCTGTCGGCCTCCGATCCCTAGTTATTTCGCTTTACCTTTTAATTTGTATACATACGCTAGCACTTCAGCTACTGCCTGGAACAGATCACCAGGGATCGTGTCCCCGATTTCCGCTCTTTGGTAAAGTGCACGTGCCAGCGGTTTATTTTCCATTGTAATAACGCCATTTTTCTTGGCGATTTCCTTAATTCGCAGTGCCATATAATCCTGCCCTTTGGCAATAATCTGCGGTGCCTCCATGGAGGATCCATCATACTTTAGCGCTACCGCAAAGTGAGTCGGGTTCGTGATGATTACATCGGCCTTTGGAACTTCCTGCATCATCCGCTGAAGTGCCATGCGCCGTTGACGCTCACGAATCTTCCCTTTAATAAGCGGATCGCCTTCTATTTTCTTATACTCGTCTTTTATATCTTGCTTGGACATACGAATGTTTTTTGCATGTTCATATATCTTATAAATGTAATCAAGTGCTCCCAGAATAATCAGTCCGACTGCGATTTTGATTCCAAGGGACAATGTCACGTCAGCCGTAAAATGAAAGATGGCTTCCGGGCTCATTAAAGACAAAGAAGACAATCCTTGTCTTGCACCCCAGAGCGAGGTATAGACCAGATAACTGATTATAGTCAGCTTGAAGATCGATTTAAAAAACTCAACCAACGATCGCATCGACGCTATATTTTTAAACCCTTTGATCGGATCAATTTTACTGAATTTCATCTTCAAAGGGTCTCCCGTTAAAAGAAAACCGACCTGTACGTAGTTAATGGCGAGTGCGATAACAAACACAACGATAAACAGCGGGGCAAGCAGCAACAAAATTTGTATTCCGTATTCCCCCAGCAGCATGATCGTATTTTCCTTCGTAACATCCATGGTAAGACGATTCAGATATACATCTGTAAACAGCCGAACGATGTGATCCCTGATATATCCGCCGAACATCATGAAGCATAAAAAAGCGGCCATCAAAACGGATGAGCCAGACAGTTCCGTACTCTTGGCAATCTGCCCTTTTTTACGGGTGTCCTGCTTCTTTTTAGGCGTAGCCTTTTCAGTCTTTTCACCAGAGAACAGCTGCAGGTCCACTCGGTACTTCAAGGTCACCCCTACCACTCCTAACTTCATTACGCCGGCTTACTGCCAATCACGCCCAACAGTTTCTGCAGAGCCTCGAACATTTCGGCGAACAAATGTTCAAACAGAGCCACTAGTCCTGGCATAAGCAGAAAAAGCAAAACTAAGCCTACAATCATTTTCAAGATGATACCGATGACAAACACGTTAAACTGAGGCGCCGTTCTCGCCAGAAATCCGAGACCGACGTCGGTAAGAAACAGTGCTGCCGCAATGGGCGCAGACATTTGGAGTGCCATTACGAACGAATGGGCAAATGTGGTAATTAGAAACTCAGTCACACTGCCGTCCTGTATTTTGGAGAATACATTGCCTGTAATCGGCATCCACTCATAGCTGTACATAATGGCATCCAGCAGAAAATGATGTCCGTTCATGCTTAGAAATACAAGGATTGCCAGCATGTACTTGAAATTGCCGATAAGCGGTGTAGAAACACCAGTAACAGGGTCAATCACATTCGCCATACTGAAACCGATCTGAATATCGATCAGTGCTCCTGCTGTTTGAACGACCGCCATCATCAAAAAAGCGGTAAATCCAAGAAGCAATCCTACCAGAACCTCCTGAATGATCAGTAGTACGTACGACATATCTTGTGCGACCGTCTGGCCAAGGCCAAAGGTCAGAAACACAAGAACAGAAACCATGAAGGAAATCCCTATTTTATATGGTGCTGGAACACCACGAGCCGAATAGATCGGCGCTACAACAAAAAATGATGTAATTCGACAAAAAATAAGCATAAAGACAGGAATACTTTGTTCCAACCATTCCATGAACACTCAGCCTATCCGATATATTTGTAGAGATTGCCCAAAATGCCACTAGCAAAATCCACAAGTGTAGTTAATATCCAAGGGCCAAACAGCAGCAGTGTGAGCAGGACAATAATAATCTTAGGTACAAAGGCAAGCGTTTGCTCTTGGATTTGCGTCGTTGCTTGAAAAATACTGATGACTAATCCCACGACCAGCGCGAGCACAAGCATCGGCGAACTTACTTTCAACACGATATATACCGCTTGTCCCGCTAGACCGATAATAAACTCAGCACTCACGGCGAGTCCTCCTGTATTGAAATACTTGCCGTTACGGATTGAAGCTCATTAACATCGACTTCACAACCAGATACCATCCATCAACTAGAACGAACAGCAAAATTTTGAACGGCAGTGAGATCATGACGGGCGGCAGCATCATCATACCCATAGCCATTAAGACACTCGCTACAACGATATCTATGACTAAGAATGGTATAAAGATCATAAAGCCCATTTGAAAACCGGTCTTAAGTTCGCTTATAGCAAATGACGGCACTAACACCGTTAGCGGAATATCCTGATAGTTGTCTGGTTTTTCCGCTCCGGTGTATTTCATAAACAGCAGCAGATCTTTTTCCCGGGTGTGCGAGAACATAAATTCCTTCATGGGCTCTTGAGCTTTATCAAGCGCCTCCGTTTGGGTGAGCTCTCCCTTGAGATACGGTTGCAGCGCAACATCGTTCATGGTAGAGAAGGTCGGTGCCATAACAAACAGCGTTAAAAATAACGACAAACCGATTAGCACCTGATTCGGAGGTGTCTGTTGTGTGCCCAGAGATGTCCGTACGAAACCTAAAACGATAACAATCCGGGTAAAACTCGTCATCAGGACAAGAATTGCGGGAGCCAAGCTGAGTATCGTGATTAATAGAATTAGAGAGAGTGCGCTCGTACCTGGCTTGTCCCCATTGCCGCCGATTTGAATATCGATGTTCGGTATCGGATCCGCCCAGGCCGAAGTGGCCAGGACCAGTCCCATCAGCATAATCACCGTGACAGTAATTGCGATCTTTTTATTCATGAATCTTTATGATCCTCCCGCAGCAATTCTTCCACCTTTTGTTTCCGATTGGGTACGCTGCGAAGCTTGGATTCGAATACCTCATGAAAAGATGATGTATCCTCAAGCTCGATATCCTCAGACGTCTGTTCCTTACGAAACCTGGCCGCAAGCTTACCAATGAACGGTGGCAGCGTTCCCGATTTCAAGCCGTACTCCTGTTCGAACGAAGCCTGAATCAGAGCAACTTCAGCCGGATCGGAAATTTTGTCAATAAGCGAGACATCTTCACCAACACCGATCAGGTAAATACTGCCTCCCACCTCAACTAACTGTATGGATTTGTTAGGGCCAACTCCAACCGCACCGAGTGTCCGGATGGAACGGCCCTGCATCCAACTCTGATTTTTCCGGCCCAAAAACCGGATCAGAAACACAATGGCTGTAATGATAATGGCAAGCACGATAAAAACATAAAAAAGTTGAAGATAATACCCCGACGTATCCGATCCTATTCCCTCTGAAGCTGCTATCATAAAAAGACTTCCTTTAGACGCCAAGCGTTTTATTTATAGCTTCGATAACACGATCCGATTGGAAAGGCTTCACGATAAAGTCCTTCGCTCCAGCTTGAATAGCGTCGATAACCATAGCTTGCTGTCCCATAGCGGAGCACATAATAACTTTTGCATTCGGATCAGTCTTTTTGATTTCCTTCAGAGCGGCAATTCCGTCCATTTCAGGCATCGTAATATCCATTGTAATCAGATCCGGACGCAGTTCTTTAAATTTCTCGATCGCTTGAGCTCCATCTTGAGCTTCTCCAACAACCTCAAATCCGTTTTTGGTCAAAATATCACGGATCATCATTCTCATAAATGCAGCATCATCCACAATCAGAATTCGGTTAGCCATTGATTAAAAATCCTCCCTAAATTTGTGCTATTGTAATTTTTGTATTCGGTCCCATTGACTTACGATATCCGTAACCCGAACGCCGAAGTTTTCGTCAATAACGACAACTTCGCCTTTAGCGACGAGTTTGTGGTTCACAAGGATGTCTACTGGCTCACCAGCAAGCTTGTCCAGTTCAATGATCGATCCTTGAGATAATTCCAGGATATCCTTAATTTGCTTCTGGGTCCTTCCTAATTCTACGGTGACTTTAAGGGGAATGTCCATCAGTAAGTTCAGATTGTTTTCATCCACCTGAGTGTACGGTGCATTTTGCAGGTTACTAAATTGCACAGGTTGTACATTTACATTACGATTTGGTATTCCACCATACTGCTGCGGTGCCTGTGGATAAGGCATCTGCGGCTGCCCATACGGCATTTGCGGCAATCCGGCTCCGCCCGGCATTCCTTGGTTATACCCATACCCCTGGTCTTGAGGATATCCTTGCTGCGGAGGCATTTGCTGCATTGGCACTTGCTGTTGCATCGGCGCCTGCTCTTGAGGAGGCATTTGCTGAGGTGCTGTCTCCTTTACCGGTACTTCAACAGTAGCTGCAGGTTCATCAACAGCAGGCTCCTCCGTTCCGTTAATCAGCGTATTAACCATGTCCTTGGCAAACTCGATTGGAAGAAGCTGCATGATCGTTGAATCAATCAGATCTCCAATGATGAGCCGGAACGATATTTTAATCAGCGTCTCATCGACAGGCAAGTTGTTTATCCCATCACCACTAGACATATTGAGAATATCGATCCCCGGTGGGGATATGTTTACGAACCTATTGAAAATCGTAGACATACTCGTTGCAGATGAACCCATCATCTGATTCATCGCTTCTTGAACCGCACTGATATGAATCTCATTCAGCTCTTCTTCCTGAGGATTTCCCTCTCCACCTAGCATCAAGTCTGCAATAACCTGGGCATCACGGGTCTTGATAACAAGTGAGTTAATCCCCTCAAATCCATCAACATAAGTGACGTGAACCGCCACATGAGGCTTTGGAAACTCTTCTTCAAACTGACTTCTGGAAATGATAGACACTCTTGGTGTTGTAATATCCACTTTCTTACCGAGCAATGTTGAAAGGGCCGTAGCCGCACTGCCAAACGTGATATTACCGATTTCACCTAATGCATCCTGCTCCAATGGTGTTAAAACATCATCAACGCTTACCACCGAAGGAGAGGAGGTTGATGCCATTTCAGTCTGCTTTAAGAGGGCATCGATTTCTTCCTGGGATAAATAATCTTTACTCGTCAAGTTCTTCAGCTCCTTCGCTGATGATTTCGTCGATCTGTACGGCGACCCGGTCCTTCATCGTACCTGGGCTGCCTATATATTTCAGCTTATCCCCCACTTTAATGGCCAGGCCATCATGAACGGGTTTATTCAGGGAAATAACATCGCCGACGCTCAACCCCAAAAATTCAGAGACCGTAAGCTTGGACTCTCCAAGCTCCGCTATGATCGGCAGTTTTGCTTTGCTTACCCGCTGCTTTAATGCATCCACCTCTTCAGGCACCCGAGTCTTCTTCTCGGAAATAAACCACTGATGGGCAGATAGCTTCGACATGATTGGCTCAAGGACAACATGAGGAATACACAGATTAATCATTCCGGTAGTATCGCCGATCTTGGTGCTTAGCGATATAAGAGCAATCGTCTCGTTCGGAGATACGATTTGCATAAACTGTGGATTCGTCTCAAGCGCCTCCAGACGAGGCGAAATATCCAACACCGTTTTCCAAGCTTCCTGCAGGCTTTCAAAAGCTCTGCTGAAGATGCGCTCTATAATAATCGTTTCAATCTCGGTTAGTGCATTAATTTTTGTCGGAGCATTCCCCGTACCGCCGAGAAGGCGATCCAGCATTGCATAAGCGATATTCGGATGAACCTCAAGCACCATACGCCCAACAAGCGGCTCTGCTTCAAAAATATTGAGAACAGTCATCTTGGGGATTGAGCGGATAAACTCATCATAAGGCAGCTGCTCAACCTGAACGACACTAATCTGTACAAAAGTGCGTAGCTGAGCCGAAAAATAGGTCGTTAAATAACGGGCAAAATTTTCATGTATTCGAGTCAAGCTGCGGATATGATCCTTGGAAAAACGCACCGCTCTCTTAAAGTCATAGGAGCGGATTCTTTTCTGGGTTTCTTCCTTTTTCAGTTCTTCTGCGTCCATTTCGCCGGAAGAGAGAGCGGCCAGCAAGGCATCAATCTCATTTTGCGATAAAACATCAACCATCATCTCACCCCCCTACGTAATCCAAGTTCCCGCCTATAAAGGTGCAACTAACTTATTCGTAATTTCAATATGTATTAATTGTCCGTTAGGCAGTGTTTTGTTAATCTGTTCTAACAGTCTTTCTGTAAATTGTTCCGTTGCTTTAGAATCCTTTAAATTCTCTGGCTTGGTGTCAGCCAGTGTCTTGATGATGATTGGTTTAACTTTAATTTCTTTGATTTTGTCAAAATCCTCTTTGGCCTTTTTGTTTCTAAGCTGAAAAGAAAAACTCATAGCTGCAATATAATCAGGATCCGCCAGATTTGTCTTCACATCAATGATTTCTGCAGTCACTTCGACAATCTCATCGGCAGAAAGTACTGGCGTTGGGGCCGGCGCGGCAATCGCACCCGATTCGTCCTTGCCGAGCATTTTGTCCGATAGTAAAAATACCGCTAATACGATTAATGTAATGGAGAGCATTATCGTAACTAACCAGGGAAGCATCTTTTTCATGAAGGTTCCTCCATCTGCTGCACTTTAATAGTAGCTTGGTATACTCCGACTTCACGATGATACGTTTTGACAGATGCGATTACTTCCTTCGCCTTCTCCAAAACGATCAACCTTTTACCTGTAGTTAAAGTAATGTAGGTGTCAGGAGTCTCTTCAATCATTTCAATCAAAAGCGCATTCAGCCATATTTGCGAACCATTTAACCTCGTTACCGAAATCATTGACAGCCTCCTTAATCATTGGGGAGGGCTGTGCCTCCCCTAGTCATTCTTTAACGTTACCGTTTCAAATTGACGACTTCCTGAAGTATTTCATCTGAGGTTGTAATAATTCGGGAGTTTGATTGGAATCCGCGTTGTGCCACAATCATCTCTGTAAACTCGCCTGTCAGATCTACGTTTGACATCTCAAGTTGTCCTGCAATAATCGCTCCTGTACCTGCCTCTACGTTGTTAGCCGGGAACCCTTCGATTTCGCCGTCTGCATCACCGCCAAGCGCATTTGGAGTAACACGGTACAAGTTTCCACCAATCTTCTCAAGACCTTCCGGATTCACAACTTTGGCAAGACCGATCTGAATCGGATCATCAGCGTCTCCACCTTGTGTCATGATCGATCCGTCCTGTCCAATGGAGAAGCCCGTTACATCCTCACCGATATTAATAATTTCGCCCTCAACATCAAGAACAAACATGCCGTCGGAAGTGACCAGATTGCGGTTGCCGTCAACATGAAAATCACCGGCTCTGGTCAGGAAAGGAACTTCTTGTTCTTCAGACATCTTAACCATAAAAAATCCATCACCGTCGATTCGAAGATCTGTCGGTTTGTTTGTCGTTTGCGCACTGCCTGGTGTGTGAACCGTGTCAATAGAGCCCACTGTAGTGCCCAAACCAATTTGCTTGGCATTCACTCCGCCTTGTGTATCCGAAGGAGCTGTCGCACCGGAAACCGTCTGACTTAAAATGTCTTTAAACATGACACGACCGGCCTTAAAACCTACCGTATTAACGTTTGCGATGTTGTTACCGATTACGTCCAGCTTAGTCTGGAATCCTCTCATACCGGAAACGCCCGAATACATGGATCTTAACATTGATTTTCCTCCTTATGATTGAGCCGCGTCAGTCGATCGGCGGCCACTTGGCTTCCTTTACGGGCCAGCCAATTGTTATGAAATAATGACGGCGCTATCGATTTGAGTAAACACATTATCTTTCATCGCCTGATCATCCATTGCGGTTACGACAGTCCGGTTAGGTACATTTACGATTAAAGCCATATCCTTCATTAATATCAGTGATTCTTTACTTCCTTTGGCTGCCGCTTTCTCAATAGCCGAGTGAATTTGAGTGAGCTGATCACCCTTAATCTCAATTCCTCGCTGTTCCAGTCGTTTGGCTGCATGGTTACTAAATTTAAGAAGATTTTCTTTCAAAAGCTCCTTAAACTTACCCGGTTGCGCATTGGAAGGCGTTATCGAACTGTTACGATCCCGCTGAAGGGCCGTAGGATGTATATTTCCAGGATAAAGCTGTCCAATGGTCATTCGATCACTCATGGTGTTGCCCCCTCGCTCTCTTCACCGCTTTGCTGAGAAGGCTCTGAAGATTCAGCCGGAGCATCCGGTTCCGTTGAAGGAGCTTCTGGTTCTGTTGAAGGAACTTCTGGCTCTATTTCAGGAGTTTCTTCGGTTTCCGGATTTTCGGTCTCCGGACTTTCAGGTTCCGGTACATTATTTTCGATTTGCGTAATGTATTCCAATGCCACTTCGTCCTTGCCAATTCTGACAAATTGTATTCCGTCACGAATAAGAACGGAATCGACAACTCCACTTTTCACCACGGTCTGCCCACTATTGCCTTCCGCATATTCAACCCAGCTTACTTTCTTGCCGATCAAGCTCGACACCGCTCCGAGTGATTGTCTCATGTCCGTTAATTGGGAAGAAATGTTCATCAACTGCTCCAGTGATGTGAACTGTGCCATCTGTGCTATGAATTCCTTATCTTCCATTGGTTGCATTGGATCCTGATACCTTAGCTGCGTAATAAGAATACTTAAAAACTGATCTTTCCCCAGCGTCTGTCCATCGTCCGTGCCGGCCTTGCTCACATTTCCTTTGGAATAGTTGGGCCAGACATTGCGATTAACATAATCTACAGCCATTTCTATTTCACCTCCCTGCACCTAAATTTTTGCAGTAAATGTGCCGCCGTGGCCCTGCTCCTCGTCTGCCTCCCGCTCAGCCAACCATTCATTCCATTCTTCGGTTATGGCTGCTGCTGCGATGGTGTCATCGGATGGTACATCCTTTTCTCTGGAGCGTCGGTTTGAATCCTGTTGACCAGATCCCGGTTGTCGCCCGTCCTGATAGAGCTGGGATGATGATGACTGGCTGCTTTGTGTTACTTCCAGCTTCTCAACCTGAAGACCTTGCCCTTGAAGTGCGGAGCGTAATTGTGACATTTGCTGGTCCAACAGTTCCCTAGCATCGGAATTTCGAGTCATAAACTGGGCGATTAATTGCCCGTTTTGCATGGTGATTTTAATATCTACCTGACCCAGATGTTCAGGATTCAATGATATTCTGGCCTCGGTAAAGCCTTGAAGTTTGACAAACTCCAGCCTGTTCACGACCAGGTTGGTCATTTCCTTAGCAAACTGTTCTACAGGTACCGGCTGTGCCATCGGTTTAACAGGTGCTGTAGTGCCTGATCGAAGTGCCAATTGCCCCGCTGTGATCATATTACTATCAGGTTCCGTGATAGAAGCACTCTTACCCTCAGCTGATTCCTCTGCTAAAGTTCCTTCTTTCACTTGACTTGTCACTTTTACAGTGGTCTCCGATACTTTCGATGTTTCTGATGCCTGTTTTAAATTGGCCGGGAGTTCCTTCTTATCCACAGCTGCTTCCGTTTCGCCATCCACCTGGGTTATCACTGGGGATGTAGCCCGGGTCTGACCTTCAGAAGCTTCCTTAGCTGCTCCTTTTCCATTCTCATTCAGTAAAGCCTGAAAGGATTGTACCAGCTGTACAAGCTGAGGCTTGGACTGTTCACTCGAAGGCATACTTTTAAGCATATCACTTAGCTGCGTAAGTGCATCCTGTACTGCAAAACGTACCGTTTCCGGATTCGAAGCAAGTGGTGATAGTGTCTGAACTTCACCTTCAGTAAGCTGTTGCTGATCTGCCGATGGCCCCTGACCCTGTACCCCATTAAGCATTGCTAACGCCTGCATCAACCAGACTTGAATTTCTTTTAGCAGCGAAGGATCTTTTTTTAACGCCTCTTCCAGCTTCTCAAGATCTTTCAGAAGAAACATAAGAATTAATCCTAGGTCAAGAGAATTTTCCTGTTTAAGACTTGCTGCTGGGCCAACCAATTCCTTAGAAGCTGTATTTTCACCCTCGGATGGAGCAGGCAAATCTTTCAGCATTTGAACAGATGCGTTTAACATGAAAGCCGCCATATCCTTGACTGGAACAGTAGGCGTTCCTGCATTCGACATTTGATGAACCAAAGTCTGTCCAAACGTATTTCCTTCCGTCATGGTTCCTGTTGTCGTTTTTCCGCTGTCCGCCGTCTTTCCTCCAGATGCTGCTGCGGCATTCTTCGATGTAGCCATATTTTGAAAAATTAGTGTCATTGTTTTCTCACCTCCTTTCATATAGAAGAAACATAACAGAAGTGATTATTTGGATCCCATCAGCCGATTCAGAATTTTTGCTGCTTGTTCCGGGCTTTTGGTGGACATCGCATTCAAAATTTGTGCTCGTGTTCCATCATCAACCGTATTCAGAATCGTGATCGCTTTAGATTGACTAATTTTGTAAGTTTGCAACAGAAGATCGGCTGCTTTATCAGGTGCCATTTGGGAAAATGTTTTGCTCAACTGGGCTTTATCCAGGTTGTCCGTCGTTTTTAACGTATCTTTTTCTTTTTCTTTGTCTTTCTTATCCCGGGATTTCTGGGCAGCGATAGCCAGATCTTCCGTCGACTTCGCTTCTTTGAGTATCATCGTCGCGTCAGCTGCTATTTTAGGATCCATTTTTTCCAGTATGGCAACTCGTTTCGAACTTTTCATTTCGCTAAGCATCAGCACCATTTCTTCTGTTGTCAGATTTTGCATGATCGGTGCCGCTTTGCTTGGACTCATGTTGGCATACATCTTAGCCAAATCGCGTATTTGCTCAATGTAAGGATCTTCTGCTGGTTCTTCGACAGATGCTGCTGATTGATTTTGCATATCTTCGATCTGTGTCTCGAGCTGATTCGCTTTGGTCTCCTCGGCTGTCTTCTGCTCTGACATTTCTTTTAAAGACTGCTCTTTCTCTTCCAGTTGTTTCTTTAATTTCTGGATCGTTGCCTCATCACTTTCTTCTTGATCCTTGATATCCTTCAGCTTTTGTTCTTCAGGTGTTAGTTTCGGATCCGGTATCCAATCCTTAACAATCGGTATTTTGTTGGCAACATCCAATACTCCGTTCCGGACATTAACATTGAACAGGGTCAACAGAACCCCGACCATTACAATCGTAAAAATAATCGGTATTAAAAAAAGCAGTATCCGTTCAAATCCTCCGTTTGATTCCTCATTATCTATCGGTATATCCTTGCGTGCCACTCTCTACTCCTCCTTTGCGGGCTTACCCAGCGGTAGTTCAAACTTAGCGGGCGTTGATGGCAAAACGAACCGTCGCCATTTCATCCAGCTCGTTTTGTTCCCGTAGGAGACTTTCTTGCCGGAACTTTTCTTTCGATTTATCTCTAGCTTTCAGCCATACTTTTTCATCCAACATTTTTTCAGTCAAATGGTCTTGCTTCTTGTTTACGTTGACATGTGCTAACTGGATATCATCCTGCTTCTTCACGATGCATGACTCCAAATATTCCACATATATTCCAATATTCCGAATTTCGGCTACCGGCGCACAACGGCAGGCAGCTTCCTGCTGAGCTTCAAACATTTGCTCCCGCATTTCAAAAAGATCACTCAGACTTTTTTCTTCCGCTTGGAGCTTGCCGATCGCGGACGATAGCATCCATTCCGCTTGTGTCTTCTCATTGCTTTTTAAATCCACAATTTTCTGGAATGCGTAGTGAAATTTCATCTTTCAGTCGTCATCTCCTTGAAAATTCGGATATCAAGCGTTCCTGCACTTCGCTCAATGTCACTTTTTCGTTCACTTTCTGCTTCGTAAACTCCCAGATGCTCTGGATGTAATCTATCGATTCATCGATATCTGGATTTGAACCCTGCTGGTACGCACCAATGTTGATCAAATCCTCCGAATCTTTGTACACGGCCATTAATCTTTTTATGTTCTCTGCCGCTTCGATCTGGTCCTCAGGTGCGATGTCCTTCATCACCCGGCTAATACTTGCCAGGACATCGATTGCAGGAAAATGTCCCTTGTTGGCAATGCTTCGATTAAGTACGATATGTCCATCCAATATCCCTCGCACCGCATCCGCGATAGGCTCGTTCATATCATCCCCATCTACCAATACGGTGTAAAAAGCAGTAATAGATCCTGTTGGACCTGTCCCCGCTCTTTCGAGCAGCTTCGGCAGATTAGCAAATACAGACGGTGTATACCCGCGCATCGCAGGCGGTTCTCCTACAGCCAGCCCGACTTCACGCTGCGCCATGGCGTACCGTGTTACTGAATCCATCATCAGCATCACGTTCAAACCACGATCCCGGAAATACTCGGCAATCGTCGTCGCAATCAATGCTCCCTTAATCCGTATGAGTGCCGGTTGGTCGGAGGTTGCGACGATTACTACGGAACGCTGAAGTCCTTCCGGTCCCAGATCCCGTTCTATAAAATCGAGAACCTCTCTGCCCCGCTCACCGATCAAGGCAATCACGTTTACATCAGCGGAAGTGTTTCTTGCGATCATGCCCATGAGTGTACTTTTACCTACACCTGAGCCAGCGAAGATTCCTACACGCTGGCCTTTACCTATCGTCAGAAGTCCGTCTATCGCCCGGACACCGATACTTATTGGTTCCAGCACCCGCGGTCTGTTTAGTGGGTTTTGCGGTATGTTGTTTGTTGCGCTGTAAGGCATTCTGGCCGGTATGAGTGAACCGTCCAGCGGCTGGCCTAAACCATCCAGCACTTTTCCAAGTAGCTCCGAGCCTACCTGAACGCTAAGGGGCTTGCCTGTTCCAACGACATCACATCCCGGTCCGATAGAGTGCAGTTCACCAAGAGGCATGAGCAGCACTTTATTGTCCCGAAACCCTACAACTTCTGCTTGAAGCGGCTTGGACTGTTTACTTGGATATATATAACAAACCTCTCCGACGCTGGCGTCCGGCCCTTCCGATTCAACCATGAGGCCGATAACTTGTGTGACCTTACCGTTGATCCGAACGGGATCAATATGTTTTAAGTGATCTTTGTAACGGCCGCTGTCAAGCTTCTTCATCTTGATTTCTCCGTTCCTCATCATCGAGTGATATCCGCATTAGCTCTTTCTTGATTTCTGCGAGCTGAGTATCGATCCGCGCGTCTACGCTGCCGAATGAGGAACGAATTACACATCCCCTGTCATTAACCGTTGCATCCGGCAGTATTTGCAGTTCCGCCTGTGAATCCACAGCCATTGCCAATTCCTCTCGGGCAGCATGCACAAATGCGAAATGTGACGGAGAAACGCACAGTGATATAATCCCCTTCTCCCGTTTCCGAGTCAGGTTCTTCCTGATAAGCTCCAGCATATAATCGGCTTCCACAGTTAGCTGCCGGTCGAGTACTTTCTCAGCAATTGCACAGCTTAGATCTACCAGAAACGGCTCTGCTTCCTGAATCAGCTCTTCCTTCGCCTCATAGGCTTGCTGAAGAAGTGTTCTTGCTTCTTCAGTCGTCTGTTCCATTATTTCTTTCATTTCCAATTCGGATTTTGCCGTACCCTCATCGTATCCTTGTCTGAAGCCCTCAGCCTTCAGCGCTTCTGCAAGATCCTCATCCTGGCTTCTCCGCTCTTCCCACCAAGCTGCGATTTGAGCCTGAGCATCAGCAATCAGCTTCTCGGCTTCCTCTGAAGCCTCCCGGATTTGCCGTTCCGCAAATTCCTGTGCATCCTTGAGCATTTCTCCCCTAATCTTTTCCGCTTCTATTATGGTCTGATGAACACCTGGTTCAGCGGGCTGCATTATTTCAGCGGCATCCTCTTCCTCGACAGCTGGTGCATAGTGGCGGGCCAAATCCAACTCTTTCAAGACATCCATCGGCATGTATTGGGACGATTTGATCAAGTTAGACAATAATGTCATCTCCTCCGCCGCGAGCGATAATCACTTCGCCAGCCTCCTCAAGTCTCCGGATCGTGCTTACGATACGCGTTTGAGCTTCCTCCACGTCACGCAGCCGTACCGGTCCCATGTATTCCATCTCTTCTCTGAATGTCTCGGCCATTCTTTTGGACATATTGCGGAAAATAACGTCCCGAACTTCCTCACTTGCCACTTTAAGCGCAAGCTGCAAATCTGCGTTATCAATATCACGGATAATCCGCTGAATGGAGCGGTTGTCCACGTTAACGA
Source organism: Paenibacillus uliginis N3/975 (assembly GCF_900177425.1). Taxonomy (NCBI): domain Bacteria; kingdom Bacillati; phylum Bacillota; class Bacilli; order Caryophanales; family Paenibacillaceae; genus Paenibacillus; species Paenibacillus uliginis. The sequence goes on along the minus strand of NZ_LT840184.1, from coordinate 2,070,503 downwards.
TGTCTTCAAAGACAAACATCCGTTTCTTAATTTCTTCAGCAAGCTCCGGATCCTGGATTTCCAGGGCATCCAAGATCGTACGTTCCGTACCGCGGTCAACCCCGTTAAGGATTTGAACGATGGATTCGATGCCTCCGGCGCTGGTGTAATCTTGTGTAACCGTGGCTGAAAGTTTCTGCTCCAGCACTCTTTCCACCTGTGAGATGACCTCAGGCGAGGTACTATCCATCACAGCCACACGGCGTGCAACTTCAGCCTGCTTTTCTTGTGGAAGCGAAGAGAGAATGGCTGCCGCTTGCTCGAATTGCAGGTAAGAAAGCACAAGCGCAATCGTTTGAGCATTTTCATTTTGGATAAAGTTTAATATCTGGCTTGGATCCGCCTTCCTCGCAAAATCGAACGGCCGTACTTGCAGGGTAGCCGTCAATCGGTTAATAACCTCCATAGCCTTTTGCTGGCCTAGGGCTTTCTCCAATATTTCTTTCGCGTAATTAATACCACCCTGGGTTATATACTCCTGGGCCAGACAGATCTGATGGAATTCAGACATAATAAGTTCTTTTTCGCCGCTATCCACCTTACGAACATTGGCTATTTCCAGCGTCAGTTGTTCTATCTCTTCTTCTCTTAAATGCTTGAATATTTGAGCAGACACTTCAGGTCCCAGCGTTATTAATAAAATTGCCGCTTTCTGGCGTCCGCTTAACATTTGGTTATTTCCTCTGGCCAATTGGTTCCACCCCTATTCCTCAGCTAGCCAAGTCCGAAGTAAATTAACGAATTCGTCTGGTTTCTTTTTCGCAAGTGTCTCAAGCTGCTTGCGAACTTGACTCTCATTCGTCACGCTCTCCAAATTAATGGACGGAAATTCTGTTGTTGGCGGAAGCGGGATATCCTCTTCCAGCAGATCCTGCTGCTGTTTCCGTCTACGTATAAAGAAGAATGCGCCCCCTGCCAGCAAGGCAAGTGCAGCGATTCCGATTCCCCACATGAGTGGCTGAGAAAGGAGTGTTTTCGTATTTTCTTCAGTTTTGACATTAACTACCTGTGAAACGACCGAAACTTTTTTGGCCAATTCATCGTCTGTATATGTAACACCAGAATCAGCAACCGAAGCTCGAACAATGTTGACCAAAATGTTCTCAATCGCACCTCTGGTAGCCTCGTCCAAATTACTTTGTCCAGCAGGTGGTTCAACAGAGACATTAATGGTTAAATCTTTGACAGTATATGGACTTGCTACTATGTCACGGGTAATTCGATTCACATCATAGTTAATAGTACTGGAGCTTTCCTCCGATTTCGTCTCGCCGTTGGCTGAATCACTTGGATATCCAGGTACCTCTTCTTCACCCGTACCTGCAACACCGCCTGTAGGACTGCCTGTGCCCGAATAATTCTTTTGAATTTCCTGGACACTGATTTCTATGCCCTTCATTTCTTCTTCGTCGACAGGTTTCACAATGTTTTCCTTGCTCTGAATCTGATCAAAGTTTAGTTTGGAAACGACAAGTACGTTCACCTTGTTCGGGCCCATGTATTGGGATAGAAATTGTTGAACGTTTTGACGTACATCTTTATCAAACTTTTTCTGAAGCGCAAAGTTCTCTTCGACTTTACCGATCAGACCGCCTTGTCCACCTTTTGCCGTTGCCAGGAGTTCAACCTCATCATTGGTGATCGTGATGTTCTCAATTGGCAAGTTCGGCACAGAAGTTTTGACAAGGTTATAATAACTGTCAATAGCCTCCTGATTAGGAAGGTAACCCGGTTTAAACTGAAGGACTACAGAAGCCGATGCTTTCTCCCTGTCTGCTGTTGTTGCAAACACACTCTCTTTTGGGAGGTTTAGCAGCACGGTTGCGTCTTTAATACCGTTCATTTTTTCGAGCATACGCTCTACTTCACCATTCAAAGCATTTACATATTTAACTTCGAACTCATTGTCGGTCATACCTATAGCCGAAGCATTTTGTTCAAATGTCTCAAGTCCGATTGTCCCATTCTGGATAATCCCTTGAGATCCGACATCAATCTGTACTCGTGTAGAATCCGTACTCGGTACCGAAATACTTGTTCCATCTGGACTCAGTCTATACGATATGCCTTGTGACTCCAGGTGATTAATAATTCCGGCGGCATCGCTTGAATTCAAATCCCTGAATGCAACTTCATATTCCTTTTTGGAAAACTGCATCGTCAGCACAATAATCGCAATGACTATAAATGAAACTGTGGAAATAAGCATAATTTTCTGTTTTTTACTGAATTGATTCCAATACTGGGAGAGCTTCTCCCGATACTGGGCTATTCGTTCATTCACATTGTCACCCCATCCGAAACTTTGCTAGAAACATTAGATTTGCGTGCGCATGATCTCTTGATAGGCTTCTACCACTTTGTTTCGGACCTGTGTTGTGAGCTGCACGCTCAGCAAAGCCTGTTGGGCTGATATCATCGCTTGATCCACGTTGACTTGACCTAGCATTAACTTATCTGTCATTACATGCGATTTCTCTTCCAGAGCAGCTACCGATTGAAGCGCATCTTCAAGATAGGAGCCGAACTGGCCAATGGATTTTGAAGGAGTTGCTTCAACTTCAACCTTAGGAGTGCTTTGTACCTGCAAGGGCTGTATAGAACCGGTACTGAACATTGTATTCTGGATCATGAATATTCCCTCCTCATCCCTCTATATGTATATTTTTTCACTACCTACCAATTTCTAATGCCTTCATCACCATCGCTTTCGAAGCGTTCAATGCAGTCACATTCGCTTCATAAGATCTGCTGGCGGAAATCATATCAATCATTTCTTTCGTAATATCCACATTCGGCATGTATACATAACCATCTGCATTCGCATCAGGATGATTCGGATTGTAAACTGGTTTCAAAGGTGATTGATCTTCCTTGATCGCTCCAACCTTCACACCCTGCCCGACTTCACGCCCGCCACCCATCTGTGATTGCAGCATACTTTCAAAGGAGTTTTTCAGCGGCTCCATGACAACTACTTTTCGGCGGTATGGAGCAAACTCTCCGTTTTGGATGCTGGCTCGTGTCGTTTCCGCATGCGCAATGTTAGAAGAAATGACGTCCATTCTAAGCCGTTGTGCCGTTAAAGCCGAGGCGCTGACACTAAAACTGTTACTGAAATTCATAGAACACTATCTCCCCTCTATGACAGTCCGCATGATTCGAATTTGCTCATTTACCGATTGAATATATGAGTTATATCGAAGCTGGTTTTCCGCAAGAAGAGACATCTCCCGCTCAACGTCGACATTATTCCCATTGTTATTCATGGCGCTTGAATCATCCGTTTTAACTGATATTTCTGGGATTTGGCTCGACGGTCCGATAATAAAGTGTTTTGGATCTGTTCTCTTTCCGGATAATGTCGATTTCACCCCATTCATTTCCTTCTGCAAAAGACTCTCAAATGCTACATCCGACCTCTTAAAATAGGGGGTGTCCACATTTGCGATATTGTTGGCAAGTACTTGGTTTCTAAGATTTGCCGCATCCAGTCCGCTTTGCAGCCTTTGAAAGCTGCTGTTGCTTAATAGGTTCACCAGCCATACCCCTTCTCTTTAGACATTGCAGACACTTATTCAACATGACCAGTCTAATTCCTCTTTTTTTCGACATCTACAAATAATACATATGCCCTAACCTAGGTCTTAAGTAGAAAACGACAACATGATGTCACATAAACTAAGTTTCGTGTAGATTGGGACTTTTTTCAATAAGAAAAAAGCCCTATCTTTTACCAAAAAGAAGGGCTTTTTGTTCATTTTTATTCTCTTTTTTCCTAAAATCTGCAAAAACAGTTGGATATTTTTTCTAACGACCCTCGGATCGCCTTAACTAACTAGGTCTATGTCTCGAGGTTGAATATGCTCTATCGGTCCCGATTACTTTCCGACTTATGAAATCATTTCGACAATTTCTAGTCACTGTCTTCGACATTATAAGATATATTGACTCAAATCACGGTCTTGCGCGATATCAGAGAGCTTTTCTTTGACATACTGCGGCGTGATGACCATGCGTTCCAGTGTTAATTCAGGAGCCTCAAACGATAAGTCCTCCAAAAGCTTCTCCAAAATGGTATGCAATCTGCGCGCTCCGATATTTTCCGTGTTCTGGTTAACAGAAGCTGCGATTTGGGCAATTTCACGAATGGCCTCAGGAGAAAACTCCACTTCAATGTCTTCTGTCCGAAGTAGATTTACATATTGTTTGGTCAAAGCGTTCTCAGGTTCTGTCAAAATAGACACAAAATCGTCAAGTGATAGGCTGCTCAGCTCAACCCTAATTGGGAATCGGCCCTGCAGCTCGGGAATGAGATCTGACGGCTTGGCAACGTGAAATGCCCCTGCGGCAATAAATAAGACGTAGTCGGTCTTCACAGGCCCGTACTTCGTCATGATTGTCGATCCTTCAACGATAGGCAAAATATCACGCTGCACGCCCTCACGAGAGACGTCAGGACCTGATGCGCGCCCTTGGCTTGCCACTTTATCTATTTCGTCAATGAAAATAATCCCAGACTGTTCGGCTCGTCGTACCGATTCCTGGATCACATCATCCATATCGATTAATTTGGCAGCCTCTTCATGGATCAGCACTTTACGAGCTTCCTTGATCGCAAGCTTACGCTTCTTTGTCCGCTTTGGCATGAGATTTCCGAACATCTCCTGCATATTCATTCCCATTTGATCATTGCCTTGACCGGCAAACATATCAAACATGTTAGGTGCAGTATCTTCCACATCAATCTCAATCATATCTTCCTCAAGATTTCCCGACAGTAACTTAAATCTCACCTGTCTGCGCTTCTCCTTGATCGTACTGTCATTCTCGGCTGGTTCTTCCTGGACATCTTCAGAGCTATTGTTACCGCCGAACAGCATTTCAAACGGATTACGCTGACTCTTCGTCTTGTTATTAGAAGGTACTAGAATCTGAACAATACGTTCATTGGCCATTTCTTCGGCCTTATCCTTAACCTTCTCCGTCCGCTCTAGCTTAATCATACGAATAGCCGTCTCCACTAGATCGCGAACCATAGATTCAACGTCGCGCCCAACATAACCCACTTCCGTAAATTTGGTAGCTTCGACCTTTACAAACGGTGCATTTACAAGCTTTGCGAGCCGTCTTGCAATTTCTGTCTTACCTACACCTGTAGGGCCGATCATCAAAATATTTTTCGGAACGATTTCATCACGTTCCACCTCAGACAGACGGCTCCTGCGATAACGGTTACGAAGCGCAACGGCTACCGATTTCTTTGCCTGCTTCTGTCCCACGATATATTTATCGAGTTCAGCTACAATTTGTCTTGGCGTCATTGTTTCGTTATTCATCGTCATTCCTCCACCCTGAATGGCTGTTCAAAAATCTTGGGATCACAACTCTTCCACGATGATATTCCCGTTAGTATATACACATACCTCAGAAGCAATTTGCAGTGCTTCTCTAGCAATCTCACTCGCTTCCATGTGGTTCGCATGCCTCTTTAATGCTCGCCCAGCAGACAACGCAAAATTGCCGCCTGACCCGATTGCCAGAACATCATCATCTGGTTCGATGATTTCGCCTCCACCGGAAATAAGCAGCATTCCTGTCTTGTCCATAACGATCATAAGCGCCTCCAACTTGCGAAGCACTCGATCCTGACGCCAATCTTTGGCCAATTCTACGGCCGCACGCTGCAGGTTACCGTGATGCTCCTCCAGCTTTCCTTCAAATTTCTCAAATAGTGTAATCGCATCCGCCACAGAACCGGCAAAACCGGCGACAACTTGTCCCCGGTATAGTCGGCGTACTTTTTTGGCGGTCTGCTTCATAACGACACTTTCCCCAAAGGTTACCTGTCCATCGCCTGCAATAGCGGCTTTGCCGTTATGCCGGACTGCACAGATGGTCGTCGCGTGAAAAGTCATTTCCATGATGGCGGACCTCCTTAATACGGATTATTGGATGGTGTTTAGATCATTTGAACTAATAAATCCGCGAACCTGATCCAGCGCCCGGTTAGCAAGCGCTTCATTCTTCTCTTTCTTCTTACGAATGCGAGTTTCAAGACTAGGCAGAAGACCAAAATTAGCATTCATCGGTTGAAAATGTTCAGGGTCTGCATTCGTGATGTAGTATGCCATACTTCCAATCGTGGATTCCTGCGGGAATACCAGTCCTTCTTGCCCCTTGGCTGCTCTTGCAGCGTTAATACCTGCAATGAGTCCCGAGGCAGCTGACTCCACATAGCCTTCCACTCCGGTCATCTGACCCGCCAAGTACAAATTAGGACGGGTTTTCACCTGATAAGTCGGTTCCAGAAGTTTTGGTGAATTCACGAAAGTATTACGGTGCATCACACCGTAACGGACGATCTCCGCATTCTCAAGACCCGGTATCATCGACAACACACGTTTCTGCTCTCCCCATTTCAGATGGGTCTGGAATCCAACCAGATTGTACAACGTCCCTGCTGCATTATCCTGGCGAAGCTGGACGACAGCGTATGGCAGTTTTCCGGTATGGGGATTTACCAGACCAACAGGCTTCATCGGTCCAAACAGAGCCGTCTGCTTACCCCGCTTCATCATGATCTCTATCGGCATGCAACCTTCAAAGTATATTTCCTTTTCGAATTCTTTCAGCTGTGCTACCTCAGCGTTGATCAGCGCGTCATAAAACGCATCGAATTCTTCCTCAGTCATCGGACAGTTCAGATACGCTGCCTCTCCCTTGTCATAACGGGACGCTAGATATACCTTGCTCATATCAATGGAGTCCTTCTCAATGATCGGAGCCGCTGCATCGTAAAAATAAAAATAGTCCTCGCCCATCATACCCCGGATCTCTGACGATAATGCCGGTGAAGTTAAAGGTCCCGTTGCAATAACAACGATTCCCTCTTCTGGTATATGCTGAATTTCTTCATTTACAACCTCAATTAATGGGTGATTATGAAGTGTATCCGTGATTTCTCCAGAAAAGCCGTCCCGGTCTACGGCAAGGGCTCCCCCTGCCGGAACAGCATTCCTGTCAGCGGAACCGATGACCAGGGAGTTCAGCATCCGCATTTCTTCCTTAAGTACACCAACTGCATTACTCATTCCGTTCGCACGTAGTGAATTACTGCAGACGAGTTCAGCAAATTTATTCGTATGGTGAGCCGGTGTTTTTACGACTGGCCGCATTTCATATAATGTTACGGGTACCCCTCGGCTTGCGATCTGCCAAGCAGCCTCGCTTCCTGCGAGTCCTGCACCGATGACAGTAACCCTTTGTATGTCGTCTGTCACGTTAATAACCCCCTGTATGCCTTACAAATCCTCGGTCTCGTCCGGCTCTTCCACCATTTCCGTATGGTCACATGCCGTGCACTGCAACTTGATGCCCTGCTTGCTCTTCTTCTCGACCATCAGACTGCTGCAACTCGGACATGGCTTGAGTGACGGCTTATCCCATGATACAAAATCACATTCCGGATAACGGTCACATCCATAAAAGACGCGTCCCTTCTTGCTACGCCGTTCAACCACATGTCCCTCTTTACATTTCGGACAAGTTACACCGATGTCTTTCACAATCGGCTTTGTATTCCTACAATCCGGGAAACCCGAGCAAGCCAGAAACTTACCAAATCTGCCAAGCTTGTATACGAGGTGCTTGCCGCACTTTTCGCAAATTTCATCTGAGACCTCATCCTCGATCTCAATTTCTTTCATCTCTTCTTCGGCAACTTCCAGCCTTTTCTCGAAGGATTCATAGAACACGCCGAGAACCTTGACCCAGTCTTCAGAACCTTCTTCGACATGGTCAAGATCTTCTTCCATGTTAGCTGTAAATTCAACATTCAGAATTTCAGGGAAGAACTGTTCCATCTGTTCGATAACAAGCTCGCCAAGTTCGGTAGGTACGAACTTTTTCTCCTCGATCGCAACATAACCACGTTTTTGGATCGTTTCAAGTGTTGGAGCATACGTACTAGGACGTCCAATACCGAGTTCCTCCAAGGTACGAACCAGACGCGCCTCTGTGTATCGCGGCGACGGCTGTGTGAAGTGCTGCTTCGGCTCGATATCTTCTTTAGTCAGAACATCACCTGTGTGCAGCTCAGGCAAAAACTTTTCCTCTTCTGTTGTACCATCGTCGTTTCCTTCTACATAAACCTTCATGAAGCCGGGGAAACGAACCTTCGAACCCGTTGCACGGAACACAGTTGGTCCTGCAGCAATATCTACGGAAAGTGTATCCAGTACAGCTGAAGCCATTTGACTTGCGACAAAACGTTCCCAAATCAATTTATAAAGACGAAGCTGATCCCTGCTCAAGAACGGTTTCATACTTTCCGGATCACGAAGGACAGAAGTTGGACGAATCGCTTCGTGCGCATCCTGGGCATTGGCTGCCTTTTTTGAATATTGTCTTGGGCTTTCCGGTACGAAATTCTCACCGTATTTACCCATAATAAACTCTTTACCTTCTTCCTGCGCAGTTCCCGAGATACGGGTAGAGTCAGTACGCATATACGTAATCAAACCAACTGTACCTTCTTTTCCGAGCTCTACACCTTCGTACAGCTGCTGAGCGACAGACATCGTCTTCGCAGCCCGGAAACCTAACTTACGTGCAGCCTCCTGCTGAAGTGAACTCGTCGTAAATGGTGCAGATGGATGACGCTGGCGCTCTCTTTCCTTAACATCTCCGACTTCAAACGGAGCGTCTTTAATAAGAGAAAGAATTTCGTTAACTTCCTGCTGATTGGTCAGTTCTTTCTTGGCTCCATTCAGCTTCAAAAACTTGGCTTCGAACGCAGAGCCTTTCACAGCAAGCTTAGCTGTAATCGTCCAGTATTCTTCAGGAACGAAAGCACTGATTTCATTTTCGCGGTCCAGAATAATCTTGACCGCAACGGATTGAACACGTCCGGCCGATAGTCCCTTTTTAACTTTCTTCCATAATAAAGGACTGATTTTGTACCCCACAAGACGATCCAGAATACGTCTTGCCTGCTGTGCGTTTACCAAGTCCATGTTAATTTTGCGGGGCGTTTTGAAGGCGTCTTTTACCGCCGTTTTCGTAATTTCATTAAATACAACCCGAAGGCTTTGAGATTCATCCAGCTCCAAAGCATGGGCCAAATGCCATGCGATGGCCTCCCCCTCACGATCGGGGTCAGCTGCCAGATACACTTTTTTCACCTTTTTGCTGGCATCTTTCAGTTCCTTCAAGACAGAACCTTTTCCGCGGATCGTAATGTATTTTGGATTGAAATCGTTTTCGACCTCAACCCCGATTTGGCTTTTCGGCAAATCGCGTATGTGACCCATCGAAGCTTTTACGATGTATTTACTGCCGAGATATTTGCCAATCGTCTTCGCCTTGGCCGGCGACTCTACGATGACGAGTGAATCCGCCACAGGTTCATCCTCCTCTCCAACATTCAACTTACAATTAAATCAGCTTATATATTGCACCGGGTAATTGGGTTATCTGCTTTTTTATGATTAAAGATAACAGAACTGAATGCAAATGTCCAAAATCCCATCGGGACCGCTCCAATAGTTCATCCAACGTTCCGGGCCCCTGTTGCAACATATGGTATATTTCCATTTCGTCATTTGTCAACCCACTAGTATCGTAATCCCTGGACGAAAGTCCCCGCTGCTCCTTGAAAGATGCGCTTTGTTCCGCCCTTGGCAACCATGATCCATACTCCTCCAGAACATCTTGAGCGCAGGTGACCAACTTGGCACCCTGTTTGATTAAATCCAGTGTTCCTCTGCTTTTGGGAGAAGTCACAGGACCAGGAACAGCGAACACATCCCGCCCGGCCTCCAAGGCTGCATCTGCGGTAATCAAAGATCCACTTCTAGCGTCGGCTTCAACGACCAACGTTCCGAGTGTCATTCCGGCAATGATGCGATTTCGCTGTGGAAAGAAGCCGGGATGAGCCTTTGTCCCTGGTGGATACTCGGATAGGACGAGACCTTTTACAGAAATCTCTTCATATAAAGAGCGGTTCTCCGGTGGATAAATGACATCAATTCCCGCTCCAAGAACAGCGATTGTGTTACCTCCACATTTTAAAGCTGTCTCATGAATAACACTGTCAATGCCTCTAGCCATACCGCTTACGACGGTCAGTCCGGACCTAGTTAATTCTTCTGTCAAAATCGATCCAATCTTCCGTCCGTAGGCTGTTGGTACTCGTGTCCCTACCATAGCAATTCCCGGTTCAGTCAACAAATGAACATTACCGAGCAGATATAAAACCCAAGGTGCCTGCGGAGATGACTTTAACATGTCAGGGTATCCTTCATCAAGTTTAGTTATAATCTGGCATGAGTTTTGAGTCAATTTTCGGCATTTCTCTTCTACAGAATGATCAAGATTGTCCGATAATCTGCGGGCCGTTTCGACAGGCACTCCACAGGCTATCCAATCTTTTTCTTCAAAATCCGTCATATGATTACCGAAAACACCATTCGCCATGAAGCGTTGAATCGTCTTCCAGCCTATTCCCTCTGTCTCGTGAAGGGCGATTAATAACGCACGTTCAATCAATTGCTTCATTATATGACCTCCAAGCATAATATTAAGAAAAACACAAAAAGCAACCCTTCATTTCCGTTAAGGAAATAAAAGGTTGCTTACCTACAGCGTTATATTATTTCATCTTGCTTAGTGTGTTGTGCACAGGCTAAGAATGCCTTTTTCCTCAAGTACACTCACAAGTGTTGAACCCATCTCGGATGGCGTTGGAGCTACTTTAATTCCGCAAGCTTCAAGGACAGCCATCTTTTCCTTAGCTGTTCCTTTACCGCCCGAAATGATAGCACCCGCATGCCCCATACGTTTTCCTGGAGGAGCCGTAGCACCACCGATAAAGCCGACAACCGGCTTAGTCATGTTCGCAGCTATCCATTCTGCCGCTTCCTCTTCCGCTGTACCACCGATCTCACCAATCATGATGACAGCATGGGTCTGAGGATCTTCATTGAAAAGTTTAAGAATATCAATGAACTCAGAACCTTTAACAGGGTCGCCCCCGATACCCACTGCAGCGGATTGTCCAATACCACGTGTTGTCAGCTGATGAACCGCTTCATACGTAAGGGTTCCGCTTCGGGATACAACGCCCACATGTCCTGGCATATGAATGTAACCCGGCATGATGCCGATCTTGCATTCACCCGGTGTAATAACGCCCGGACAGTTAGGTCCGATCAGACGGGTTTTTTTGCCTTCCAAATAACGGGCAACTTTGACCATATCCAGCACCGGAATACCTTCTGTAATACAGATGACAAGTTCCATTTCTGCGTCTACCGCTTCCATAATGGAATCTGCTGCAAAAGCAGGAGGAACGTAGATAACACTAGCCGTGGCACCGGTTTTTGCTTTCGCTTCTTCTACCGTATTAAATACCGGAAGACTGACTGTCTCACCATTCTCCAGCGTAATATCAACTTGGGTGCCGCCTTTGCCGGGAGAAGTTCCTCCGACCATTTGCGTACCGTAATCGAGTGCACCTTTCGCATGAAAGAGGGCAGTTTTACCTGTAATCCCCTGTGTAATGACTTTTGTATTTTTATCGACCAAAATACTCACGATTGATTCACATCCCTATTGTTATTTGAAAATGAAAGCAACCGCACGGCTGGACTTACCGTCCTACGTGCCATGCCCCTTCAGGAATGAATATTACTGAACGAGTGAAACGATTTTCTGTGCTCCATCAGCCATGGAATCAGCAGGAACGATATTCAGTCCGGATTCAGCCAAGATTTGTTTACCCAAATCAACGTTTGTACCTTCCAGACGAACGACCAGCGGACGAGTAAGTCCGAGCTGTTTCGCCGCTTCCACAACACCGGATGCGATGACATCACAGCGCATAATTCCACCGAAAATGTTTACGAAAATACCTTTAACCTGCGGATCGGACAAAATAATCTTGAATGCTTCTGTTACTTTCTCCGTTGTGGCGCCGCCTCCTACATCAAGGAAGTTAGCAGGGTCTCCGCCATAGTATTTAATAATGTCCATCGTAGCCATGGCAAGGCCTGCGCCGTTTACCATGCAGCCGATATTCCCATCTAATGCTATGTAACTTAAGTCATACTTGGAAGCTTCAATTTCCTTCTCGTCTTCTTCTTCCAAATCACGCAACTCTTGAATATCCTTATGACGGTACAGCGCATTGGAATCGAAGTTCAGCTTAGCATCCAGAGCCATAACGTTGCCGTCACCGGTTACAACCAACGGATTGATCTCGGCAATCGAGCAGTCTTTTTCGACAAAAGCAGTATACAATGCGAGCATGAATTGCGCTGCCTTGCCTACCAGTTCATTAGGAATATTGATAGCGTATGCCAGCTTGCGGGCTTGGAACATCTGCATCCCGACAGCTGGATCAATGACTTCCTTGAAAATTTTCTCAGGAGTTGCTTCTGCAACCTCTTCGATTTCTGTGCCGCCTTCTTCCGAAGCCATCATAACGACACGGCCGGTACCCCGGTCTACAACAACGCCGATATAATACTCCTTGCGAATATCGCAGCCTTCTTCAATAAGCAAGCGCTTAACTTCTTTACCTTCAGGTCCGGTCTGATGTGTTACCAGTACCTTGCCCAAAATTTCTTCGGCATAAGCACGAACCTCATCGAGATTCTTGGCTACTTTAACGCCGCCAGCTTTACCGCGTCCGCCTGCATGGATTTGCGCTTTGACAACGGTTACGGGACTGCCAAGCGATTGTGCCGCCTCAACAGCTTCCTCTACCGTAAAAGCTACCTTGCCGTTAGGAACGACCACTCCATATTGCTTCAGTACTTGTTTTCCTTGATATTCATGGATATTCATTCTGGAATCCTCCTATCAACATGACTGGAACAAGGCCTTATAAACCTATATACAAACCCAAGCTATTGTAACATGTTTTTAAAACGCTTACCTTAAAAAGTTCACAACTTATCCACAGCTTTTTGATATGGATATGATTCCAACTAGAGAATGCTTGGGAAATTTTGTTAAAAAAGTGTTGATTTAACGATATTTCAGTACTTTCTTAGTGTCATTTCCTAAAACTTTTAATAATGATCTTGATTATGAAAATCCCTATTGCGATGATTAAAATACCTGCAATCAATGTTATCACAATATTTTCCCAAAGGATTGTCATCGTTTCCTCTCGCACAAGAATATTTTACCAATAGAATGAACGGATTACAAAAAGTTTTACCATTTAACTCACTCTTTGTTAAAATGCCGACATATTTCCTGATCGTTTTGTCTGTCATTCATACAATAATGTTCTTCATTGACTTCCCCTCTCACTTTTATATAAAATAGGTACAAATAGCGCGAAAATAAGGAAGCACCTTTTTTCGGATACCATCCCCGCCTCTGCGGCAGGGATCTATCAGAAAGCAGGTGTTTTTTGGTATGTATGGCAAACTTCACAGCGCATGCCTGTACGGCATTGACGGTGTTATCATCCAAGTGGAGGTGGACCTTGCTAATGGGCTGCCGCAAACCTCCATCATCGGTCTTCCCGACTCATCCATCCGTGAATCGGTTGAACGGGTTAGAGCCGCTATTAAAAATTGCGGATTCACCTATCCCATGCAAAGAGTCACTGTGAATTTAGCTCCTGCTGATTTACGAAAGGAAGGCTCATCCTTTGATCTGGCTATAGCTTTAGGTATTTTGATGACAAGCGGACAGCTTACGTTGACCTCCTCAGATCGGTTGCTAATGATCGGGGAACTCGCTCTGGACGGCTGTCTCAGGCCGGTTACAGGGGTGCTTTCTATGGTGGAACGCGCCAAACGCGAGGGTTTTGAAGGGGTTCTCCTCCCACGGGAAAATGCTCCTGAAGCAGCATTAATCGCTGGAATGAACATATATGGGATTAGTCATCTAGCAGATCTAACTGAGGTCAAGGAATTGGAATCCGGAGATAGAAATACGAAGTCGTCACGTAAAAAAGATAATGAGCCTATAGTAGTCTCAATATCCCACTTACGTTATCGGCCGGAATCAACCCATGCTAAGAGTTTTATTAAGGATACAGATGGGATTTCATTCGAAGATTACAGCGATGTGCTTGGACAACAGCATGTTAAGCGAGCCTTAACCATCGCGGCCGCTGGAATGCATAATATCCTGCTCATTGGACCACCAGGCACTGGTAAGACGATGCTCATCAAACGTCTCCCTTCCATCCTCCCTGCGTTGAGTGAACAAGAGTCATTGGAAACGACCAAAATTTTCAGCGCAGCCGGCAAGCTGAAACAAAGCGAAGGCCTCCTGCGGCAGCGTCCATTCCGCTCACCTCATCATACGATATCCTCGGGCGGACTTATCGGCGGCGGCACGATTCCGAAGCCCGGCGAGGTCAGTCTGGCACATAGAGGCATATTGTTTCTCGATGAGCTGCCTGAATTCTCCCGAAGTGTGTTGGAAGTATTAAGGCAACCGCTGGAGGATCGTGAAGTAACGATTAGCCGTGCCCGAGCTGTGTTTACCTTCCCTGCCCGATTCATGCTCGCTTGTTCTATGAATCCGTGTCCGTGCGGATTCTATGGGAGTGATCATCCACATCACCGCTGTACATGCAGTCTGCAGAGGATTGCACAGTATAGAGCCAAAATATCCGGTCCACTACTTGACCGTATTGATCTCCAGGTAGACGTGCCCAGGCCCAAAGAGTGGCCGGGAACAGCAAATCCGCTGTCCTCGGAGGAGATGTGTGTCCAGGTGAATCTAGCCCAGAGTGTTCAACTGGCACGTTACCGAAATACTCCCTTCAACTGGAACAGTGAGCTGTCCGGCAGCGCCCTTCGGCGGTTTACCAAGCTGGATCGTGCTTCTGCCGATCTTCTCCATTCCACACTCGATATGCTGGGACTTAGCATGCGTGCATATGACCGCATATTAAAGCTAGCCCGAACCATTGCGGACCTTGAGGGATCTTCAGACATAAATTCCGGTCATATTGCTGAGGCGATTCAATACCGCCAACTCGACAAACAAACTGTATCGATGGATGAAGCAATGTATTAGATTATTTTGCTGTTGAACATCAAAATATTCAATAGAACCAGAGAGCTTCGGGCCTTAGAGTGCAATATTCTGAAATTTGAAGGACGCCGCTCTTAAGGGGAACTGCATCATGGAGAAAGTTAAGGTTCTCATGGACCAGAATATCTTAAACAAAACAATAAAAGCCGACATTTCACGGGTTTTCAATCGACCCATGAAATGTCGGCTTTTTAGAGACATTCTTTTGATTAGAAACGAACTTAGCCCGCTACCTCTCTATCTTGCCATCGTTGACAAGGGCTGCTCAAAAGGCAGCCTCTATAAGTTCAATGGAGTCCACGCTCATATCCGGCTTAAGTATTACAGCTACCACATCAAATCGAATCGGAATATCATAGCTTTTTTTGTAATGAATATACTGCTGGGCGATACTGCGGACTTGGGCGATTTTCCGATGGTTAACCGATTCGGATGGCGTGCCATATGTAGACGTACCGCTTCGACTCCGTACCTCAACGAACACAAGCGTCCCTCTGTCGTTCGCGATAATATCTATTTCTCCCGTTCGATTACGCCAGTTACGGTCCAATATGCTGAAACCACGTTCTACCAGGAAAGAGGCTGCAGCTTCTTCTGCGGCTGCTCCCTTTTGTTTACGGGAATCTTTCCTTCCTTCTGACATAGGTCTCATGAAGGTTGACCCCCTTCCTTAGCCAATCCATCCGCCTGATAGACATAGGTTAGAACTTCGGCCACCAACTGATATAGCTCTGTAGGAATCTGCTGATCCAAATCGAGCTTTGAGAGTACTTCTACCAGGGCAGCATCCTCTTGAACCGGGACACCATGTTCCTTTGCCCGTTCCAGGATCGTCTCTGCCAGTTTACCTTGGCCTTTGGCCGTTACGATCGGTGCATCGCTCTCACCGGGGGTATATTTTAAGGCTACCGCTTTTTTCAAAGCCAATATGGGTTCTTTCCCCTTCATATCCTATAATCCACCCCTTTATAGGCCTGCGGTGTATACTCTGCTGCCGTACCTCCTACAGAGCTGTCAGCCCCAAGCTCGGTGATCTCAGGAAAGGGGCTTGTCTTCATACTGAACAGCTGATAACCGATCGACTCTACTCCTGCCGCAAGCTCGCTTTTTCTGGATTCAAACAGTTCCGAGACCCAAGGCTGGTCATTCCGTAGATGAAGACTTACAATTTTGTCTACTACATGAACATCAATGACGGTTGGCCCCAGATGTTTCATATCCAGGTCAAACCACAAGCGGCAATTTCTTGCGTCGAGCTCGCCCTTTCTGCCTCTCCGTGACTGAATATGTACGGATGCTGTTTGCTGTCCATCGGACCCATGTAACGGAATAAACATCGTAACCTGGGCGAACGGTGCTGTTCTATCCGTATTAAGCAAAAGCTGCTGTCCTGTCAGATGTTGTATCAATTGTTGGGCTGCCTCTTTAAGGGCAGGTGACATATCATTGCTCGCTGCAAGCTGAAGCAACAGTCCTTTCAACGTGTCATGACCATCTGCTGGACTGTTGCCGTTTACAGCAGACGCTGTATTGGGAATCTGGGAACCAAGGCTCGCCATTGTCTGTTCCATTGCAAAGTTACCTGCAGCTGCTATGTTCGCAGCAGGCCCCTGCAAATTATTAGCGGAGTTCCCCTGTGCTGCCGCTGTTTGTGCTGTTTGCCCTGCCTGCGTCGTCTGCGTAGTCTGTGTCGTCTGCGTTGTAGTGTTGTTAGCTCCCTGAGTGAGGCCTATCTCTTGGGTTTGCGTTCCACGTTGAGCTGTCTGGGCAGCTTGTGGGACTCCCGTCCGTTCATTCGCAGTAGCAGCTGTTCCTTGAGCTGCTGACGCTGCAGAAGCTCCCTGGAATCCTTCTGCAGCTATGTTGGGACCAGGCCCCGAACCTCCGCTAGTCGGGTTCGGGGGCCCGGTATGGCCGGCGGCCGCAGTGCTTGCCGCCGATCCTTGAGCGGGGCTCCCACTAGCCCCGCCGCCTTGCTGCGCGGGTGGCTGCGCCCCGCGCAACACCTGCTGCTCGTGCTCTGCACCGAGCAGCTTGAGCAGCCGCCCCACCCACGGCTCCGCACCGTGGGTGGGCGGCTTCGGCGAAGGGCCTGCGGCCCCTTCGCCAGGCTGCGCCGCTTGCGCCGAAGGCGGCGGCGCGCTCTCTGCCGCCGGCCCCGTGGGCGCGGCGGCTTGCCCTGCTGCCGGCGGCATGGCCGTTCCGGCAGCGCTTTTGGCCGGCTGAAGCGAAGCGCCGGCCAAAGGCCCTTGCTGCGCGGTTCCCGCGCGCAGCTGCTGCAGCAAGTCCTGCAGCTTCGTCAGCAAGGCCTGCTGCCCCCCGCGTGCCGCTTCACCGGCAATGGGCGGTCTGTCGCCAGCGCCCATGGAAGGTGCAGCCTCACCAGCTGTTTCCGCAGCCAGCGCTGCCGTATTTGATGTTCCAATATTTTTGCCAATATGCTGCTCATTCGATTGACTACCCCGCAGCACTTCAGCAAGCTGATTCTCCAGAGATTTTAACAGCTCGTGTAGTTGAGGACCAAACACGGCTTGATGCAGCCCTCTAACGCTCTCTGGTGTTATAGGCAGCCCACGGTGAAACGCAATAGCAGATGCCTCGATCCACTCCGTTAAAGGTACTTGGACTGGCTTCATGGCAAGCATTTCTTTAAACTGGGCTATATTTTCCTTCGTTAACGGAATTCCTACCATCTGCATACCACGAATCATTTCCCGGTTTTCCTTCGTATCCGGCAGACTCGCGAATTCAAGTATCTCAACCATTGAGGACGGTGTAAGCGTCTGGTTTGGAGATTGACTCAACGGTTTCAATACCGTTACTCCTTCTTCACCTGGTGGTTGGACTTGAAGTAGCGCTGCTTCCCCTGCCCGAAGCGGCGTTTCAAGCTTGGCTTTCACCTGTACTCCCTGAATCTGTACAACCGCTTCCTGTCCGTCTTCCGATACATTCATGACGATACCGCGAACAACTTGACCCGGTTTCATTTCTAACGTTTTAGTTTCGCCTGCCTTTTGCTCTCCAAGAAGACCGCGAATCAACGATCCGATGTTCACGATTTGTTCCTCCCCAAACATCCATTTTTCTTATATATCGGCAGCAGCCCGCCTTTTTACAAGGCGGGCTGCACAGGATTTTTAAAATAGAGACAACTGTTCAACTTCAATATTTTTCAAAAAACTCCGCCGATGTAGCGGTGTTGGACCGTGAATGGAAATCTGCTCACGATGCAGTTTAGTCGCATATCCCTTATGTATGGCGATTCCGTACTCTGGATAAGCGGTATTCCAAGATCCTTCACACAGTCGATCGCGTGTTACCTTCGCTACAATAGAGGCTGCTGCAATGGATTGACTGTTGGCGTCTCCTTTAATGATGGCAAGCTGCGGTATGTCACAGTCTACCTTTTCCGCATCGACTAGCAAAAATTGTGGAGTTACCACCAACTGCTCCAAAGCCATTTTCATTGCCAACCTGGCAGCCTGTTTTATATTAATCCGATCGATTGTTTCAGCATCCACCTGCCCAACGCCGACAGCAAGCGCTTGCTCCATAATAAGATCATACAAAGTATCACGCTTCTTAGCGCTCAACTTCTTTGAATCATTAATTCCTTCAATAACTAATCCTTCTGGCAGAATAACCGCAGCCGCAACAACATCCCCAAACAGACAACCTCGCCCTACCTCATCAATTCCTGCAATATGTACATACTGGGTCCAGTACTCACGTTCATATAACAACAAATCACTCATCATAATAACTCCTCGATGCCTTGCAAGTAAGGCTTCTGATTCAATCTTCTGTCTCGCTACCTATTACTTCGAATCTACAACTCTATTAGATAAATCATATCATATGCAGCCGTGGACAACCACCCATCCTTAAGCTCTTCAATAATTGTATATCCGTCACTTAACGGAAAAACATCACAAAAAAACCACCGTTATGAACTGCACCCCAATTGTTAGACACCATCTAACTATTGGAGGTGCAGTTTTTATATGACCAGATTCAGTACAGATGAAAAAATACAAGCAGTTATGCGTTACCAAAAGGGATCCGACAGCTTAAAAGCTATCGCAAAATCCATAGGTATTCACCATACTGTCTTTTTAAACTGGATTAGACAATATGAGCATCATGGTGATGAAGCTTTTAAAAAGGGCTATACATCATATCCTGTACAGTTTAAACTAGACGTACTTAATTATATGAACGAATTTGGGACGTCTGTTAGAGAAACGGCTGCGGTATTTAATATTGCGAGTCATAGTACCATTTTAAGCTGGCAAAGGAGCTTAGAATTACATGGAATGGACGCTCTACAACCAAAGAAAAAGGGGCGTTCACCCATGAAAAAAGAATCTAATAAACAAAAGAATCAAACGTTAGTAGAAGGATCTGTAGAGGCTTTACATGCAGAGGTAGAGCGTTTACGAATGGAGAATGCATATTTAAAAAAGTTGAATGCCTTAGTTCAAAACAAGGAAAAATCACCAAACAAGACAAAGCTCAAGTAGTCTATGAACTAAGGAACGAATTTTCGGTGAAAGCACTTCTACAGCTAGCAGATATCCCTCGTAGCACGTATTATTACGCGGTAAAAACGTTTGGGATGCCAGATAGAGATACGGAGTTAAAAGACATTATCCAAGCCATTTATGAGGAGCATGAGGGGCGCTATGGTTATCGTCGTATTCGTGACGAGTTAGTGAATCGTGGATACCGTGTGAATCATAAAAAGGTACAACGTTTGATGAAAGTATTGGGATTAAAATGCTTGGTACGCATGAAAAAATATCGTTCGTACAAAGGGACGGTTGGCAAGATTGCACCGAACATATTAGAACGTAACTTTTACGCTGAAAAGCCAAATGAGAAGTGGGTTACAGATATTACAGAGTTTAAATTATTTGGAGAAAAGCTGTATTTATCTCCAATGCTAGATCTATACAATGGTGAAATTATTACGTATACGATCGGTTCAAGACCGGTCTACTCGCTTGTTTCAACGATGTTAGATCAAGCATGTAGCCGATTAACAGATGAAGATAAGCCCCTTATTCATTCTGACCAAGGTTGGCACTATCAGATGAAACAGTATCGTCATGCCCTCAAAGAATGCGGTATCAAGCAAAGTATGTCCCGAAAAGGTAACTGCTACGACAACGCTGTCATCGAGAACTTCTTTGGCATCATGAAATCTGAATTTCTGTATTTAAAGGAATTTGAAAGTATCGCACATTTTAAAAAAGAGCTATCAAAATACATCGATTATTACAACAACAAGCGTATTAAGGCAAAACTAAAAGGCATGAGTCCGGTACAGTACCGAATTCATGCCCAACAAGTCGCCTAATGACATAACCTGTCTAACTTTATGGGGTCACTTCATTACCGGTGGTTTCCAATGTTCAATTAATAGGGTGATTCCATTGAGAAGCGACCCATTTTTCCTGCCCGCAGTTCACGTAAAAAGGCGCTCGAAGCTTTTTCCAAATCCACTCGCCCACCGCTCATGATACAACCGCGCTTACGGCCAATGTCCTCCATCACTGTCACAATCTCATCCGGATTCTCAAAATCCTCTGGACGCTGCTTCAGATCAAATCGCTCGCTCATGGGTTCCCAGTAATATTTAGACAAGTATTTAACCGCAAAAAAGGCAATATCCTCGACGTTCAATATTTCTTCCTTGATGGCCCCAGTCACTGCGAGACGGTATCCAACATTTTGATCCTCAAACTTCGGCCACAAAATACCCGGCGTATCGAGCAGTTCCATTTCACCACCCGCAACCTTAATCCACTGCTGGCCCTTAGTCACACCCGGACGGTCTCCTGTAGCAGCAATACTGCGCCCTGCCAATCGGTTGATCAAGGTGGACTTACCTACATTCGGAATACCTACAATCAGAACACGCATGGCCCGAGGGTTCATACCTTTGGCTATCTGTTTGTCGATTTTCTCTTTAAGCAGCAGTTTCACCTGATCTGGTATATCTTTAACACCCGTGCCTGTCGAAGCGTCTACCGGGAATGCCGTATGGCCCTGTTCTTTAAAATGCGTCAGCCACTGACGAGTCACCTCAGGATCTGCCAGATCCGCCTTGTTCATAATGATCAGTCGCGGCTTTCCCTGCAAAATATCGTCGATCATCGGATTGCGGCTAGATAACGGCAGTCTGGCGTCGATCAGCTCAATAACAGCATCAATCAACTTCAGTTTATCCTGTATTTGACGGCGTGCTTTTGTCATATGTCCTGGAAACCATTGTATCGTCAACGTCGTCACCTCACAAAAATTCCAAATCCATTATTCTTTATATTCCCTGCTAGTTCTTAATCAAACCAATATCTTTTATCGGCCAAAAAATCAGGTCAGCCCGGCCTACGATATCTTCCAATGGAATATAACCGATCATCCGGCTGTCTGTACTATTGGAACGATTATCACCCATTACAAACACATGACCTTCAGGTACCGTTCCATCCGAGAAATGCGCATTCGGGAAGTCCGTACTGTTATAGAGCCTGTCATCTGCATGTGCCTGATCGATAGCCTCTTGTATGTAGGTTTCATTAACAGGCTTTCCGTTAACGAGTACTTTGTCTCCTTCAACCTGAACTGTATCTCCGGCTACTGCAATTACCCGCTTAATGAAATCTCTTCCTTCAGAAGGCACATGGAATACGACAACTTCTCCACGCTCCGGTTTACGGATATCGTACAGGATCTCATTGACAATGAGCTTCTGTCCCGTTACAAAGTTAGGCTGCATTGACGGTCCTTGCACAATGAATGGTTTAAAGAGAAGCCAGCGAATGAGAACCACAAGAACTAATGCAATAAGAAGAGCTTTAAGCCATTCCACCACTTCATTCTTTTTCTTCTTAACCGGTTTCTCTGCCTCGTTCGTTTCAAATGTCTCTTGATTTGTATCCTGCTGCATAATTCACCGTCCTCTCTGTATTGATGAGCTACAGCATATAATCATTTTTGGATATACAAAAGGGGCTTGTATATTCGTACAAGCCCCTTTTACCGTCAGTTGATTAACGACGAATTTCTTTAATTCTCGCTGCTTTACCGCGCAGTTCACGAAGATAATAAAGCTTCGCACGACGCACTTTACCACGGCGAGCCACTTCGATTTTCTCGATTTTAGGCGAGTTGATTGGGAAAGTTCTTTCCACACCAACACCGTAAGAAATTTTACGAACTGTAAAAGTCTCACTGATTCCGCCACCGCGACGTTTAATTACAACACCTTCGAACAACTGGATACGTTCACGAGATCCCTCGATAACCTTAACGTGCACTTTTAAAGTGTCGCCAGGACGAAAGCTCGGAATATCCTTGCGAAGTTGCTCTTGAGTAATCGCTTGTACGATATTCATCTAGGACTCCCTCCTCTCACACAGGCGTTCTTGCCTCTTCCGGAAAACCTCTTGTTCCCCATCATTATCCGCAGCGGACCACCGTATTCACAACAAAAGAAATATTAACATAAATCATGGGCAGAAGCAAGTATTTTGTACTCTACGATCATTTATCCGTCGCAATGGGGGAACAATAAAAAAACCACTCTTGGAGGAAAACAGATCCTTAAGAGTGGTTGATTATTCTTACATAAAACTGACAAGTAACGTTCAAACCCTAAGTAACTTATTTTTTAATTTACGGTATCTTCCGTTTTGTCTGTATGAGATGTATGTCGGTCGTTGTAATATGCCAAAATATCATCTACTGTATGAAATTGCACATCATCATCCTGTTCATTTTCGCTTTTAAATTGTTCTACATAATTGTTTTCTGCCATGATCATAATCCTCCTAAAAGTTCAATAACCATTCGCTACAAATTATTATTACCCAATCTTGTATCCTATGCACCTCATGTTGAATCCAGAACTAAATTAGACGAAAAGTTTCATAACAATTGCGTAACAACATAATGGTATCCACTATGAATCAGATAAAAAGCATTTTAGTTCACGATTGGCATCAAATTTGCGATCATACACAAACCGTTGGGAACTCATCCATCTCATACGTAAGTGTATGATCGTAATTCAATTCACGTTAAGACCCGATACGGAACATCGATACTCTCGCTCCAATGGAAGGAGCTGTAATTGTTTTAGAAGTCGGAGACAGGTTGTATAACTGAACAGTATTTCCAACTGCTAAATTGATAACGGCTGACCCAGAAAACCCAGCATTTGTCGAGTTGGAATTCGTATTGGCTGTGTTTGTTGTAATACCATTTATGACGATGCCAAAAGTATTAGGTGCTGTTTGCCCAACATCCAAAGAAACCTGCCAATCAAAATAATAATAACCCGCAGTAACTATGGTCATAGTAGTAGTTCCATTAAAGGTTACCCCTTGCAAACTACTTTGGTTAAATGTGAGAGGAGAATTAGAAGGGATCGTCTCTACAACTCCATTACTGTTGTAGAAAACACTTCCTCCAATCGTTGTGGCATTGCCGGTAGCTCCAGTCACTCCTGTAGCACCCGTTGCCCCAGTCACTCCGGTTGATCCTGTTACTCCTGTAGCTCCTGTTACTCCAGTTGTCCCCGTTATTCCGGTTATTCCTGTTACTCCGGTTGCCCCTGTTGTTCCCGTTGCTCCCGTTACTCCGGTAACTCCCGTGGCTCCTGTTACTCCGGTTGTCCCTGTTACTCCGGTAATTCCCGTGGCTCCTGTTACTCCGGTTGCCCCTGTTTCTCCCGTTGCTCCGGTTGCTCCTGTTGCTCCCGTGGTTCCCGTTGCCCCTGTTCCACCAGTCTCTCCGGTTGCTCCCGTGGTTCCTGTCGCTCCTGTTACTCCTGTTGCTCCTGTTGCTCCCGTTGCTCCCGTGGTTCCCGTCGCTCCTGTTGATCCGGTTGCTCCTGTTGCTCCTGTTGCTCCTGTTGATCCGGTTGCTCCTGTTTCACCTGTTACTCCAGTTCCCCCTGTTGCTCCTGTCGCCCCTGTTGCTCCTGTTGCACCAGTTCCTCCTGTTTCGCCTGTGGCTCCGGTTGATCCCGTTACTCCGGTCGCTCCTGTAGCTCCAGTTTCTCCTGTTTCACCTGTAGCCCCTGTTGCCCCTGTTGCCCCTGTTGCCCCTGTTGCCCCTGTTGCCCCTGTTGCCCCTGTTGC
>NZ_LT840184.1:750930-765930 GCF_900177425.1 Paenibacillus uliginis N3/975 | reverse complement strand
CCGCATTTAGCGGTAGTTTTTCTTACGAGATAAGGATGCACACTTTATTCTTTCTTATCTCTTAAACAAACAAAAGAAGGGCCTTCCGCCCTTCTTTTGTTTTTATCCTACTCTGCAAAATAACGGATGTGTTCGTAACCATACATAATTGTTTCTTTCCAAGCCGATACTTCTTTAACTAACGAATAATAAACAAGTTTACGTAGAATTAGCGGCAGCTCGCTGCTAACAGGTTCAAGTTCCGGATGCTGCATTAGTTCCTGGACCGTCCATGGTGTTCGTCTATTTCGCAGTATTCGGAGAAGAATGGCTGAACAATCTGCCATTTTTGAAATTATACAAAACTCACAGGCCAGCATCACAAGCTCAATCCGCTGTCCGAGTGTCTCTGTGCTCACCGTTAGCTCTTCATACAATTTACGGACGGGAGTATTCAAACCCGACATCTGCTCCCATACCGCAGACTCCGGATGAATCCCCCGCTCAATCAACTCAATCTCGGCCCAGTGGTACAGGCCCCCGAGAATACTCTGATAAGCATCCAAGACCCGCCCGTCTTTTATATGTACTTTAGCGTCGACGTATTTTTGAAGAAAACGGGCAAATCCAATAAACAGCTGCTGCTCACGCTTCGAACCAGCAAACCGTAAAAAATCACGCCTTAAAACAGCTAATTGCCCATCCGTGTCGCTAATGATATCCCCTTCCAGGAAACACTTTAACAATACATTATCTTCTCCAGATAGAAGACTCTGCTGTAATTCGTCTATTCCAACACTTAGCACCTGACAGTGTTCTCCGCGCAGAATAGTATGCTGAACGGCAGGTTCATCGAACTCACCTACATAAACAACGACGACACTGATATCAAAATCATGAATCAGTGAACCGTGAAACGTATTATCCAAGTTACGATAAGCGATTGCTCCCACTGCTTCCTCGTCAACCGAATTGCTATAGTAAAAAGAAAAGTTGGTTAGTTCCACGATTCCCTCCATACATTCCTTGGCGAATTTAGGTCAATTCAGTTATAATGTAATTCTACATATCCATGTAAGTTCCTTCTTTTATAGAATAACTATTTGAATGACAGGAGCACTTAATCCATGATCTTTAAAACCGCAAAGATTAACGCTTTTCGTACCTGGGGTTTGCTGCTGACTATGATCGGCATGGGGCTGATGGTGCTAGGGACAGCCGGTATCGTCTTTTGGGGACAAGCCGGTAAAGTGGTAGCTGGTATAGGTCTTGTGCTAGGTCTGATTACGATGATGGGCAGCCTCGGCATTTACTTCTGGGCAGGCATGCTTTCTACAAGCGCTGTACAAATCCAGTGTCCAGATTGCGCGAAGCAGACGAAAATGCTAGGAAAAACCGACCGCTGTATGTTTTGTAGAACGATGCTCACGCTGGATCCTAACATAGCAAATGTGACAGCAGAGGAGCTTGAAGCTCAGCATGCTACAGCTAAATCGTCCGATGCATCTGAAACTACAGTGATTGGCACTGAATCTGGCAATGACAGCACACAGAAAGTTTAAGAACAAACCTCTTCATGGCAATTAACAGTAATCCTGAAATAACAAAGAACCGGCTCACCAAATGGTGGCCGGTTCTTTTCATATACACTTACAACGATTAATGAGTTTACTTATGAATTCCATTTAAAACTTCCCACGCTTCCGGGACAGCAAGACTTCGGTTCCAAGAGGCCAGCCCGCCCAGTTTTAATGATTTTGCCAGTTCTACTCGGGCTTTGAGCGAGGTCTCATCCTCAATCCAAATTCTCTTTAATGTTTTTCCTTCTTTATACTCTACATAATGCTGTCCTGCAGCCTCATCGAGCCGAGGTTTTAGCTTCTCCTCATGAATCAAATTCCGGACCTTGTCCATTCCGACGGCTTTCGAGGACACCTTCCCCCCTCCGTTCTCGCCCTCTTCTGTCCATATACGAGTATATAACGGAACAGCGAGAATCAGCTTGGAAGATGGTACATCATCTTCTTCGATTATACGTTGTATTGTACCTTCTGCCCAAGGCAGTGAAGAAACCGATCCTGCTTTAGGACTGGAAGCCCAATGTTCGTCATAAGACATCACAATCATATAATCCACAGCCTGAGCAAGCTCACGGCGATCCAGGAAAGCGGACCACATCTCACTGCCGGACTTTGGAGTCACATCAATAGATATAATTAGTCCTTTAGCATGTGCAAGAGGCTTCATTTCCCTCATAAACTGCACCAGATTCTCTTTATCTTTGGTATAAACATTTTCAAAATCGATATTGATTCCGTCCAACTTGTACTTCTCGGCATATTGCAGCATTTGATTGATTGCACGGGACCGACGGTCAAATGTGGCTAGAACCGATGTGGTGATATCCGGATCAAAGCTGTTGCTTAGGAGTCCCCAGACCTCAATGTTTTGCCCATGAGCCCATGTCACATATTCCGGGTCCGCCTTCGACTCAACTTCCCCTTCCCCATCCACAATGCTGAACCAAGTGGGACTAACTACATTAATACCAGGAAGCTTTCCGATCGCTTTCGGATCGGGTCTTCTTGAATAAACTGCTTCCCACACCAAATTAACTGGCTTCCCCTTCCATTCCGTATCCGCCCTTGAGGAAGGAACAGCTACATCTGCTATCTTTTTCTCTCCATCCAGCTCAGTTTCGTCTATCTTCACATAACCCGCAAAACCATTATCCGTCTGTGCAAAATACCAACCCTGCTCTTGGCTCCACACACGGATCCGCTCTCCCTCAGGCATATCCATGAGAATCGGAGCTTTAATGGTAGGACTCTCCCGCAGAGCAACTGTTTCTCCGCTCTTGTCTGGCTGTGCTTTTGCAAGCGATATTTGGTCTCCGGCATTCATAAGAATAACCGCGCCTGTCTCCGCATCCTGATGTACAGCAATACCGTAAGCCTCTTTCAGAGGGGTGATTGGGACATAGACCACTCCATCAGTTTGTTCAGGAGCTTCGGAAAAAGATACAGTCTTGCCATTCTTCTTCCCTTCCTTATTGTCCAGCTTCATTTGTACAACAGACGAAGCGGTCGTTATAATGACCGTTTTCGCTGCTTTTTCGTATCGTATATGTGAATCAACCGCTTCTTGCAATACAGGCAGAGGCAGCTTCAAGTCTTCTCCTGAACCTAAGGCCGAATAATCCATCAGATTGCCTTTTACAAAAATAGGTTGATTTATGCCGCGCCAGTCTGGCTCCGTATGACTTGAGTTCGGAAGCAGATCTATTACCACCCACCAAAGTCCGGCCGCGATCAGAATTACGCCAAAAAATAACGACTTCCTTCCGCTGCGGCGCCTCCTGGGTCTTCTTCTACCTGTCAATGAATGTTCCCTCCAATACTTTACCCAATACTCTTAGTTACTACAATTACTACATTAAAACAAAAACGTGTGGAATCTGTCATTCCGCACGTTTTATTGAGAACAGATATTTATTTGCAGGACTTGCAGATCCCATACAGTTCCATTCGAAGTCCTTTAACCTGAAATCCCGTGCTCTTCTCAGCCTGATGTTCCACATCCGCTAGAGAAGGATAACTAAAGTCCTCTATTTTGCCGCATTCTTCGCAAATCACATGATAATGGTCAGAAACATTGGCATCAAATCGGCTGGAGTTATCGCCGTAGGTAAGTTCACGTACCATGCCCGCTTCGATAAACATTTTTAAGTTGTTATATACAGTAGCTACACTCATACTTGGAAATTTCGGTTCCAGAGCGCGATATATATCATCAGCCGTCGGATGACCCATTGATTCCACTAGATAAGCTAAAATCGCATGACGTTGCGGTGTAATGCGGACACCAGTAGTTTTTAATTGCTCCAGTGCGTGCTGCACGGATGTTGCCATGTATGTCCACCGCCTTAAGTTAATCTAGGTTCTCAAAAGAAAGCTGATACGCAGCTTTTTTTCATTGTACGGCTACCATCTGAATTTTGTCAATGCGGAAGCGGAGTCAATCCCCGTTCAGTACGTCTGTTTTCCACTGTGGGATAAGTCTTATAAATATTAAGATCACTATTCCCTTCAATCTTTATACTGTACTCACCGGTCCCCGCCGTACCTATAATGGACTTTTGTTCTACCGTGAGGTTAGGTAGTTCCGTCTGAATGCTTCCGTAGCTGATAACACCTTCCAGTTCATAGTCCCCTTCTACAGGAATCCGTACATTCATCACACCGACAGCACTGTAAACACTCCAATCCCCGCCGATGGTCCCTGATCGCACATCAATACTTCCGTTGAGTGACTCGGCTGTTAGATTCTCTTCTGCACCATAAACCATAATATTTCCATTTCGGGTCTTTACATCGATCTCCTTCGCAAACCTCTTAACAATAATGTTACCTACTTGCGTGGTTAGGGAGCCTTTTCCTGAAACGTCATATGCCTTTACGCCTCCACGGTTGGTGGACAACTTGATGTCACCGGTAACCCCGCGCACATTAATATCACCGTTTAGCGTTTTTCCGGTAACGTCACCATAAACACGGCTTAAAGTTATTTGCCCATTTCCACTCTCCAACGATATATTGTCAATTGCCTCTACATTCAGCAAGGACAAATCACCGTTCATCGTCCGGAGCTCCAGATTAAATCGCCGATCATCTGGGATTGCAATTTCCATGTTCATTTTCGGTTGTCTTTTTCCGGATTGACCATAGGCCTTTCCCTTAGCCCGAATAATGACGGTATTACCTTCGTCCGCTTCAACCGTTGACTGTTCTGCAATCGCCTCGGCCAGCCCCTTCTCCTCCTGATCTACCCAAACCTCTGTATTTACAACAATATGCTCAACATCTGACCGGTACATCGTTATGTCTCCGTTTAAGTGATCCACAATAATCTTACCGGTGTTGAGCGCTACCGGAATTTCCAGCGTTTCTTTCTGAAACTTGTTGTCTGCCGCTTCACTATAATCCACCCCAGCCGCCGTCAAATTGAGACTAACCCGGTTCCAAAGATGAAGAAAGTGCTCCTGTTGTGATACGACGAAAACAGAAGCCACGAGACATACGGATAGGACAACTCCCCGAAAGTCAGGACGTAAACGAAAATTACTCTGGCGTCCTAGTGCACGGGATATCGTGTATCGCAGCAAATATTCGATTCCCCATATGATAAACAGTAACGGCCACCATTTTAGCAGCAAAAAAATATGATCTGTCCCATTCCATTCATCTATGAGCAAAAGGGCTCCTGTAAAGATGAGCAGCACGGCAGCTGTATATCGTCCGACTCTGATTTTGTGCTTCATCGCGATCACAATGCCACATATCATGAGCAGCACAGCTGAAATCATTGTACCGTAATTACGAATTCCGATTTGCAGCCACTGTGGTTTTTGATGAAACAGAATAAGAAGCACCCCACCGCCAACGAGCATCAGCCCAAATGAAAGCCCACGTTCTCCATGAAACGGATTTCTTCCTCTCGTCACTTCAGCATCATGAGTTGATAAGGTCGCGGTTACCCCCCGGCGACGCCGGGACAGTATATAATCCGCTGCCTGAAGTACATCAAAAACATTATAGAAATATCCCAGAGGAATCAGCAGACCTAGCAAAATAAGCAAAGGTACATTAATCTGCATACCAATGGAGGAGAAGTACAGCAAGGCCGATATATCGAGCATCAGCAGCATGATAAATGTAATTCCCTTACGATACAAACCAAGGTAGACATGTCCCATCCCCGGAAAGAGCGAGGCAAGCAGCAGAGCAGGGAATTTCCGCCTTCTTCGCAGCAGCCCAGGATGCCTTTCCACAGTCATCCTTCTGTCCGGCTTCTTTTTGTTCATTGGTGCTTGATGTTCTGGCACACTCATGAGATCTTCTCCTTCCCGCTCATTGGCAAGCATTCTTTTCTTGATAGTACCCCATTCTGAGTCATGAGTAACTGTAAAAAAACTGGTTACTCTATACAAAACAAATCATTCGTCCTATCAAGGTTCATTATTGGTTATGTCAAAAAAAACGCCACTGCCCTTGTTAATCAGGGGTGGCGTTTCTTTGTGATCTATTCTGCGGTCACCATCGTCACTCCGCCGATATCACGGACCTGCTTCGTCAGTTCTACGGGATCGAAATTCCGGTCTGTCAGCACCTGAATCGAAATTTCCACACCTAGAACAGCCGGTTGAATCTCGCCATAGGGGACTGCGCTTCTTTCGTTCACAATCAGTTTCTTAATAATGAAGCCCTCATCTTTAAGCATGGCTGATAAACCATCAAGAAGTCCTGGGGCATTCGCTGCGTGTATCGTAATCAGATGCAGCTTACTGCCCCGGATATAACGCTGCTCCAGTTTATTAAATACGATCAGGTTAAGTAGAATAAGCAACGTGGAGACGATAGATGCAAAATAAAAGCCCGCTCCTATAGCCAGCCCAATAGCACCAACCACCCAAATAGACGCAGCCGTGGTTAGGCCGGTTATTGATTTACCGGTAAACAAAATCGTTCCCGCTCCGAGGAAACCGATTCCTGTAATGACAGCTGTAGCCAGACGCGCCGGGTCAATCCGGACATTCACTTCGTCTACAAAATCAGCAAAACCATAAATCGAGAGCAGCATGATGAGCGTTGAGCCCAGACATACTAAGATATGTGTCCGCAAACCCGCCGCATGATTGGATCGTTCGCGTTCCCATCCAATCAATCCACCCATCAGCATGGAGAGCAGCAGACGCAGCAGGATGTTTAAATTATCAATAACCCAAGGATTACTCAAAAATAATGCCTCCTTTCCCCCGATGTTAACACTCCTCTTCTGAACAGAAGCTTCACTTCAATAAAAGATGAAACTCCGTTAATTCTACCCCAGGCGCCACCTCAAAAGCGTCTTTCGGCTGAAATCCGAACCTCTCATACAAACGAACGGCTGGGGTGTTCTTCGTACCGGTCGATACAATAAAGAGTGGAGCATCACAATACGTGTCCAGTACATGCTGAATAAGGCCTCCGGCAATCCCTTTTCGGAAGTGGCCAGGGTGCACCATCATTCTTGAAATGGTTACCTGATCTTTTTCAAGTTCCACCGCGATAGCACCGATTAATTCTCCATCATCACTTACATTTCCATAAAAAACTTCGCCAGAGGAAGAAATCGTTTCGAATGTGTCCAGCAGCGGCGGCAGATCTGTAAATCCGATCAATTCTGCCTCTAGTGGATAAGCCATATGCTGCAAAGCCCATATTTGCTGAACCGCGTCACGATGTTCCAGTGATAAGGTACGTATCATTTCCTCTTTCCTCCTACAAGTATCTGGACTCCTTTTGAAGTAGGCCAGTACTTAATATATAGTCCCATTGAAGACAAATCATTTCTCTAAAATAAAAGGACTTTAAAGTCTGCAATCATCTTTGTTCAGAAAAAAGAACTCGCCTAATGACAGGCAAGCTCCTTTTTCACATAAAATCATCAGCTGTTCAGCACATCAGCCAACAGC
Organism: Paenibacillus uliginis N3/975; assembly: GCF_900177425.1. Classification (NCBI taxonomy): domain Bacteria; kingdom Bacillati; phylum Bacillota; class Bacilli; order Caryophanales; family Paenibacillaceae; genus Paenibacillus; species Paenibacillus uliginis. The sequence continues at coordinate 758,438 of NZ_LT840184.1, read as the reverse complement.
TTATTGACGAGTGCTGGATTCGCTTTACCTTTACTCTCTTTCATAACTTGACCGACCAGGAAGCCGATCGCTTTCTGTTTACCGGCTTTATAATCCTCTACCGACTGCGGATTAGATGACACCACCTGCTCAACAATGGCCTTGATGGCACCTTCATCACTGATCTGAACAAGTCCTTGTTCTTCCACGATCTGCCCAGGGAGCTTACCCGTCTCCAGCATCGCTTTAAAGACGGTCTTCGCAATCTTGCTGCTGATTGTCCCTTTCTCAATAAGACCGATCATTTCACCCAGACCTTGTCCGGTGATTTTCACCTGTACCAGCTCAAGGTTGTTAGCATTGAGGTAGCCCATCAGTTCACCCATGATCCAGTTGGATACGGCTTTTGCGTCCTGTGTGTAGTTCAAGCTATCTTCAAAAAAATCAGCCAAAGGTTTAGAAGAAGTAATAACTCCTGCATCATAGTCAGGCAGCCCGTATTCCGATGTATACCGAGCCTTACGGGCATCCGGCAATTCTGGAATAGTCGCTCGGATCTCTTCCTTCCACTCTTCGCTAATGTGTACAGTCACCAGATCCGGATCCGGGAAATAACGATAGTCATGAGCCTGCTCCTTGCCGCGCATCGACAGCGTTTTGCCCTGTGCTTCGTCCCAGCGGCGGGTTTCCTGAACGATGACTCCTCCTTCGTCGAGAGTCTCGGCCTGACGATATTGTTCATATTCCAATCCGCGCTGAACGCCACGGAATGAGTTCATATTCTTAAGCTCGGCCTTCGTGCCCAATTCTTTCTGTCCCCATGGACGCAGACTGATATTGGCGTCACAGCGTAGCGAGCCTTCCTCCATTTTGACATCAGATACGTCACAGTACTGCATAATCGCTCGTATCTTCTCAAGATAAGCTTTTGCTTCTTCCGGTGAAGTGATCTCCGGTTCAGATACGATCTCCACAAGCGGGGTTCCCACCCGGTTGAAATCGACAAGCGATGCATATCCTCCGTCAACATGCGTCAACTTGCCCGCATCTTCCTCCAAATGGAGGCGTGTGATGCCGATCCGTTTTGTTTTGCCGTCCACTTCGATATCAACCCAGCCGTTCAAACCAATAGGCTGATCGTACTGCGAGATCTGGTAAGCTTTTGGTGAATCCGGATAAAAGTAGTTCTTACGGTCAAACTTGCTGATATCTCCGATCGTGCAGTTGAGTGCCATCGCCGCTTTCATGGCATATTCGACAGCCTGTCGGTTCAGTACCGGCAGTACACCGGGATGCCCCAGACAGATCGGACAAGTATGTGTGTTTGGCGGGGCGCCGAATTCCGTGGAGCAACCGCAAAAGATTTTGGAATTCGTATGCAGCTCAACGTGCACCTCAAGCCCAATCACCGTTTCATATTTAGATGTAGACATGTCTCGTTCCCTCCTTCTCTGCCGTCACTTTACAGCGCAGGCCGCTGTTTGTGGTGTTCTGTATTTTGTTCATAGGCGTGTGCAACACGCAGTACGGTGGACTCGTCAAAGGCTTTACCGATCACCTGCATTCCTACAGGCATTCCTCCTGCAAAACCACATGGCACACTAACAGCCGGAACGCCGGCAAGACTGACCGGAATGGTCAAAATATCATTTAAATACATCGTCAATGGGTCATCTACCTGCGCACCCAACTTGAAGGCGGTCGTAGGTGCTGTTGGTCCGATGATGACGTCATATTTCTCAAATACTTGGTCGAAATCCTGTTTAATCAATGTACGGGCTTGTTGAGCCTTCAAATAATAGGCATCGTAGTAGCCTGAGCTCAGCGCATAGGTTCCGAGCATAATCCGGCGCTTTACCTCATCACCAAAGCCCTGACTACGGGATTCGTGATACAGATCCAGCAAATTCCCCGTATCCGCACGCTGACCGTAGCGAACTCCGTCGAAGCGGGCCAAGTTAGAAGAAGCTTCTGAAGATGCGAGCAAATAATAGGTTGCTACAGCGTACTCTGTATGAGGCAAGGATACTTCTTCCCAAACTGCGCCCAATCCCTCTAGAACCTTCAACGCATTCAGCACGGATTCTTTCACTTCGGCATCAACGCCTTCACCCAAGTACTCCTTAGGCACTGCGATCCGCAGACCGGAAACATCTCCGGTCAGAGCGCTCGTATAATCCGGAATGTCGACTTTTGCCGAGGTCGAATCCATAGAATCATAACCTGCAATCGCCTGAAGCACATGAGCGGAGTCTTCCACATTTTTAGTGAGAGGCCCGATCTGATCAAGAGACGATGCAAAAGCGACCAAACCAAAACGCGATACAAGGCCATAGGTGGGCTTCAAGCCAACAATACCGCAATAGGAAGCAGGCTGGCGAATCGATCCGCCGGTATCCGATCCCAGCGTAAAGTAAGCTTCGCCCGCAGCAACCGCAGCAGCAGATCCGCCGCTTGAACCTCCAGGCACCCGCTCCAGATTCCACGGGTTGCGAACCGGATAAAAGCTTGAATTCTCGTTCGATCCTCCCATGGCGAATTCATCCATGTTCAGCTTGCCGATCGTTACCGTATCAGCTGCACGCAGCTTAGAGGTAACTGTTGCATCGTAAACCGGATTAAAGTTAGATAGAAACTGGCTTGCGCACGTCGTGCGGAGCCCTTCTGTCACAATGTTATCCTTAATGCCAACCGGCAAGCCGAACAGCGGACCACGGGCTTCTCCCGAGGCCAGCTTGTCATCAAGCTGCTTCGCTGCGGAGCGAGCTCCGTCCTCATTCAGGGTAATGTAGGCTTTCACACGGTCTTCGCGTTGTTGTATATTCTGAAACGTCTGATCCACCAGATCGCTAACCGACAGTTCCTTCTCTTGCAGCTTGTTATGTATCTCCGATAATTTATAATCAAACAGACTCAAGTTGAGCATCCTCCCTTCAGGTTCTATTCCAATACCGCCGGTACTTTAAACTGTCCATCTTCCTCATCCGGCGCATTGAGCAGTACCTTCTCAATCGGCAGGCTTTCACGGACCTTGTCCTCACGCATCACATTGTTGAGATGCAGAACATGAGTTGTTGGCTCCACGCCATCGGTGTCCAATTCTTTTAACTTCTCGGCATATTGTAAAATAGCGTTCAGCTGGCCGGTGAACATCTGCTCTTCCTCCGGCGTCAAATTCAGACGGGCCAGCTTGGCCACATGCTGAACGTCTTTTGTTGTAATACTCATGAAATTCACTCCTCTTTCTTCCCCTTACAAATTAAAGGGATAAAGTCTGCGGATAACTTTTCTCATTATATTGTAGAAGCATGGACAATTCAATCATCAGGGGGTTTCAAAAAAGAGCCGGCCCTAGGCCGACTCCCTTAAATCCAAGCTCGAAGATTTACTTGTTTGATAAAGTCTGCCTGTGACAGAGTTTCTTTAGTCTCTTCCTCTTCCTCTTCAGCCGATTCCAACTCGCCGTTCATCACTTGATAAAACAACTTTTCATTATATGTCGACAGAGCGAAATCGATGAGCGCTTCCCGCTCGATCCGCTCGGCTTCCTGCTTCAACACGACGGATTCCAGTTCGATATCCTCAGCTGGAACGAAAAAATTACGGTTGAGAAACGGAATCCTAATCACGTAATCGAACACGTTGTCCGGATTTCGGTCGTATGCAATTATATAAGCATGCTCACCGATCGGAAGATTCTGCTCAAAGGTGTCCTCGACGATTGTAATCTTTTCCCCTAAACGCAGCATCGTCTTACCTCCTGAGATGTCATTCTTTTATCTCAATAGTCTACTAAAAAGTGATAGAAAAGTCCATGTTGTTATAAAAGAATATACAACCCGAAAGACCCAGATGGTAAGACAGATCAGTCACAAGTCTAAAAAGTAAGCTTAACTATCCGGGAAGGGTGTTTCTTCTGAGCAGTAAAGCGGCTACAGCTATCGACAACAGCATAATCATGATAGCAAATGCTGCTGGTACATAAGCGGCTCCCGCTCCTCCGACAAGCCACTCGGCCGCGAGGCTGCTGAGACGTCCAGGACTCCATTTCATCTGAGATGGGAATAATCCGGAAAGGAGCGATAAAAGAGCTGCCACCGCCAAGCTGATAAACGCTGCTGCCGGTCCTTTCAAGACAGCGCCAAGCGGAAGAACGAGACTGAGTACCCCGCCAAGCCACAGTGTATACAGTCCGCCTGAAGCTGCGATGCGGCTCCATTCCAGCGGACCTATCAACTCGGCAGTATAATAAGCCGATCCGGCTAAACCAAGTCCGAAGGAGATCACAAGCAATGTCATCAATGCTCCCCATTTGGCGGTAATCATAGCTGCCGGAGATATTGAACGCGCCAGCAGCAGCTCCCCAGTCCCGGAAGTTCGTTCACCGGCTACGGTATTCATGCCAGCCAATACAAGCACCAGCAGACCGATCATACTGTACTGACTAAGCGTCTGTGCCACAACTTCACCTGGCGCTGGCATCTTAAACAAAGCCAAGGCTTCTTCCGGCATATTTGCCGACATCGACAGTATCTCGGGCAAATAATAAGTAGAAACCGGCTGCATGATGCCGAGGAGCAGGAATACAACCGGAACCCAGATGAATTTATAACTCCGAATAATTTCGAGCATCTCTTTCTTATAACATATCCATAAACCTCTCATCTGCTCACCACCTTCATGAACATATCCTCTAGTGATGACGTTCCTGCTTCAAAACGCACAAGTGGGAGAGCCTTCGTTGATATCTCTTCCATTAGCTTCCTTCTCGCAGCCGCTATATCGTCCACTGTCAGTTTTGCCCAATCTCTACCGATCTCGGCATCTGTCACAAAGCTTCTTGTTGTAAGAGATTTCAGCCACTGTGTTCCATTACCTTCAGGCTCAATTGCGACATAAATAACCGGCTGACGGTATTTGGCACGCAACTCATTCAAGGATCCCTGTTCCGCGATCAGACCATCCACCATGAACACCATCTCATCACAGATTTCTTCAGCATCATGCAGGACATGGGTGGAAAATAAGATGGTTATCTTGTCGCCACTCAGTTCACGGATCATATCCATCACTTCCCTGCGACCAAGCGGATCGAGAGCCGAGACCGGTTCATCGAGCAAAAGAAGTTCCGGCTCATGTACGAGAGCCTGTGCAAGTCCGAGCCGCTGCTTCATTCCACCGGAATAACCAGATATCCGCCGCTTGGCAGCATCTTTCAAACCTACTAGCGCAAGGACCTCATCCGTCCTTTCCGATGCCTTTCTTCCTCGGAGACCTGATATTTCCGCGCTGAAAATGATATACTCTCGTCCTGTCATCCATCCGTAAAATTTAGGATATTGCGGTAAATAACCGATCCGGTTCCGCCAACTATCCATCTGCTGACTCCCCGTATATTCTACCGATCCGCTGCTCGGATCCATTAAACCAGCCAACATACGAAGCGTCGTCGTTTTACCCGCTCCATTCGGTCCAAGGAGTGCTGTGCATGAGCCCCGCTCAATTTGAAAAGATATTCCTTTCACTGGGGAGATGCTTCCGAAGTTTTTTTTCAAATTTCGTACTTTTAACAGACTGCCGTTCATGTATTCTTCCTCCCAGCAACAAAATACGCAACACTTCCGAAAATACTAATCAACAAAATAATAAACACCCACATCAGCTTGCTACCTCTTATATCTTCCGGCTCCGCTTTGTACAATGAGATTAATGCAGTCACCGCAAGAATGATCTGAAGTCCAATAAGAGGCCATATCAATCCCCAGTTGATATCCATGTTAAATCCTCCTTTTTTCAAATCATGAGATCTCTATTTCTTTCGTCTTGGCCTAATGACAATGAACCAGTAAAGAACAAGCGGCAGCGGCATTGTCGTGGAACCCCATATTCCCCAGAACCAGGCCATTTTTCCCAGCCCACGTTTCCTTGCATCCGTAAAAAGGCATAGCCCCTGTGAAAGAACAAGGATTGTCATTCCAACCAGAACCCATACAGGTACCTCACTTACATCATTCATGAAAATCCCTGCTTCCTCTGGAAGTAAGCGATACCGTTAAGATCACAGCACCAATCAGCATACTACTTCCGTGGATCAACAACAGCACAACAGGATCCCACCATGCTGCAACAAAAATAGCGCTGACGATAAATAAAGCTACCAACAGAAAAATAAAAAACTCTTTTCTCCATCTCCGCTTCTGATTCGCCAGTGTATGGACAGCCAATTCATTAAAATCAGCTAACGAAGGTGTAGGCTCATCAAAAGCAGAGTCCATACGGTTCAGTTCTACCTTCAAGTTCGCAATAAATTGTTCATCTTCTTGATCCGGTATTTTAGACATCCGAGTTCATCTCCTTCCGCAATGATTTGATGCCGTAGGCTGTTCGTGATTTTATCGTTCCCGCGGGAACACCTAGCATATCCCCAATCTCCTCATAGCTGTAACCGTAATAATGCTTCAGTAAAATGGCTATCCGATGGTCATCAGATAAACGGGATAGTGACTCCATCAGATCGTTCCACTCTTCGTCACGGCTTTTAAGCTGCCAGCGCATCCTTCGGATTCCCTGTTCCCGTTCATTCAGTAGCCACTTTTGTTCCCGCTTCTTCCGCCTAACTTTATCCACATAAATACGGGTAGCAATCGTAATCATCCATGAGGAAAAGGAAGATGAGCCATTGTAACGCCCTATATTCTCCATGCAGCGGATAATCGTATCCTGTGCTGTATCCTCAGCAACTGACGGATTCATGGTGACTTTAAGCAAATATTTATATAAAAAGGAATAATGCTGCTGAAACAGCTGCGCCATAGCTGTGGTGTCGCCCTTTTTCGCCAGACGGATTACTTCCTCATCTTCACCTTTCATACGAACTTGATCACCTCTTTCGCATTCCTATGGTAATACGATTAGCACCCTGAAAACGTTCAATGCGTGAGAGAAAAAAATGAAGGGTACGTTCTCATGAATACCACCATCGTAAAATAATCAGTATAAAAGGCACACCCTCTGTTTGTGAGACGCTATGAGTACGAATCGTTCCCACAATCGCTCTTGCCCCCAGATTTCTTTAGTATTTAATCAATCGTTAAAATCCGGGGACAGCTTATGCTTCCGATGCGAGCTTTCCTTCGGAAAACTTTTATCGCTACGCTTTTCGGAATCGCTTCCTCCTCTCCGCTGTTAAATGCATGTCCAACTCAAAAACAATAAGCCTCTTGAAAGTAGCCCTCCGTTTTTATCTCATTTAAAACTTGCCGCTCAATTACGATCTATAAATGATGATTATATAACTTTCTGCTTTAAGTACTAGTTAAAAGGGGCCTAAGAGATAGACTGCATTTCGCTGCACACTCTCTGTTGTGAGATGCTAAGCGCACATCCAACTAAACTCACCGAGAGTACAAAAAGAAAACAGGCTACCCGAGGATAAATTGATATGCTCCCATCATAGTAGACAGTAGAAAAAAACAAAATTCTACTCTACTAATGATGGGAGTTTTTTATGATGTCCAAAAGGAATCCAA
>NZ_LT840184.1:574836-749310 GCF_900177425.1 Paenibacillus uliginis N3/975 | reverse complement strand
TTTTTGTTTTTTACACTGTCTACTTGACAGGGGGCACTTCAAATCCCTTAGATGGCCTGCTTTTTCTTTTACTAGTAGCTGTTTCAACAATGTTCAAAAATCATATCTGGGACAATCCCGCTTGCTGTATGTATTTCACTTATTTTGACGATATTCGTTCAATCTATCCTGCCATGGCTGAGTCCCAGATTCATTCCCCCGGAATAATCTGTGCCATACCACAGATTTCGTCAACTGAATGTCAGGACTGTTTACAGCTGAGCTTTCATTTTCGACATGCCTTACAGCACTAATCTCCACAAGCTGCAGTAACCTATTATCCTTCATTCCTAATCCCCCTAATGGTAGACCACACCCCAAAAATGGCCACAAAAATAAAAGAACGCAAACCGGGATTATAATTCCACAGTCTGCGTGCTTCGCAAAGGTAACATTTAGTTGACATTATTGTATCAATCTTGTCTTACCTTGTCCAGACAATTCTCTCGAATTTTGTCGTTTTCAGTTCATATAACATCAATTGACGTATGGATTTTGTTGTTTTTCGAATCCTATCGTCGTCCGGGGGCCATGGCCTGGATAAACAATTACATCATCTGGAAATTTGTATAGCGTATTCTGGATGGAATCCAGCAGATCCCGCTCTCTCCCGCCAGGCAAGTCTGTACGCCCTACTCCCATACGGAACAGAACATCACCGGAAAACAGATGATTCCCATTTAGAAAGCTGACGCTTCCCGGCGAGTGTCCCGGAGTATGGTACACCGTAAAGGTGTGACCGATCAGGTTCAGCTTCTGTCCAGCAGCCAGATCATATTCTGCAGGATCTGTAGATAACGGCGGGCTTACTTGCGGCCACATTAATGAACCGTTCAGCTTCGGACTACCCAGCCAGTCCCTTTCCAGATCGTGGAGATAAACCGGACAACCCTTCAGCTTCCGAATTTCCTCCACACCGGCCATGTGATCAAAATGAGCATGGGTCAGCAAAATCGCTTCAATCTCGAGATTCGCAATCCGCTTAAGCAGCGGTCCCGGATTCATGCCTGGATCAATGATCACAGCTTTGCCTTCCTCCGAGCCAGTTAAAAGATATGCGTTCGTCTGCAGGGGTCCAAGGTTAAATGTTTCAATCTTCAGCATGTCTACTTAAAACCCTGAAATCAGCTCGCGCAGTTCGGCTATGATAACCGCATGAGCTTCATTTCCTTCCCCATAAGCCTTAATAATATCTTGACGGACAGCCCCAAGTTTCTCTTGGTAGTCCGGAGCCTCACGATCACTGTTGTCCTTCTTGAATTCAATCATAAACCGCTGCACGTGCTCAGGCCGGGGCCCCCACTGACCAAGAACATGTCCTCCGGTATCGGCAAAAATGACAACGGGAACAGAACGTCCACCCATGGTAAGAAACTGGTCCATCACATCCAGATGCTGCTCCATAACGAGTACTTCCGTCTCCATCCCAGCCGTTTCAAGCGCCTGGAATACAACCGGCACATTACGAACGACATCACCGCACCAATCGGCTGCAAGAATGAGTACTCGAAGATCATCCCTGAAATTCAGACTTTCAAAAAATTCCCGGTCCTCTTCGCTGTTCCAGGTGAATTGGTCATACCCTGCTTTAAAAGCTTCCTTGTTCTTCTCCATACCTTCCATAAACTGCTTTGGTGAAATGCCGGTACCGAATTTGTGAGCCAGATTAACTGCCATGTTTATGACCTCCTTTTTTTTGATTTAAACCACTTGATCACAAAATAAATTATCATTAATGCCAATGCGCCGAGCAGGAACTCACGTACAAACGGAGATGCTTTTTCGTCGATATGCTCCCATTGGTCACCCAGCAGCAGCCCCAGATATAAAAATAACGCTGTCCAAGGGATGACTGCAAGTGTTGTCAGTAACGTAAAGCGCCATACATTCATCTTGGAGATACCCGCCGGAATGGATATCGCATGCCGAACGACAGGAACAAAGCGCGCTGTAAATATAACACCTGTACCGTATTTCTTAAACCACTCTTCGGAATAATCGATATGTTTCTTCTTAATTAATATGTACTTCCCGTATTTCTCCAAAACAGGCCTACCACCGTAGCGTCCGATCCAATAAACAAACAGCTGTGCAACGACTCCCCCAACCGTACCGAATAACATAGCCCCAAAGAAGTTAATTTCTCCAATGGAAACCAGATATCCACCGTATGCGAGCACAATTTCGCTAGGGATGACTTCCATCATTAGACCAAGCATAATGCCGAAGTAACCCAAGCTCTGGATCCAATCAAACAAACGGCCAACCAAATCGTAAACAAACTCCACGATTTCCCCCTCTTCCTAAAGCACCTTTATCCTTATCCTTAATAATAGCCTATTCTAACATAGCCTTGGACATGCGTTCCAGTCCGCCCAATTGATCTGACGCCTGTGACTTTCGCCCGGACTTTCACATATGGTGAAGTAAAAGGAGTGAGCAACATGCATTCATCGCACGCCAAGCAGGTTGGTAGCCGCCCTCCGACACCGAGGGGTATACGCCGTGCTTGCAGCAAAGAATTGTATCGTACAACTAAGCGGCTGAAGCAATATATTTCACCGGAGTTGTTGAAGCAGGGCGAAGATCTTTATTACCGAAAAGTGATAGGCAATCTGATCTGGATCCACGATAACTACAGTAATAAAAAGGCTCTATGTGACTGGTGGGAAAAAGAGGTTTGCGGTGAGCTTGCTGAGCTCTGGCAAATACCTGAAAAACCGCTCGCCTCCGCCTTTAGGGATGCTTTTGGCGGATAACTAGCGGTTTTTATCATCTCGTATTGGGCGTGAGCAGTACGGGAATGTCCATCGCGTTAGCGTTTATTCGAAGATTGGATTCCGCAATCCGTTGCTTCAATTTCCTTCCTTCCTGCTCGGCTTGAATCGTCATTCTGAAATCCCTATCATTTCTGACAAGAGGATTTCTTGCCATCACTTCTACCGATTGTCGATACAAATCGTAAATCTCCAAAGCGGAATAAGTCGTGTGTATAGCAGCTCTGTTTTTTCCCGAAGCCCACTGGTTTCGGGCCATTTGAGCCAGGGAGAGAATCGCTCGAGTCTGCTTCACCGTATGATGACGGTCTCTGTCTATACTGATCTTATACCATACAGCCGCCTGTCTGGAATTTCCGCTCATCGCATGTAATTCGGCCATCTGCCAAGTGAGTGCCGGATGTCCCGGTGAGCGGGCGAGACTTCGATTCAGCAGGTCAGCCGCTTCCTTCGCTGGTAGCAGCTCTGCGAGCAGTGCAGCTGCTTCTGGTGAAACAGGGTTCCAGCGTATCGAAGTCTTCAGAAGCTGCTTGCGTTCTTCCCTATTTGCTGTGTATAGCGCCTGTTCGTAATAGCGGTTTCCCATCCAATAGGATGAAGCAAGAGCCGTCCATGCCGTTAGACATACCATACCTGTTATAAAGAGAACATGGTGCCAACGGAATTTTCGGATGAAGAAGATCAGACGAAAACGGGATGTACGGGATACTTCCGTCGTACGTTTCAAGACTGCTGCTTGTGAGGCCTCTCTGCTGGTCTGCCCCGCTCCCATGGCTGCCAGCCAAAGTATAAGAAGCCACACCAGTCCAAAACTCCAATCAAAGTCAATGATGCTGTGAATCATCAGAACGGAAAGAGAAGGCACCAAAGGCGGACAAGTTGTTCTTAATCGAATTGCCGACATCAGCAATAAAATGAATACCATAAGTGAACCAATCACTCCGGTATTTAGCAGCAAATCGATGTATCCGCTGTGCACTTCAGCCCCGACGTAAGGCTGTGATTGAATGGAGCGGTATGAAAGTCGCCATGTGTCACCACCGCGTCCAAGCCAAGGCGCTGATGAGAACAATCCCCAAGCATCCTGGTACATCAATTGACGGGCACTCATCGTCTCTGCTCCGCCTACGAGGCGGGCCTTTACACGTGATAGAACCGTTGCAAAAGCGATGGCATAAAGAACCGATGACATGATTATTACAACCAGCTGACGATAGCCAGTGACAGAAGCCGGGACGGAGATGATACCGGACGCAGCGCCGCAGCCATTGCCAAGAGACGTGCTGGCGGTAGTGTCGCTTACGGTGCCTTGAGCGGTATCGGTGGACAGTCTGTCGGCGGGGACGAGAACCTGATCGGGGGCAGTACCCTGGATGATGACGGATGGCAGGTTAAGAGCTTTGTCATGAGGCCGGCCGGCGATGGTGTCGGGGGCAGAGACAGGGGCTGGGCGTGAAGAGCTGCGCAGCCCCCGCCACAGTAGCAGGCCGGCGAGCACGCTGCCGGCCCAAAGCCCGGCCAGCCATAGCAGGCCGGGCAGCACCGCCGGAGCCAGCTGGACATCAGCCAGCTGGCGATAGAGCAGTGCCGCGCCTGCGACGGGCGCGGCACTTGCCGCCAAGAGCGGCGCTGCCCAGCGCCGCTCTGCGGCCAGACCGGCCGCGCACGCCAGTGCGGCCGCAAGCCAGGCACCGCGCGACTCCGTCAGGAGCAGCGCGGCGGTGTAGGGCGCGAGCGGCAGCAGTGCTGCCGCGGCGCGAAGCGGGCTTGCCCGCCCCCGGAGCGCGGCGGGCAGTGCAAACAGCCGCTCGAGGAGAAATGCGGCCATCACTGCCCCGAACGTATTCGGGTATTGCAGCAGGCCGCCCAGCCTCGCGCCGGTTGCACTTACCTCAAGATTAACCGAACGAAAGAACGCGTGCGGCAAATCCACCAATCCATATACGGCCAGCAAAGCGCTGCCGCATAGAATTAACCCCGTCATATGCCACACCAAACGCAGCATTCTTCCTCCTTCCTGCTCTCTGCTAGCCATCCAGAGAGCAGTTCCAACCGATCCGAACAAGCCCCAGCGTATAATCTCATTTCCTGTACCCTCTGCGGATATCGAACCGTTCATCCCATGCCATATATAGATGATTACTATTCCACCAACGCACACTAGAAGAGGAAAGAGGGGGGTTTTGTGCTGCTTCAAGAAGCGGGGCTTATTGCCGGTAAGTACATATCCAGCAGTCAACAGCATGCAGGATATTCCCCACATGATACTTACTCCATGTAAATCCTCATCAAAAAACAGACCTGCTTTCAGGCTGGACATACCCATTACTAGTATCAGCATTATTATTCCACAGCGTCGAACAAGGAGGTTTGTCATTACCCTTTCGCCCTTTCCAAAGTGGGATACCTCCCCATTGTGGTCGAGCAGCAAACAATGTATTCCCTGAACATCTATTTGTGCAAACCACCGTACTTACCAGACGAATCTACCAAAGCGCGGTGTGGCGTTACTTAACAGGGATCCCCACAAAAAATAGGCCATCCAGAAATCTCTGGCTGACCTGATCATGCAAAAAAAACGGTTCGCACCTTTGGAGCCTACACTCCAAGGCCGGACCGTTTAACCTATCAGAATTGTAGGTGAGCTTATTCCTATCAAGACTTCGGTAGCAAATCTCGGCATGCATTTTCCAAATACGGCGAAGCACTAAGGAAGTCCCTAAACGCCGTATATTCCTGCCATAGTTTATTTTTATCTCCAGCTGTTCCCTTGACCGCACGAATCAAAATGTTTTTCGGAGTATGCTCCAAATCAATAAACTCTAGCAGTTGAGTACGGTAACCCATCAAATCAAGCAGCTTAGCACGGATCGCATCAGTTGCGAGCGCCGAGAAGCGTTCCTTCAAAATTCCATGCGACAGGAGCGGCTCCATCACAGGACTGTTCACCTGGGAGAACAACTCATGCTGACAGCAAGGAACCGATAGAATAACAGACGCACCCCAGCGTACTGCTTTTTCCAAGGCGGCATCCGTTGCCGTGTCACAGGCATGAAGCGTTACTACCATATCGACCTGCTCTAATTCATCATAATCCGCGATGTCGCCGACAAGAAACCGCAATTGCGAGTAATTCAGCTTTTTTGCCAGCAAACTGCAGTGTTCGATAACATCCGCCTTTAGATCCAATCCGACAATTTTCAGCGATCTTCGTGCGGTGACCGCCAAATAATGATAAAGTGCAAACGTAAGATACGATTTACCACAGCCAAAATCAACAATGGTGAGCGGCCGATCTTCTGGCAGATGAGGGAGTACATCTTCTACCATTTCCAGAAAACGATTGATCTGCTTAAACTTATCGTACTTCCGAGCAAAAACTTTACCCTCATCGTTCATAATACCGAGCTCCACCAAAAATGGAACAGGTGTACCTTCTTCAAGCACATACGTTTTTTTACGATTGTGGGCCAAGTCACTTTGAGTTTTAGTTGGTGACTTGGTCAGAATAGACACCTTGTACTTTTTGGATATAAGCACTTGATAGTCTGCTTCCGGTGTACAGATAATCGCTTGACGGAACGTCTCTTCCAAAAGCTTGATCAGAGCAGCCTCCGCTTCATCGGAGGGCACGTTCTGATGTGTCACCTTGTTTCCAGAAAAATAGGCAAACTGATAATGAAGCTTGTTTTTCAATTCGACGGGTTTGACCGTCACCTTCGTATAAGAAACCCCTTCCCGCTTACGCAGCTGGCTGAGGATGGCCGTAATCAATGATGTGTTATCAATGATTTGGTGAACAAGTTTACGCAGTGCATCCAAAAGGTACATCTCACTTTCATGTTGTATTTGCAGCCCGTTAAACCACATTATTTATGATAACATCTCCGGTCAATGCTGCCCAATCAGGTGACTTGAAAGCAGAGAACCATTAATAGGGGTTCTGGGACTGCGTTACATGAGAATAACGCAGTTTCAGTTCTTCAAGTCCTTCCTGAACTTCCGTTATAGGAAGTCTTCCCCGTTCCAACTCATCCTTATCTACGGCCAGAAGACGTTCATAAAAAAGCCTTCCCTCCCGATAATCTACCGCTTCTCGTTGCAGAAGCCGGTAGAGGCTGTCCTCCGCAGCCGCATATTCACCTTCTCTTTCCGTGTAAGTAAATAAAAGGCGTTCCGTCTCGTTAGGCAAACCATGGGGGCGTACACGTTCCAGAAGTTCATTGATCCGGCGCGGCATGTCCAGTATATGTCGATCTCCACCATGCATAGAAGCGGATAAGTATAAATGAAGAGCCTTTACCAACAGAGTATTCCCATCCTCCAGCCGATCCATATCAAGATAAATATCAGCTTCTTCCTCCAACAGCCTTGCCGTACTTTGCAGCTTATCGGCCTCAACGACCCCACCGCTGTGGAACAGCTGAACGATATCTTCTGCTGACAATGATTTCAACAATTTGGAATTGAGACGGAATTGGCGGCTCAGCATTTCGTTAATTTCCAAAAGAGCCTCGTTATGCTTTTTCTGCTGCTTTAAGCCAAATACTTTGGATATCATCTGCGTCATTTCCTCCACAAGACGGAGGAGATAATCTTTCCGATACATTCCGCTTCCCCATTTCTTGACTAATCTGTTATTTCAATCTAGATAGATTGTAAAAGATCAGCCATCATATTACCAGTACCAGCAATCCCCCTTCATTACCACGAAAAAGCCAGAGGCTCTTCTCCTCCGGCTATAGCTCTTTAATCCGTGCTTATATGATGTTTAAGACGAATGAACATGATCTAAAAATGAATGAATGACTTTCCCCAGCTCCTCTGGTTCTTCCATCATGCTCATGTGACCCGCTTCTTTAATTACACTCTGGGTTACGTTCGTGTGGTCTGTTGTAAAGACACGCTCTGACGGTATGAGGCCGTCTTTCTCTCCTGCAATAAGCAGAACAGGAAGTGTTGTTGAAGAAAGTACATCCCTCCGGTCAGGCCGCTCACGCATCGCAAGCGCTGCGCCGATTGCTCCTTGCGGTGGCGTTAAATATCCGATTTCTTTCGCTTTCTGAATGCATTCCGGTTTTCTATTCTCCATTCCAGGAGCAAATAAGCCAGGAATGAGCCCGTCCACAAAGTTTGTAATTCCTTCTCCCTGAATGACGCTTACTGCCTTCACTCTCTTCTCCTTGGCTTCATCCGAATCCGGGTAACCTGTAGAGTGAATCAGGCCACACGCATTCAACCGCGAAGTGTATCGCTGAACAAATGACAGCGTAATGTAGCCACCGAGAGAATGTCCAAGCAGCGTTGCCTTCTGAATATCCAGCTCATCCATCAGCAGCAATACGTCATCAGCCATTTGTTCAATGGTATAAGGTCCCACCGGTGCGTCAGAACGTCCATGACCTCGAAGATCCGGTACAATGACCCGGTAACCGTTCAAATATGGCAGTACCTGTTCCCAGTAAGAAGAGCTTCCGCAATAACCATGAAGCAAAATAACCGGCTCTCCGTGTCCCTGTTCCAGATAACATATCGTATTGCCGTTGCATTTTACTTTTTCCATTACACGCTACCCTTCTTTCTATAGATAGGCACTTCGTTAAAGTACCTATGGTTTTATAAAGATGTACTATTATTAAACCATAAACCAGCCCTGCTGAAACGCCTGTCTCAAGTACTAAGGCCAAAGGCGGATGCGGCAGCATGTGCGATTTCTTCGGCCATTGTCATAACCAGATGAAGAGAAGTAACCTGCAAAGTCCAGTAAGGCTTAGGCCCCTGTACATTAACAACCGCAGCTATACTGTAGTGACCAACCGAAGGAAGCGGCTTGCCCACAGACTGGGCTGGATGGATCGGACCTGCAGATCCAAAGAAAAAGCTAACGGAGGAAGACTGGCCCAAGCAAGCATCAATCGCAATTACAGTACTTCCTTTCGGAATGTCCTGCAGCTTGGTCTCCAGATTACAAGCGTCACAAGGGTCGGAAAGTGTGCCGATAACGTGCGGAAATCCATATTCTAGCAGTCTGCTTCCTGTCAGTGGTCCTAGCGCATCACCTGTTGAACGGTCAGTCCCGATACATAAAAATGTAACTTGGTCCATTGAATGCTGCTGAGATATGCCTGTAAAAAAACTTTGCAGCTGCTCTCCCGACAATTTGGTTTTCGTCACAGGCGGAGCCTGTTGAAAACCCACATAATCGCCCATTGCCTTCCCCCTTCACGGTATATGTGTTGTGTTTGCTGCGAATCTCACTATAATCTGCGAATCCGTAGTTTCCCTGATTTTACCCTAACCGGAGCACTGTGGCAAAAACATTGGTTCGTCTGGCAGCAACATGGTACAATACAGGACGTAAACTCGTTATCAAGTGAGAGGAATGGTGCCAATCATGGATCTAAATGAGAAATCTCAGGAAAACATTGAGTATATGATCGAACAAATCAAATTAAAGCTACGCATGGCTTCAGCGGCTGCTATGCAGGCCTCGGCCTTCTCCAAGGATCAATATGAAGATATACGTGATTTGTATGATATGGTTATGAGCAAGAACACATTGAGCATATCCGAGGTTGAAGCGCTCGTATCCGAGTTGGGACGCCTGCGTGGAAATTGATCACGTCTTTGTCATTACTTAAAAGCCCCCACCCGACTCTCCTACTACAGAGAGACGTGTGGGGGCTTTAAGTATCATTTCTTAAGGCATATCAATAACGATAAATTCTGTTTCTCCCTCACTGTTTCCTTTAAAAATAACCTCTTCGCATTCATCAAACGTAATTTAAACTGAATGCTGTTTCCGCTCGGCCTACCTTTTTACCTCCATCATTGTACAGATCTTTCGTAAAAGCTTTTCTTAAAGAATCAATTGTGGCCCGGTTATCGTAACCTAGTTGATCAAGGATAGACTCTACAATATACCCCCATTCTTCCTCCGAGCCGTCCAATATTTTGAAGGTAATGCCGAGTCTCTCCTTTTTCAGGCCAAAA
Organism: Paenibacillus uliginis N3/975; assembly: GCF_900177425.1. Taxonomy (NCBI): domain Bacteria; kingdom Bacillati; phylum Bacillota; class Bacilli; order Caryophanales; family Paenibacillaceae; genus Paenibacillus; species Paenibacillus uliginis. The sequence continues at coordinate 739,501 of NZ_LT840184.1, read as the reverse complement.
CAGTAAACTCCTTTGAAGCCGCCTTTAGCAACGATATTTTGATCCTGAAGCAGAAGAGTATCCACTCTTCCGCTTCCCGCCACCATAAAGGGATGGGAATTCATCGTCTGTGCAATCTTTTCAACCGCGCGTCGAGTCGGCTCGTCCTCTATCCGATCAGGACAAGCCAGTTTCATATAAGCAGTAGCCAATGCTTGCAAGGGTAATGCAAATACCGGAAGACCACAGCCGTCTGTACCGAGTATGATTTCATCTTTCGACAGACCACACATATACGCTATGGTGCTCAGAATTTCCTGCTGTACAGGATGATTGGGGTCCTCGTACCCTGCAAGGGGAAGTCCCTTCATCTGACTATAAGCAAGCAGACCCAAATGTTTTCCTGAACAGTTATGATAAAGCTTATTTTTATTTCCTCCACTGCGGATTAGAGAATCTCTCGTTTCACCATCGAGCGGATAACTCGAGGCACATACAAGTCGGCTTTCTCCGATTCCCGTCTTGTCCATTATAGAGATTAGCGTCTCTTGGTGTTCATGTTCCCCTCGGTGAGATGCAGTCATAATGGCAATTTCCTGATCCGTCAGATGATAACGGTCTGCTAAATGCGCACGAATGGCCGGAATAGCCTGCAGGGGTTTCGCAGAAGAACGGGTGAATGTGACATAATGCGGGTCGCCGGCAAACGCCTTAACCTTTCCCTCATCGTTTACGATACATATATGTCCACTGTGGGAGCACTCCATGACGTCCGCACGATATTCCTTAACCAGAACAGTTTCCATGATGTTCTCTCCTTCTATACTAATCCATATATTATTGCCCATACCATAGGACAAGATTTAAGTTAAAACGTAGCTTAATAATTATAGTACAAAAAGGAGCACATATCAGCAGGCAATTATACTCTAATATAGACATCACTTTCTCTATATCTCACGTTTATTGTTTCATCATCTTCCCTCACGTTTAAATACCAGATAAGCAAGCCCCATCGAAAACAAGACTCTGAAAAGGACAGCACTCTTCATATTCTTGTTGGGACTCGTAGCCAAAATCTTTAGAAGAACTATCTAATCCTAACAGATTAGAGATACTGAATTATATTAATCTAAAGGAGTGAATGGTCATGAATCACACAGAACAAGAACATCCGGTACAGAGTGGATCAACTTTCTTTAAGGGTGCTTTTATTGGTGCATTGGTCGGCGCTGCAGCAGCTCTACTGTTTGCACCGAAGCCTGGCCGAGAACTTCGTGGGGAGCTTTCAGACAAAATCACGCTGGTTACAGATAAAACCAAAGATGTTGCAGGCGTTGTTGGCGATAAGGCTACTGAGCTTGCCAAAACAGTAAGCAGCAAGGCTTCCGACGTCATGACAACTGTAAATGAAAGCCGCGGTAACATTATGTCGAGCGTTAAACAGGCTTCGATGGATGTGACGGATGAAGTAGCGACTGCTTCTGAAGACGTCAAAAACGTGACAAAAGATGCTTCATCTGACGTCAGCCAATAGATGAAGTCGACGAGATACCAAAGCCGCGATAGTAGTAATAGCCAGCTGACAATAGCTGGCTTCTTTATTTAAGTCCCCAATACTTTGTGCCTACGTGAAAAATTGCCGTAACTTTAATTATAGGAAGCCGTGTGCTTCCCTTTAGGAAGGCGGGGATATGACATGAGTAAAGCAAATCCTTATAACGGCAGTCCGAGGATTTTTGATCGATCAGAGCGTCATGCACGTTCGCGGGAACGGGACCGCGTGCTTGACCAGAAGCGTGGCGTTTATGATGTGGACGAACATCCCTTTCAATTGAGACATGAAGTCAAGAGATTGAACAGCCGATTGGATAAAATTGCTGATTTCCTTGAAAGATCAGACTTTATAGACATTGTGGAGAACTACATGAACCCGAAAAAACGAATGATTACCAACTTTACAGCCGGCCTCTCCCGCGGCCTCGGCATGACGATTGGAACTTTCGTTGTTCTAGGTTTGCTCGGTTACATCTTAAGCCTGTTCGTGGATATGCCGCTTATTGGTGATTATATTGCGGAATTACAAGGCTATATTAATAAATCCAAGTAGTGTTTAGCATAAAGAAGTCCGAACTCCTTCTAACGAGTTCGGACTTCTTTATGCTCCATTATATGTTTTTGTTCTTTGCTCTTACTCTCAGTAAATCACCGGTCCAGCCTTTCATATACATCCACACATACATGCCCACCGTTAAAACCAAAGTAAAGAGAATAGCCACCAGGAATCCCCACGATACCTTTGTAATCGGAAGGTTTTCAAAGTTCATTCCCCATATAGCTCCTACCACAGTTGTCGGTGTGAAGATTACAGTTATGATGGTTAGCGTCTTCATAATTTCATTCCCGCGGAAACCGGCAATTGCATCGTCAATTGAAACTAAAGTATCGATTTCCTCTTCATAATGCTGGAACAACTTCTCCATTCGCTCAACACGATGAAGCAACTGTTGATAATACTTGCTGTCCTCCAGTGTGTCCAAATACCCCTCTTTGGATGCTGCAATCAATTCCTGAAACGGAATAAAGAGATTACTCCAATAGAGCAGTTCAAAGCGGGATGAAAGTATATTATCCATCAAATTTCGTTGGTTATGCTCTCTCATGACGGATTCAACTTCACGAAGTCTTGCCTCAAATTTATCCATACCAGCATGGAAATAATGCAATATCGCCCTTGAAAGAACAAACATCCCATCGATCGGTCGTTTACATTGATGCAACATGGAGATGCGGTCCTTCTCTCCCATGACCCCTCTGGTATGCTCGTCCAAGTTAAATGTAATCAGTACGTTCTGGTCGATATAGAAATATAACTGTTCATCTTTACGTTCCTCATCAAGACCTGAGGCCACCGTATACAGTATAGATCCTACAATAATAGGGTTTACTCCGTCAGGAAAACGAACAGACATATAGTTCTTGCCTTTCAATGAAGATATCAGATCGAACCATTTCGATGTGTTAGGATATTCGGTACGTAGCTCACCAATGAGAGGCGAGCTCCAATCATCAACCTGAAGATCGTACCACTTCCAGCCTCCTGTAAGCGTATATAACCTCTGCCCCTCCTCCAGCTTCAAGGTCGTCATCAATTCATCACATCCTTCATCATATGTACTAAAAGAAAAACATCTATCGACGTACCTCAAAGAAGACAGACCACATTTAGCGGTAGTTTTTCTTGCGAGATAAGGATGCACTTTGCTCTCCGATGTTTATTCTTTCTTATCTCTAAAAAAGGCACGCATATCCTTCTCTCAGGAATAGCGTGCCCTTATGTAGACCAGTCCTCATACCCGATACAGAGAAGCTTGTCCATATCAATACGATGAATTAGACATGATTTGTTTCAATTTCTCTGTTGCTCTCTTCTGGATACGGGATACACTCATCTGTGAAACACCGAGCTTCTGCGCAATGGCGCGCTGGGATTGTCCGTCCTGGAATGCCAAGAGCAGCACTTTCTGCTCCTGCTCCTTCAACTGACTTAATGCCTGCTGTAAATCCATTCGCTTCTCAACAGAATCAAAGTCGTTCACATCAGAGCTGATAAGTTCACCGAGCGTAGCACCCGTTTCTTCTTGAGATAATGGAGAATCCAATGATACATAATGATAGCATTCACGGCCGGCCAGAACTTCTACGGTTTCCTCAACTGTCAGATCCAAGTATTCCGCAATCTCATTAACACCAGGCGATCGTTCCAGCTTCATCATCAATTCATCGATAGCCTGCTGAACAAGTGCGCCCTTTTCTTTAATCCGACGAGGAACCTGAATATACCAAGATTTATCGCGTAAAAAGTTTTTCATATGACCGATCATACTCTTCATCGCGTACGGCTCAAATGGAATTCCTAGACTGATATCATACTGCTTAAGCAACCGGATCAGGGACATCTGCCCCACCTGATATAAATCTTCGTAAAGGTCAGGACGATTACGGGCAATTTTACCCGCAGCCATTTTAACCATCGGTTCATATTTTTGAATTAAGACGGTAGCGATTTCGTTATCCTTCGTCTGTTGATATTCCCTAATCAGACGAATCGCTTCATCTTTGGACTCTGGGGGAGTCACTTTATCGCTCATACAAGCTCCTCGCTTTTCGCAAGCCGTTTGGTAAGAATAACTTGTGTACCCTTTCCTCTCTGATTCGTCACACTCACTTCATCCATGAGCGCCTCCATCAAATAAAAACCGAGGCCTCCAATCTGAACTTCGCTGAGCTCTTTATCATGGAGGGTTCCACGACCGTCTGCATTATCATCACTCTCGAAACTCTCCCCTTCGTCTCTGACTGTGATGGATAATGATTCACTAGTGACTTCATACACGACTTCCACCATTCCGCCCTCTTGTCCATAAGCGTATAAAACGGTGTTATTGCATGCTTCTGATACAGCTACCTTCATATCTTCAATCTCTTCATAAGTGAAGCCCATTTTGGAAGCTATTCCGTAAAGATTCAATCGAACAATATCAACATATTCCGCATTGGCAGGTAAATTGAGCGTTATTTTTTGTACTTCAGCATTCATTCTTTTCTTTCCTTTCCTATTGGGAATTCTCCTGAGGGGCAAAGAACTTCGCAATACCAGTCATGTCAAACAGCTTTTGGATTTGCTGAGGAACTTCCTCAACGGCAAAGCGGGCTTCCATACCATGTCTTGCTTTTAAAATAGACAACAGAATTCCGATACCCGTACTGTCGATATATGTAATTTCCTTCAAATTGACGATCAAATCCATGTCCGAATTGCTCACAAGAGGTTCCATAACCATTCGAAAATCAGGTGCAACGGACAAGTCAAGCTCGCCGCTTAAAAGCACTGTGCATACACTTTCGTTCATGTGAGTCTTGGCATTAAACTTATCATTACTGTTTGTATTCATACACACACTCTCTCCCAAAATTTGTTTTCCTTACAAATAACCCGTTATTCGATGTGTTGAAACAACTCAGCAACCAGATTCATCATAGTAACATTTGAGCTATTGAGCATGGTGGATGTTCATTATCGACTTTTGCCTATGAGATAGGGATAATCTTGAAAGGTAGCTTATCCCGACCTAGCAGCTGATCTTCCTCTTCATGCTTATGAACCTTAATGGTAAAGACAAACGTTGCCCCCATCTCTTCAGTGGATTCGACCCGGATTTCTCCACCCATCATCTGCACCAGTGACTTACAGATGGCCAGACCGAGTCCAGTCCCCCCATACTTACGGGTCATGGAAGAATCCAGTTGTGAGAATGGTTTAAAAAGCCTGTCAATCTTGTCCGCTGAAATACCTATTCCTGAATCTTTTACGTTAAATTCAAGAGTTAAGGTTTCGTCCTCTCGCTCAATAAGTGAAATAACCAAATATACCCCGCCTTGGTTAGTGAACTTAACCGCATTGGAAACAAGGTTCATCAGCACCTGACGCAGACGCCCCATATCGCCATAAACCATGCGCGGGATCTGATCTTCTATGAAATAGAGAAGCTCCAGATTTTTTTTGTTGGCCTCAGCCGAAAAAAGTCCAAAAACTTCCTGCACACAAGATTTCAGCTCAAATGGATACTCCTCCAGCTCCATTTTCCCTGACTCCATTTTGGTGAAATCCAAAATATCATTAATAATCGAGACCAGCGCATCAGCGCTGTTTCGGATAATATCTGCATACTCCTTCTGTTCATCCTGAAGATCGCTATCCATCAATAAATCAATCATACCGATAACCCCATTCATGGGTGTGCGAATCTCATGGCTCATCATCGCCAGAAACTCCGTCTTGGCTTTGGCCGCAATTTCTGCCGCTTCCTTGGCCTGTATCAGCTCATGATTGATTTTCTCCAGCTCCTGAGTCTTCTTGTGAAGCAGCATGGATTGAGTCTTCAGCCTTTTATTTGTCAGGTACATATCCACAAATCCCTCAATCTTAGATTTCAGAATTTGGGGGATGAAGGGCTTTACCATATAATCAATAGCTCCGGCAGAGTACCCTGCAAACAGATGTTCCGCTTCCTTGCTGTTAGCCGAAATAAATATGATAGGAATATCTTTCGTCTTGTCCCTCGCCTTTATGAGCCGCGCCGTTTCAATTCCATCCATGCCCGGCATCTGAACGTCAAGTACAATCACGGCGAACTCATATTTCAAGAGATATCTTAACGCTTCTTCCCCGGAAGTTGCTTTGACAAGCGTATACTGTTTACTGTCGAGCACCGCTTCCAGTGCAAGCAAATTCTCAGAGCGGTCATCTACCAGCAAAATATGAATCGGATCGTGAACCCCCATGGAATCCTCCTAAAAACACTATTTAATCTTTCGGTATATCTTCTCTACCCGGTCCAGCGGTTCGTACGAATCACTGTAACTCGTAAAATGAATCGACTCTTTCGCCCCCAGTACAAGAATACCAAAATGACTTAAGCTCTCATGAAATAGTCCATGTACGTGATTGCGAAGTTCATCATTAAAATAAATCATCACATTTCTGCAAAAGATCACATTAAATTCGTTGAAGGAACGATCTGTCGCTAAATTGTGTTCTGCAAAAATCATATTTTTCTTCAGGAACGGATGAAAGATAACAGAATTGTATTTAGCCGTATAATATTCGGAGAACGAGCGAGTACCGCCCGCCTCCAAGTAATTTTTAGTGTATTGTTTCATGCGTTTTATATCGAAAACGCCTTCCTTAGCCTGCTGTAACGAACGTGAATTCATGTCGGTTGCATAAATACGTGCCTGATCGTACAGGCCTTCCTCATGCAGTAGAATTGCCATGGAGTATACCTCTTCGCCAGTCGAGCAGCCGGCGTGCCAAATCCGGATGTACGGGTATGTTCTCAGAAGCGGGACCAACTTTTGCCTGAACGTCAGGAAAAGATTCGGATCCCGGAACATTTCCGTAACCGGAATGGACAAATTATAGATGAGGCGTTCAAAGCAAGCTCGTTCATGCAGAACTTTCTCCTGTAAAGCTGAAATGGAAGATAACCCTTCTGCATAAACATGGTGCCAGATTCTTCGCCTCAATGAAGGGAGAGCATAGTTGCGAAAATCATAACCATAGAATCGATGAATGCCTTGAAGTAGTAGCTCAATTTCGATTTGTTCCAGCTCTCGGTCGTTCTTATCTTCCAGATTCCATTCGATATCCGTATGGTCAGTTGATGTCATTGTTTTGCACCGGCTTTCTCCCTTTAACATTTATATATTTGTTATTCATTACCCAAAAGTGTCACTTACGAATACAGCCACACACGCATTAACGAAAGAAGTTGTTCAGTTTGAATCGGCTTCTTCATATAATCCGAAGCACCTGCCTCAATACATTTCGCTCGATCTTCTTTCATTGCTTTTGCCGTGAGGGCAATGATCGGCATCTTCTCGAATTGAGGCATTTGACGCAATCTCCGCATCGCCTCGTAACCGTCCATTTCCGGCATCATCATATCCATCAGCACCAGGTCATAATCCGGGTTGGCTTCAAGAAGTTCTAAAGCTTCCCGTCCATTCTCGGCGAAGGTTACTTCCATGTTATAGCTTTCAAGCACACTTGAGAGGGCGAACACATTCCGGATGTCATCATCCACAAGCATGATTTTTTTGCCATCAAAGAGTTCTTCTTTATTATGCAACTTCTGGAGTATTTTACGCTTATCCTCTGGCAAATTGGCCTCTACCCGGTGCAGGAACAACGTTGTCTCATCAAGCAGACGTTCCGGTGACTTCACATCCTTAATAATGATGGACTCCGCATATTTCCGTAGGCGGGTTTCTTCCTTACTATCTAACTCTTTACCTGTATAGATAATGATTGGCAGATCAATGAGTTTATCATCGTCACGAATCTGATCAAGCAGATCAAAACCGGTCATATCTGTTAAAATCAAGTCCAGTACCATACAGTCATAACGCTGCTTCCTCAATTCTTCAAGTGCTTCCCTTCCTGTCGATACTGCGGTTATCGAGACATCATCATGACCGATAAGCTCAATGATGGAATGCCGCTGGATGTCATCATCCTCTACGATCAGCAGATGCTTCACGGACTGCTCGGTATAAGATTCAATATGAGAGAAGGCACCTTCTAGTGCTTCACGTGAAGAAGGTTTTTTCAGATAAGCGATAGCACCCATCATCAGACCCTGCTTCACTTCATCAATAACCGATATGACATGTACAGGTATATGACGGGTCGATGCTGAGCTTTTAAGCTCCCCGAGCACTGACCATCCGTCCATTACCGGCAGTTGAATATCCAGAATGATAGCATCAGGCTGATAAGACTGGGCCATTTTGAGACCCACATCACCTTGCAGAGCAACCAATCCTTTAAATCCACGACCTCTTGCCATATCCAGCAAAATCTTAGCAAATTTGTCGTCGTCCTCAACAATCAAAAGCACTTTATCCGTTGGCCCAATCTGATCCAGGTCGTCCTCAAAACGTACCGCCTTAATTGTCTGCTTAGATGACAGAAAGCTTCTGGACAGTATAAATTCGGAATCTGGTGTTTGCACCGTAGCGGCTGCTTCTTGTTCAGCAGAAGCTTCTGTTCGCCGGCTAGGCAAATAGAGCGTAAAGCAGCTGCCCTTGCCCTCTTCTGTCTCCACATGAATGGCGCCGCCAAGAAGACGGGAAAGCTCCCGGCTAATGGACAATCCAAGTCCGGTTCCTCCGTATTTGCGGCTCGTCGTTCCGTCTACCTGTTGAAATGCTTCGAATATAAGGTCAGTTTTATCATCAGGGATACCAATACCCGTGTCTTTTACAGAGAATGCGATATAGTCGCTTTCACAATTCAGAAAATATGGAAGTTTCTCTGGATCGGCCGAAGCAATATCCACTTTAACAGAACCTTTGCTGGTAAATTTAAAGGCGTTAGACAACAGGTTGCGCAAAATCTGTTTGACCCTGTGACCATCAGTTACGATGCTCTCGGGTATCCCATCTTCTATTTCGACTTTTAAGTCAACGCCTCTCTTAGAAGCGACCGGCGCAAAGTTCTGCTGTACAAATCCTTCGATTTCCGTCATACGCACAGGCTCGTTGTTGATTTCCATTTTGCCGGCATCCACTTTGGATAAATCAAGGATTTCATCGATCATCTTCAGTAGATCCGCACCCGACATATAAATCGTCTGAGCATATTCAATCTGCTTAGAAGATAAGTTTCCGTCCTTGTTCTCGGAAAGCAGCTGAGACAAAATTAGCAAGCTGTTAAGCGGTGTTCGAAGCTCATGCGACATATTGGTCATAAATTCGGACTTGTATTTGGTCGTGACAGAAAGCTGCATGGCCTGTTTCTCCATCTGTTCACGTGCTTTTTCAATCTCGTCGTTCTTCTCTTCCACTTCCTGAACTTGTTCCTCCAGAGCCCGCGTCTTGGCAACAAGTTCTGTATTGTAATGTTCCAGTTCTTCCTGCTGCCGCTGAAGCAGTTCCTCGGACCGTTTAAGCGCCTCGGTCTGCTCTTCCAAATTCTCATTGGAACGGCGGAGATCCTCCTGCTGAGTCTGCAGCTCTTCCGATTGACATTGCAGCTCTTCCGTAAGTGCTTGAGATTCACGCAACAGTTCTTCTACCCGCATACGACCGGTAATATTATTCAGGATAATACCAAGAGACTGACTTAGCTGTGACAACAAATGTTCCTGAAGTGACGTAAACTGTTCGAATGAAGCTACCTCCACAACGCCGAGGATTTCGTTCTGAAACATGATTGGATAAATCATGATGGCCCCTGGCTTGGATGAACCCCATCCAGACTGAACCTTCATATAACCTTCCGGCGGACTGTCCAGCGAAATTGGCTTCTTGTCGAGAGCCACTTGACCTACAAGACCTTCGCCAATCACAAAAAATTGTTTAGGGCTTTCACTGCCTTCAAATGCGTAGGAACCTCTAACTTCAAGTTTATTCGGATTCTTGTCCTCCTCGCGAATATACAGTGCTCCGTAGCGGGCACCCAGTACCGGTGTAAATTCGCTAATAAACCGTTGACTAACCTCTTCCAGAGAATTGATCCCTTCGAACAGTTCAGTCACTCTGGCCATGTTGGAATTAATCCAAGATTGGTCCCGTTGAGCCTGCAGATAGGTCTGCTCAAGTCTCTGTTTTTCTTCAATATCCTCAGCCATTTCCTTGAAAACTTGCGCTACTTGTCCGATCTCATCCTTCGAGGTGACCTTGATCCGGCGGACCGCTTTTATTCGGCCCTCACCAAAGCCCTTGATCATCATGGAAACAACGTTAATTCCACGAGTTATGCTCGGAACCACCCAAAGAAAAACGATCAAGCCGATCAGAAGCCCTGCAGCCATAAAAAAGGTCGTAATCTGAATGGAGCGCTCGTAAGCCGTCTTGGCATCCTCTATATCTTCGTTAATCTTAGCGTTCTGATAGCTCGAAAGTGCATTCAGACTGTCCAGCATTTCTTCCTGAACAGCTTGACCCGTCGTAATACGGTAAGAATTAGCTCCACTTAAGTTGCCTTCCGCCAAAAGTTCCAATGTTCTAGATTGATATCCTACATATTGTTCTCTAGCCTTTTCAATCCGATCAAGTAGCTGCTGCTCTTCCGCTGTATTTATACCTTTTATCAGTCCGTCAAAATAAACGCTTACCTCTTGATCTATGGCTTCAATTTCTGCCCTTGCCTTGTCTGAGGTTGCTGTTTCCTCACTCAACATCATATTGGTAAGTGTACGGGCCATGTCGTTCACTTGCCCCCGCATTGCGCTGGAATCACGAACCTTTAAGTAGCGTTCACTATAAATCGTATCGAGCTGCTGGTTCATAAAACTGATCCGATCATATCCGATCAAAGTCAAAATAAGCATAATCGTAAGCAGTGTCGTGAATCCTATGACCAGCTTGCTTTTAATCTTCATTCGTCCCCCCCACTCCCTCTTTCAGTGTTATCCATACGAGGCACTTATCATCTTCACGCTCCCCGGCAGGATTATCTATAAAAAATTGTTCCTTCATTACATCTTCTCTCCACTCGCTGGAGCCGCCTAAATGCTGCTTCAAATAATCAAGCTTATCCTCGTGGCTACCCTCAACAAGCTCCAGAATACCGTCCGTATACATCGCAAGATGAGCGTTGCCTTCATAATGAAAGCTACGTGGTTCCATTCCATCAATGCGGTCAAACAGTCCTACCGGGCAGCAGCCTTGATCCAGCGTCATCACCGAACCGTCCTGCTGAAAAAATAGCGCCGGCGGATGGCCTGCATTAACGTAATCCACCCGCTTCATGCGTGTATCCACGACCAGGTAAATAGCAGTAAAATAATATTGAATCAATTGATCACCAAGATGGAGCTGATTGAACCTGCGGTTTAATTCCTGTATAACCTTCTCAGGTTCCACATAAGTGGTAACTGTGTCTTTCAAAACCGAGGCAATGAACATGCAGAAAAGAGACGAGGAAATTCCATGTCCCATCATATCAAGCAGTATTATGCCATATCGGCCGTCACCCAGTGGATACCATGCATACAAATCACCGGCTAACTCGGCTGATGGCTGGTACAGGGCGTGAACCTCAAAGAGCTCCTCTTCAATGGGAGAACTCAGCACAGCATTTTGAACCATGGCTGCCAGCGTTAATTCATCCTTGATTCGCTGTTCTCTCTCCTTATGCCAATCCTTCTCATGCTTCAAGCGAAGCGCCAAGCGAATTCTCGCCATAAGCTCTACTTTGTTAATAGGCTTAGTTACATAGTCTACAGCTCCAGCATCAAGAGCTTCGGCTAACTTTTTGGAATCGCCAACTGCTGTCACCATAATAATAGGAATATCTTTCAAATGATCGTACTGTTGTATGATCCGGCAGGCTTCAATCCCGTCCATCTCTGGCATCATCATATCGAGCAGTATTAAATCTATATCAACACGCTTGGGACGGAGGTCCGTGGTACGTTCTCCGATACCGAGGTCGTCCAGCATTTCCAAGGCCGAAGACGCCGTTACAATATCACGATATTGTTCTTTCTTTAAGATTTCTCGGATAATTATGACGTTAGTCGGATTGTCATCAACAATTAGTATTCTCATAACCCTCTCCTTAACGTTACTCTCAATGCGCAGAAACCCTTTTTTTCAAACTATTATACTATACTCCACCCCATGAATATTTCACCTATTTAAAAACATAGATAAGGAATGAGACGGTCTTCGTCCCATTCCTTATCTATGTTTCAAGACCTATTTCCCATCGTGGAAATCTTCCGAAGGAACTGCCTCATGGCTGATCTTTTTTGGCAATAACAAGAACCTTCCCAAGGTCCAGCTGTTTTTCATAAAAATCTGCTTCAGCCTCTGTAAATCCCAATGAAACCATTTTGGCGCGAAGCTCATCCCCACGTGAGCGGAATAAATTCGCTATGGAGTCAAACACGCCTTCTTCCTTTATCCCGACTTCTTTAGCTTCCGAAGCATGTGCTATTCGCTCCGTTTTATCAGAGTCATGAGCCAATACATAAATATGATCGGTTATATAACCCGTAGTCTGTAAATTTTGAATTTCCTGAACAGCCAAAGTACCGTTCTCGACGATTTTTGCGTAGGCTTTTGCATTAGTAGATTCCATATTGAATACCTCCTATAGGATATACTAGGTTTGTAGCCCTAGATTATTTAACCTTATTTCAAACAATTGAAACAGGTTATTCGCTGTAATCGAAAAATAAATCTACACCGGTAATTTCCCCGGAACTTCGATCTTTAAAAACTTTAATGACTTGATGATCTTGTACGTACACATCTCCATCCTCGGCCTTGAAATCAGGATCACCGAGAGATGTTGAGATGTGGCCAGTTGTAAGTAAAATGGACTGATCATTCACCTGGATGGATCTAGCCGAAGGCTTCACATGAACATACTCCGTTAACCCGTCACAGAAACCGACCGACATATCCTTATAGTGATACTCGATCATTCCTAATAATGGATCATGTGTTACTTCAAGCGGTTCCCCCATTTTACGAACCACATCTTCCGTACGGTCCGTCAAGTCGATTCCATTTAAAGTCTCATACCCCTCAATCACTTCTTTCTGTTGAACAGAAACTGTAGAATCGAAGGACATCGAAGCATGGACTACAGGTGCAGTGATTCCTGCAGCGGAAACAGGCAGGGCACCTGCTCCATCGCTGAAGGGTGAAAGCATACCCATCAACAGCAGCACGACATTCAACATGATTCTTCACCCTTTCTTTTTCCTTACAGACAACCGGCCATATCAGCGCTGATGCCTGGCTTTAACGGGCTTTCTGACGACGGAACTTACTCCAAAGGCCAACTGCCACATCGACATAATTCAACCATTGGCCTGGATTCGAAGCTTTAGGTTCATTATATACAGCATCATAAGACTGGAACGTTCGGTCTTGAGCCGTTATCGGCACTGTGGATTGTCGCAGCTCATGTTTCTTTTTCTCTACTTTAGTTTGTCTATAACGGCTGACGACACCGGAAGAAACCTGCTTCACTGCATAGGTCACTTCGCTTAGTGCTTCGCCCAGATTTTTGACTGTATCTATTACGGGATCAATCTGTTTCATCTTGTGCTGGACGTCCACAGTTATATCATTCGTGTTGCGGATCGTCTGCTTCACTTCATAGCTCAACTCATCAATTGTCTTTTGAACTTCCTGAAGCGTCTGAGTTACCTTGTCCAAAGAGTTTGTCGCTGCTTTTAGTGTCTTTATTAGAAAAAAGACAAGGATTGCAAAGGCAATGGCGATAATCGCAACACTAATCTGTGTTAGCATAGACACGACCTCACTTTCCGTTTGTTTGTCTCGATATTCCATAGTTACCCTCACTCTTCCGGTACGAAACAAAGCACAAAATGGTCGATTTGTTCCAGCACGCCGATTTGTTTCAAGAGAAATAGTCACGGTTAAAGAGAACTACGAGGGGTCAGGATGAAGACTCAAGCCCTTAGAAGGACAAGAGATACGCATCCAATTCAAACTCATACGGAAAGCAGGGTGATTTATTATGTTAAGATGGTCTGTTATATTGCTCGTCATCGCACTTATCGCAGGAATTTTTGGTTTCTTCGGTATCGTGGAAGCTGCGGTAAGTATCGCGAAGGTCCTCTTCTTCATCTTCCTGGTATTGTTCGTTATTTCTCTCTTTACCGGACGCAGACGATCAATGTAACTAGGGCAGCATGAATCATTACCCGCATACACATATAGCTTCTCAGAAAAAAGAAAAACCAGGCCGCCCGAGGATTCATCACATCCTTAGGGGTCTGGTTGGTTTTGTGTTCCATGGTGTGCTTCTTGAGAAATTGTGGGCTTGAGAATTCAGCCCATTTCTAGGTTCACTTTCGTTCTTACAGATCCATTGGTTATGCACGAAGCAGCGGAGGGGACCCTTTACGATTTTACAAACTTATTCACCATAACGACGGAATGGAGAACCAATCGATCTTAAACGTCAGCTTCATGCCCTCTTCCAAAAAATCAACTTCCTTAACCGTAACAATGTCAGGCAGATAGTCCTTCAATGATATTTCAATGGGTTCCAACTTAAAAATGGACAACGGAATGTCCGCACTACGGATTTTCGTGAATTGATGCTCCAGTATAAGCTTGCTTCCGTTCGAAGTCATATGGAATTGCAAAGTGGCTCCAAAAGGAAATACGCCCCACTTCCCGTTCACTTCTGCATTCATCATTTCGCCATTCATCTGGAAATCGGCACCTGTTATATCCACACCGACATCATGTGTGCTCAAATATTTGATCAGGTTTTTCTTGCTCATCTGCGCTACTTCGTCTTTATTCAAAACCATCTGCGGTTGGCGCGTTTCCAACATGCTCATGATTTTACCTTTCGTATCGATTGAACGATATTTTAAATCCAAGTTTTTTGTCGGTGTCACATACCAGATCCCTGCTCCAACAACGATGATAATAAGCATTAATAGCCCAAGCAGGATCCGCCCGCCTTTCTTTTTGCGGCGACTCATTCGGCTTCCCTCCTCCGAGTATGTATCGCATGAATCGATCATGAATACTCGTCCAAAAGTATAGCTGAATCCGTCCTCCTTGTCACGTAACTCACAAGCAACAGCTTATGTAAAACCTTACAATTCTTGTTGACTTAAAAAATATTCCTTCTTAATTGGTTCATTTTACCTTTATAATGGTTATATCGTTAATGTCGATACATATTACATCCAATTTCAAGGAGGAGACAAACCATGAAAAAAATTCTAAGCGTTACAGCAGTACTCGGCCTTACTCTATCAATGGCGGCAATAGCAGCAGCCGATCCGGTTGAAACTGTAGAAACAACTCAATCTACTACTACGACAACAACAACCACTACCCCGGTAGTAGAGGTTTCTGCAACAACTTCAACTTATTTTGAATTTAAAGAGCCTACCATTAAAGCGGAAGAGATTCCGCTGATTCCTATGAAGCTCATTCAGCTCACCAAGAAAACTTACTTCTATGATATGCCAAACGGAACCATCAAAGGTGTTCTGGCACCTCAAATAATCGATACAACTAGGACCAGCACGCAAGTGGTTGCGGACGGTGAGTGGGTTGAAGTTTACACCTGGATCGGTAAATATTGGATCTTCATGGGCGATAATTAATCCCAAAAAGGGGCTGCAATCATTTGCAGTCCTTTTTTTATTTGTAGGATGAGACCCTACAGATCCTTCGGCTCCACGTGAACATGAACGTTCATAATATTATGATATTTTACCATCCGCTCTTCAATCGTTTCGCTGATTTTGTGTCCCTCAATAACGCTTAATTGCGGGTCAACCTCAACAACAACATCAACCAACACATGATTGCCATGAATTCTGGCTTTCACATCCTTGATTCCTTCAACACCGGGAGTGCGTGCTATGGTCCTACGGAAATCCAATAGCCGCTGCTCATCAAATCCATCTGTCAGGCTATGTGTACAATCGCGGAAGATTTCCCACGCGGTTTTGCAGATCAGCAATCCAACTCCGAGTGCCGCTACCGTATCCAGCCAAGGAAGCCCGAATTGAGCTCCAATAATACCTATAGCCGCGCCTATACTAACCATTGCATCTGAAAGGTTATCCTTCGCCGCAGCCATCAGCGCTTGGTTGTTAATCTGACGTGCCAGTCTGACGTTATATTTGTAAACGCCAAACATAGCAATAGCACACAACCCTGCCACTCCGGCTGACCATAGGTCTGGTGTACCCTTGCTTCCCTCAAAAAAGGAACTAACCGCTTCAACCAGCACCTGTATTCCGACCACCGCCATAATAAATGAGGCGATAAGTGCCGCTACCGTCTCGGCTCTGAAATGCCCATAAGCATGATCCGAATCAGGAGGCTTCCGTGATATCTTCAGACCGATCAGTACTGCAACCGAGGCCACAATGTCCGTCAGGTTGTTAAAACCGTCAGCTAGTAACGCGCTCGAGGCGAATAGATAACCGCTGATTAATTTAAACGCAGATAGTACCAGATAAGCAGCAATGCTGATCCACGCTCCGCGCTCTCCCTTTTTTATATCATCATATACATTCACCGTGCATGTCTCTCCTTCGCTGCTTCTCTCTTACTAAGGGGCCGCTTCAAAACTTACTTACCTATCCTAGCAAAGGCATACCTTGTGGGTCTAGAGAAACCTTGTGAGACAAGAGAAACAGAGTTGCTTAAGGCAAAAAATAGGCTCATAACCGAATATATTTATTGTTACCCTTGCCGTACGTTTTAAAAACGAATAAAATGAGGACAACTCATAATCCGAGGAGGAAGCCGTCATGTCGGAAAATAACGATTCACGCAAGGTGAGTCTGGCAGATGCGATTCGTCAGAAGCTGGAACAGAAGAAACAACAAAATTCATCTGGCAAACAGGGTTCATATCAGCCCGGTACTACGCAAAAAATGAAGAGCCAAAACAACAAAAAACCGAACAACCAACGCCGTCGTACCGGCGGATCGTAACAACGCCGCTTAAACGCAAAAAAAGCTGCCCCTTCAAACGAAGGGTGCAGCTTTTTCAAAATCTAAGAAAGTATAAGTTTTATACTTGGCTTATATTTCTAGCAGAAACGCTGTCTCCCCTTTGAAAAGGACGACGAAGGCGTTTCTTCTTGTATGCAAATATATTAAGCCTCAACCGGATACATGCTCTCACGAAGGGCTTTAATCTCTTCGCTCTCCAGATATTCATCATAACTCATCGTACGGTCGATAACTCCGTTCGGTGTGATCTCAATGATTCGGTTCGCAATGGTCTGAATGAACTGATGGTCATGCGATGTAAATAGGATCGTACCATCGAAATCGATCAATCCGTTATTCAGCGCGGTGATGGACTCGAGGTCCAAGTGGTTCGTAGGCTCATCAAAAATAAGCACGTTCGCACCGTTCAGCATCATTTTGGCCAGCATGCAGCGGACCTTCTCACCACCGGACAGAACACTCGCCTTCTTCAGCGCTTCCTCGCCAGAGAACAGCATACGTCCGAGGAAACCGCGTAGGAACGTTTCATCCTGATCGTTGGAGTACTGGCGCAGCCAATCTACCAGGTTCATATCCACACCGTCAAAATAAACGGAGTTGTCTTTCGGGAAGTACGCCTGGGTTGTTGTTACGCCCCAGCTGTATTCGCCGGCTTCCACTTCCGTTTCAGCGGTAACAACCTGGAACAACGTTGTCTTCGGCAAACTGTTCGGTCCAACAAAAGCAATCTTGTCACCTTTGTTTACGACAAAGCTGACGTTATCCAGTACTTTCTCGCCTTCCATCGTCTTCGTAATGCCGTCCACCGTCAGAAGCTGCTTACCTGCTTCACGTTCCGGCTTGAAGTTAAGGAACGGATATTTACGGTTCGACGGACGAAGGTCATCCAGTGTAATCTTATCAAGCTGCTTCTTACGGGATGTCGCCTGCTTCGATTTCGAAGCATTTGCCGAGAAACGCTGGATAAAGGCTTGGAGTTCCTTGATCTTCTCTTCCTTCTTCTTGTTCGACTCACGCTGAAGCTGAAGCGCCAGTTGACTAGACTCGTACCAGAAGTCATAGTTACCGACATACAGCTGGATTTTGCCGAAATCAATATCCGCAATGTGCGTACACACCTTATTCAGGAAGTGACGGTCATGGGATACAACGATAACGGTGCCTTCATAATCCATCAGGAAGTTCTCGAGCCATTGAATAGACTCCAGATCCAAGTGGTTGGTAGGCTCGTCAAGCAGCAGGTTGTTCGGGCGGCCGAACAGAGCTTGTGCCAAAAGGACACGGACCTTTTCGTTACCGCTGAGTTCTGCCATTTTCTTGTCATGAAGTTCACGCGAAATACCAAGGCCGATCAGGAGTGCAGCCGCATCCGGCTCAGCATCCCAACCGTTCAGCTCAGCGAATTCACCCTCCAGCTCACCAGCACGCATGCCATCCTCTTCGGAAAAATCAGCTTTTGCATAAAGGGCATCCTTCTCCTTCATGATCTTGTAAAGGCGTGCGTGACCCATGATAACGGTCTCCAGAACCGCATATTGATCATACTCATAATGGTTCTGTTTGAGGACAGCCATCCGTTCGTTCGGTGTCATATGAACTTCGCCTTGGTTCGGTTCGATTTCACCGGACAGGATTTTCAAGAAAGTAGACTTACCTGCACCGTTCGCTCCAATCAAGCCATAACAGTTGCCAGGAGTGAATTTTATATTTACATCTTCAAATAGTGCTCGTTTGCCATAGCGGAGCGTAATCCCGCTTGTACTGATCATTAAGCATTACCATCCTTTTATACTATTGGTTTCCCAGCACATTATAGCATAAGAAATCCTTTTAACGAAGCCTTACCGCTTAAAAA
Source organism: Paenibacillus uliginis N3/975 (assembly GCF_900177425.1). Taxonomy (NCBI): domain Bacteria; kingdom Bacillati; phylum Bacillota; class Bacilli; order Caryophanales; family Paenibacillaceae; genus Paenibacillus; species Paenibacillus uliginis. The sequence goes on along the minus strand of NZ_LT840184.1, from coordinate 720,607 downwards.
CGTCATTATGATGCATTTAGAGTAATAAAGGTCTAAACAAAAGGAAAAAACCTCCTGAAATAACCCTGCCCGGCTGACAGGCATCAGAAGGTTTCTGAGGCTTGCTTACATGTCATGAGGATTCTACTTTCCTCCGCTCCGGCTGCACCTTAAAGGTCTCGCCATGCTTTAGAATGCGAATCTGCTCTTCACCGATTCCGAGTCGCTTACGCTCAAGTTCCATCCGCTCCAACGCTTCCTGCGCCGTATCATCTGCGAGCCGGAACGTGCCGTAATGCATGGGAATCATCGTCTCGGCCTTCACGTCCAAAAACGCCTGCAATGCTTCCTCCGGATTGACATGCTGTGAGGTCATAAACCATTCAGGCTCATAGGCTCCGATTGGCATGAGCGCAATATGAATATTAAATCGATTACCGATTTCTTTAAATCCCGGAAAATAGCCGCTGTCTCCGGCAAAATACAAATTCGGCGGAAGAACACGAGAGGTATCCTGTGAATCCGCCTCCTCATCACGTGTCTCCTTCTGCTGAAGCTCCGGTTCCAACACAAAGCCACCCCAATGGGAAGTGTTCGTATCAAACGGTGTGCGCCGCGTCCAGTGCTGAGTTGGAACGAATGTTATGGTGACGCCGCCAATCGTCGTCGATTCCCACCATTTCAGCTCAACCACACGTCTGAAACCCTTGCTGAGCATTTTACGCCGCAGACCGACGGGAACAACAATGGTCGTCTCAGTCCGATACAGTTTACGTATCGAGGCGATATGCATATGGTCATAGTGGGAATGCGATATGAGAATAATGTCCAGTGGCGGAATTTCGGCGATCGGAAGCCCTGGCTCTCCAAGACGTTTCGTAAACGCCATCCTCCGTGCCCATATCGGGTCAGTTACGATATTTAAGCCCTCATATTGGATGAAAAATGTCGCATGCCCAACCCAAGTAACGGAGGTTTCATGCCGATTTCCGTGTAAATATTCGAGATCGGGCTCCAGATTCGGTATGACATACGAATAGTCTTTTTTCTTGTTACGGCGTTCGTCACGCCATTGCTTGAACTGTTTCAATGTTTTATCTGTACTGACGTTATCGATATTGTTATAGCGGATTTTTGGCATTCTGCCTCCTCCTTCCATTACCATATATTTTACCCCATTTTTTTATAAGTCCTCAACCGAGCTCACATTTTACCATCTATATTTCATACAGTGAAGCAATGTGCGTCCTATTCTGACGGGTCTTTATATTTCAATGCGTACACCACCATGAAAACTACAGAGACCGCCACCGTCAGCATGGGAGCAATAAAAATAGTGAAATCGTCCATTTCCTTCACCCCTTTTTGCCGGATTTGCCAAGAATGTAGTTGGCATCAAACAGAAACAGGCGCATCAGCAAGATCAGTGATGGAATCAACACGCACAGACCGAGGACAAATGCCGTGATCATGGTAATAGCCATCGTATCGTTCGTTACGCTCTCATGGATATTGATATAGTTATACAACACATACGGTAAATGCGAGCGGCCATATCCGTACCAGGCAAAAGCAAACTGAAGCATAACCATAATGAAAGACAGACCCAGCCATCTCCGCTTCCAGACGCCGTAAACAGCAAACAGGAAGCAAAGGAATGATGCGATAAACATCCACGATATATCGAGCATCGCCTCAAAATGTTCTGGATTTTGCCTGTTTAAAGTTAAAAACGCAAAGAACGAAAACAGAATCGTCGGTCCGCTCCAGATTAATGCATATCCCCGGACGACACCAAATGCAACTTCGTCTCCAGCCCGGTTCGCATAGTAAGACAAGAACATCGCGGATATATATAGAACACTTACTAGAGCCAGCACAATCACAGACCATGTATACGGGTTCGTGAAAAAATTATTCCAATCCAACTGCACCTTGCCGTCGGCCAGGTAAATGATTCCGCCCTCTGAGATGGCCAAAACCGTGGATAGTGCAGCCGGAATCAACAGCCCCGTTGCTCCATATAGAGCCATGTAGATTTTGTTATTTTCCTTGCTGCTGCCGTATGTGTTGTATGCGTAATAAGCTCCCCGGATGGCGAGCAGCACAGTAGCCAGACTGCCGGGAACGAGTAACGCGGTACCGTAATAAAACGCCGCATCCGGAAAAAATCCGACGAGTCCAACGACGAAAAAAATGAGAAACACGTTTGTTACTTCCCATACAGGCGACAAGTATCTTTGAATAATGTTGTGTATTTTGTTTTCATGGCCTGTCAGAGCACTGTAAAAGCTGAAAAATCCAGCCCCAAAATCGATGGACGCCACAATCAGATAGCCAAACAGAAACGTCCAAAGAATTGCGATAGCTACCAATCCGTAACTCATTGTCCGCTGCCTCCCTTGCTATTCAGTCCAAGCATCGCAAGCTCTTCCTCTGCATTTTTGTTGCGAAACAGCTTGGTAAGTACCCGAATGGCAGATACCGACAGCACCAAATACAGCAAAATGAATAGCAGCAGCATCCATCCCACATTTGGTGAAGTTGTCGCCGCATCCGCCACCTTCATATACCCTCGCAAAATCCACGGCTGCCGGCCGATTTCAGCCAAAAACCAGCCGAGCCAAATGGCTACCAAGGCCATTGGACCAAGCGCCAAAATGCCTATGAGCAACCATTTCGGATAAGCCTTCTTGCCCGGAAGCCATTTGCGAAACATATACAAAAGCGGAATCACGACAAGCAAAACGCCGTTCGTTACTTTTAAATCGAAGAAATAATGAATCATGAGCGGCGGCTGTTCGTCCTCCGGAAATTCATTCAGGCCGATGACCTCGGTATCCGGGCGGTTTCCCGCCAGGATACTTAGCGCATACGGAATTTTCAACGCATATTTAATGTCCCGGTTCTCATCCAATACACCGCCATAAATGAGCGGGGCCTCTTTCATGGTCTCAAAGTGCCATTCCATTGCCGCTAGCTTTTCGGGCTGGTACTTTGCCAGAAATTTTCCGGAGAAATCACCGATCATTACCGTTGCTACGGCAAATACAAACGTGGAAATGACCGTTAGCTTTAAAGCCTTTTTGAAGTAAGTGTGCTTGTTCCCCCGCAGCAAGCTGTAAGCGGCAATACTCGCCAAAGCGGCGGCGCTGGTCGTATAGGCAGAAGCCAACACGTGACTCACCTTTGTCGGCGTAGCCGGATTGAACATAGCGACAAACGGATTTACATTCGTGAACACCCCGCCCACTAGTTCAAAACCTTGCGGCTGGTTCATAAACGCGTTCATACTCGTAATGAAAATAGCTGAGAAGGAAGCGCCGATGGCTACGGGAATGAGCAGCAGCAAATGCGTATATTTACTTTTGAACCGGTCCCAGGTGTACAGATAGATTCCCAGAAAAATAGCCTCTACAAAAAAAGCGAACGTCTCCAAAAAAAGCGGAAGCGCAATCGCTTTGCCCGCTACGCGCATAAACGTCGGCCACAGCAAGCTGAGCTGAAGCCCGATTGCTGTGCCCGTCACGACACCGACCGCTACGGTGATAACGTACCCCCTTGCCCACCTGCGGGCAAGCAGCGTATAATGCCCATCCCCCGTATGTATGCCCCGCCATTCCGCCAGAGCAAGCATCACAGGGATACCTACTCCGATTGTGGCTAGAACGATATGAACGAACAATGTTAAGCCAGTTAACACCCGGCTCATCAAAACAGGATCCAGGGTAGACATCAGGTTCACTCCTTGTAGTAATTCATCTTTTGAGAGGGAGAAACTATCCGAAATAACGCATATAGCGTATAAAAGCCTTTACCGTGGCGTACAACATAACCGCAGCGGCTACAAAACAGACGACAGCCAATTTTTTATCCTGTTTCACATTCATGCTGCAAAGCCTCCTTTAATTAGATACCTTAAAAAAGAGTTCTCGACATATACAGTTTGACAATCCCTTCCTCTTTTTATCCGGGATTGTTGAAAATCCTGATTTTCGAGGAATATTCATGATGAAGATAAGACGGGTTATGTTTTTTCCTGTCCGTAAAAGAGGTACAATAGGTTAGATGAAAAGGAGGTAGCGAATGAAATGAAAATTACGTTTATCGAACCTACTCCGAGTCCGAACTCCATGAAACTTCATCTAGATGAGTCTCTGGAACCTGGGATTCGCAAGACATATACCACAGATAATGAACGTTCCGCACCAGCGTGGATCCGTGAGCTGCTTCATATTTCCGGTGTAAAAAGCATTTTTCACACGCTTGACTTTATTGCGCTTGACCGTAAAGGAAATGCCGATTGGCCCTCCATTCTGGGAGAAGTGCAGGAAAAGTTTGGCCAAGAAGGATTGAAAACAGGCCTCGAGGAGAATGAAAACGACGGTACGGGATTTGGGGAAGCCCAGGTGTTTGTCCAGCTGTTTCGAGGCCTTCCGATGCAAATCCGCGTAAAAGGTGAAGGTCGCGAAGAACGCATCGCTCTTTCCTCCCGCTTCACGCATGCGGTAACAGAAGTAGCTTCCACTACCTTGATCAAGGAACGAAAACTTAAAGATTATGGCGTACGCTATGGTGAGCTTGAGGATATTGCACGTGAGGTGGAGCAAGAACTGGAAGCCGCATATCCTCAAGATCGGCTGGATAAAGTCGTTGCCCAGGCCATTGCCCATGGCGCAGACGAGGAAGAATTTGTGGAGCAGCGCCGCAAACTGACCGATGAGGAAATGCTGTCAGCAATGGAAGACCCGGACTGGCGTGTACGGTATGCTGCCTTTGATGTGCTGGAGCCGACAGAGGCACACCTTCCTTTGCTTAGCACCGCACTGAAAGATCCCAAAATGCAGATTCGCCGTCTGGCAGTGGTCTATCTTGGAGACTTGCGCACGCCAGAGGCGATGGAACTTTTATATGCAGCGATGTCTGACGATACGCCGGCCGTACGGCGTACTGCCGGGGACACTCTGTCCGATATCGGGGACCCTGCAGCAACTCCGGTCATGATGAATTCGCTTAACGACAGCAGCAAACTTGTACGTTGGCGTGCAGCCCGCTTCCTGTATGAAGTTGGAACCGAGGAATCCCGCCCTGCACTCGAAGAAGCCTCACAGGATCCAGAATTCGAAGTAAGTCTGCAGGCCCGAATGGCGCTGGAGCGGATCGAATCAGGCGAACAGGCCGCCGGCACCGTATGGCAGCAAATGGCCAAACGTTCACGGAATTAACATGTGATGTTATAAATATCCATTGCTTGTATCGTGAAGAATCTATATACTTAGACTCGCTTAAACAAAATAAAGATAGCCTCATCATTCCTAGATGAGGTAGAGGTTGCGAATGTGATTAGTAAACGTGCCGAGGTGAAGAGTCACCTATGACGCACGCTTGAAAGGCATTTTCGCCGAAGTGGACGGCTGTGCTCTTACACCGTCTGCTGGGTCCGATCCCGAAAGGGACGGAACTGTCACGGGAGCCAATCCTTACGCTTCCCGTGTTGTGCTATCTTAATGGAGGTATGATGCGGTTATATTCAGGGCCGCAGTGTACACTGCGGCCCTTTTGCATTTATCCATGAACGTGTTTATAGATCATATTTATTGAAAGAAGGAGTGTTTCACCATGAGACGCAAGAAAGCACCAGCGACCTCACTCAAACCCAGTTTTAAAGCCCGTCACATGACCATGATCGCGCTGGGCGGTTCCATCGGAACCGGCCTGTTCCTCGCCAGCGGCGGCGCAATTGCTGCCGCCGGACCGGGTGGCGCATTGCTCGCTTATTCCGCTGTCGGGCTAATGGTTTATTTCCTGATGACCAGTCTCGGCGAGCTGGCCACCTATCTTCCCGATTCCGGGTCCTTCAGTACGTATGCGACCCGTTTTGTCAGCCCGGCATTCGGTTTTGCGGTCGGCTGGAATTTCTGGTACAACTGGGCAGTCACCATTGCCGCAGAGCTTGCTGCCGCAACAGTAATTATTAAGTTCTGGTTCCCGGACAGCCCATCTTTCCTGTGGAGCTTGTTATTCCTCGGCATCATGTTCGGTCTGAATGCGTTGTCGGCTAAAGGTTACGGCGAATCGGAATATTGGTTTTCTATTATCAAAGTTGTCACCGTCATTATCTTCCTGATCGTTGGCGTCATGATGATTTTCGGGATTCTCGGCGGAGAGGCAGTCGGATTTTCCAACTTCAATATGGACGGTGGCTCGATGCACGGTGGCTTCTTTGCCCTCGTCGGCGTCTTCATGGCCGCAGGATTCTCTTTTCAGGGAACCGAGCTCATCGGTGTTGCCGCCGGAGAGAGCGAAAACCCGCGACAAAACGTGCCGCGTGCCATCCGTCAAGTATTCTGGCGCATTTTGATCTTTTACATTTTTGCTATTCTCGTCATTGGCTTGCTTATACCGTACACGCATCCAAGCTTGCTGCAATCGGGCGTGGGTGATATCGGTGTCAGTCCATTTACGCTCGTGTTTGAAAAAGCCGGCCTGGCCTTTGCCGCTTCCGTGATGAACGCTGTTATCTTGAGTTCCGTTCTATCCGCAGGAAACTCCGGCATGTATGCCTCTACCCGCGTGCTCTATGCGATGGCAAAACAGGGAATGGCACCAAAATGGCTGAGCCGTCTGAACAGCCGCGGCGTTCCCATAGCAGCTCTTATTGTGACCTCATCTGTCGGTATACTCGCCTTCCTCGCTTCCTTTTTCGGTGATGGCGTCGTGTACATCTGGCTGCTGAACGCCTCTGGTATGTGCGGCTTCATTAACTGGCTTGCCATTGCGGTCAGCCATTACCGCTTCCGAAAAGCTTATGAGGCGCAGGGCCGGGATCTCAAGGATTTGCCTTTCCGTGCCCGCTGGTTCCCGTTCGGACCGATCTTCGCCTTCCTGCTCTGTCTTGTGGCCATCATCGGCCAGGGGAACTTCGGTGGCGAAACAGACTGGTATACGATTTTTGCAACCTATTTCAGCATTCCGCTGTTCCTTGCGATCTGGTTCGGCTACCGTCTGGTAAAGAAAAGCAAAATCGTTCCGCTGCAGGATTGCGACCTCAGCACGAATATCCAATAAGCATTTGTAATAAGCAAAAAAACAGCTTCTTCCTTTTGGGAAGAAGCTGTTTTGATTTACCATGAAATGTGAACCTTCAAATCGTTCGTATCTTCAAAAAGATTATGGTAATAACGGATAGCCCCGACACCCGCTTTGCGCTGCAGATCCTGTAGTACCTTTAGCAGATCATTTTCCTTGCCGCCAAATCGGAACACAAGCTCTTTCTTTCCAGACTGCTTTGCGGCTTTTACTTTGGAGTTCAAGTCAAGGTATGTACGCACAACCGCGTTACTCTCGTACAAATGGTACTCCAGCTCATTCATCAGCGTCCGATAAACACTGGATTTTGCTGACTTTTGAGCGGCCAGCGTTTTAAGGGTGCTGCGGTAAGTCGTATTCGCCGCCGGGTAAGACTTCGTCCATGTATGATCTTTTCTCATCTGGACATCACTCCGGAGGTAGTAGGTATAGGATACGGCACCGTCCCGGTCAGGTACAGGATCGTTCCACGTCGTGTCCAGATGATACCATTTACCATCTAGAAGAACCAGATTCCATGCATGCAGCTGACCCTGTGGATTACCCTCAGGATAAGCGGTTCCTTCCACGATTTTATTTTGGATCCCCGCCTCTTTCAGCAGCTTATGTGTTAATAGCGAGTATCCCTGACAAACCGTGCTTCCTGTACTTAACCCGTCATAAGCCGTGTACTTTTCAAGTGTCGTGTCATACTTCAGATTCAGTACAACCCAGTCATTAATAGCCTTGACCTTCTCGTGATCATTCATACCAGACTTCATGATGGAACCCAGTACACTCTTGACCCGTTTGTTGACATACTCGGTTTGACTTCCGGTTTCCCGATAGGTAAGCCGTACTGTCACATCGGCCGAGCTTGAAGTTCCCCGGTAATCATAGCTATAACTGGCTATTGTATAGTGAATATAAGGATCGCTGTCCATCGCTTGATCCAGCGCCTCCTTAAGCTGCGTCTTGAGCGACTCGGTCTGGCCCTGATACACAAAACGAACGGTTGACTCCCTGCTGTTCATAGCTGAAAGCAGCTTCTGCTGGATCTCGCTAACAGACTTTACAACCGCTTTATCGGAATTGGCATATACATTGCTGACTTCAACCGGTTCAGGAACGGCAGCTACAGTTACCGCCAAAGTCCCAACCAACAGCAGTTTCACAAATGTCGACCGTTTTCGTTTCATGGGTACACCCGCCCTTCGTCTTCCACATTCGTTTGCATATTTATTGTATCATAATAACCCAGGGTCTGAGGATTCTAGTTTTGTCGACCAAGCACGAAACACGATAGCGATGGTGTTGCAACTACCCTACTAACCGCTTTTACCACATCATATACTCATTCAGAAACGAGTCGCTTTTACCAACCATTTCGGATAAACGCAAAAGTACTTCAGCCGCCTCTGCACGTGTTACTACCCGTCCCGGCATAAACTTTCCGTCAACAGCCGGAAGTAAGCCTAATTTCATCGAGATGATTGCAGCTCCCCGGTTCATAACCGAAGACGAATCACTGACTCCCGGAATCTCGTCATTCTTGGTAAAGGAAAGCCCTAACTTCTCATACTTCAACATTTGGGTAAGCATTAAAGCCAGTTCATCCCGGGTTAACTTCTGATCCACACTAAAGGTAACTGCCGGTTCATACGGGAGCCAACTCTGGGGAATCAAAGTCTGTATTGCCTTGTAGTAAGGACTTGCTGGTAGCAAAGTGCCATATGGTTCCGAACTATCCTCGTAATACTGATCAATTGATGGATTTAGAGCTCTGGCAACGAACTGGTACCATTCACCTGTCGTGATTTCCTGATCCGGTAGAACCTTGCCATCTGCATCAGGAATCATCACACGATACTGCACCATTTTATCGAGGGCAGTCTGAGACTTGTGACCCTTTGTATCCTTAGCCGGAATAATATCCTTGCTGCTATACTCAGCCGGTACCATCTCATGCCATTTTCCTGTTATTGCATCCAGAGGCAGCCCAATGCCATAATATTGGCCCATATTATCTTTCCGAACCGGAGAATACACTAGCTTCGTAGTAAATTGAACCGATTCATTACCTGACGTATAACCTCCATATTGAGCAAACTTAAGCTTTAAATCCGTTTCCTTTAAAAATTGTGCCTTTGCTTGCTCTACCGAAACAACCGGTTTACTGTTCGGCAGATCAGAGAAATCTACATAAGAGTAATTGGTGAAGTGGCTAAGCAGGCCCTCTGTTCCGATCGAAATTGAAATGGATTCGTTCAAGATTGATATACCGCCTGCATAACGATTAAATGAGAACTGATAACTCTGGAATGCTTCATTTTTATCTGGCTCGACAACATTTGTGAGCTTCCATTCCTTTGCCGCATTCGGAACTAGCTTCGCGATTGTGTTAAATGCCATTTGTTCCGCTTCGTTCTTCGAAATGCTCGAAGCTGCAGGTTTATTCTGCTTCACTTCAATTCCTTTACGGAAAGGATAATGATTATAGGAGTAAATCTTTCCTGTTGTTGCATCGACCTCCGCCATGATCTGGTCCCCGCCATAAGGAGAGTCGGAGCCTTTCCAACTGATATTCCAGACTTTCGACTCCTTATCATTCCAACGCTGACCGAGCCTTTTGGATTCTGACTTATAACCCTTCGGAATATTAATATGGGATTCCACCCATTTCACCGCGTCATTTCCATTGGTTAAAGGCTTTGAAGAAGGCTTGAATACATCTGACCCTGCCGTAATCTCCGTAAGTTTGAATTGATCCGGTTTAAGCAACTCTCCTGAATAGTCCAGCTTGCTGCCTGTATTGGCATCGATAACGAGACTAGACTCAGTCTTCGGTACATACCCTAAAAAATAAGGACCTTTAGGCGCGCCATTCACCGAGGTAGGGATGTATGAAAGCTCTACTGTGAATGATTCCTCATATAGCTTTCGTGCCTCTTTTGCTGATATTTTAGCTTTAGCAGATGGTATTTTCGCTGTGAACTGTTGTCTGTTGAAGGAAGTCACCCGCCCCTGTTGATCTACACTCATGCTGATCTGATCCGCATCAGACGGTATGCCGTCAATAGACATATTGTAATAAAAATCGTATGTTGTCGGGCTAAACAATGATTTCGTCATGCCTAGGTAGAGCGAATTTTCAGTCAAGTTGCTCACATTAACGCTTTTTATATTTTGCTTGATCCATTCCAGTGCTTTTTGGGAAGCCTCTTCCCGGCTCAGCTCCGGCCCGGTTTCTCCCCCAGCCATCAACAGCAGATTGCGTGGAAGATAGACAGAAACAATGTCACCCGTTACAGCATTTACTGAAGCATTGAAACCAGTGTTCGTATTCCCTCTTTGATAAGAAAACTGAATATCCCATACTTTTATGCCGGAGCTTGCAATGTTCTGTTCACTGAATTCGGCATTCGTTACTTTCGCTTTTTTCAGCAGCGGGAACAATTTCTTGATGGTTTCTTCCGCTTGTTTGGAAGATATTTTGGCTCCATCCGGAATATCCGAATTCGTTACCTGTGCCATGTTTTCTAAATCTCCTGCGGCTTGAGCTGGGGTAACGCTCACGGTGCTTGCCTCCCCCCATACAGGCTGAACAAGACAGAGCATGGCCGTAACGGCGCATACGGTAGATTTGATTTGAACCGATCTTTTGGACTTGTTTTTCAATCCTTTCGCTCCCTTCACTTGGTTGGATCCATACTTTACTCTTACACACAGTGGTGTGTACGGCTTGAAAAGAAGGATCAGTGTAGCAAGGACATAACAACTCTCCTAATGTAGAACATTTATAAGGGCAGTCTGGTTACGCCCCTTCCCACTTTAATTTTTGTGAATTAAAGAATTTCATAGGATGTCACTCTATTTCTTATGTCTCCTGCCATAAAAAGATGACCTATCCTGTCCAAAAATCTTAATCTATGCAAAAAAATAACGCTGCCCCTTATGTAGGAACAGCGCCTTTGATATTTAATTAACCACGATATTCTGACAATTGGCCGCTCAGCTGACGAGTTACTCCATACACACTTTGATACAGCGCAAACAGCTTCTCATAACTCGCGACAGTCTCCGAGTTCGGTACGTATTTCTGCGCCGGACGCAAAAATGCTGATGCACAAGCCTGCAGACTAGGGAACCATCCGCAGCCGTAAGCCGCCAGCATCGCAGCACCCATTGCAGGCCCCTGCTCACTTTCCAGCTTCACAATCTCGGCGCCCAAAATATCTGCCTGCATTTGGAGCCAGTTCTCGTTCTTCGCTCCGCCGCCGATCGAGATGACAGTATCGATCTTTTTGCCGGATGCCCGCAGGATGTCAATCGACTCCCGCAATGAGAACGTAATCCCTTCAAGGACGGCCCGCGTAAAATGCGGGAGCTTGTGTCCCGCGTCCATGCCGATAAAGCTACCGCGGATATTGGCATCCGGATATGGAGTGCGCTCGCCCACGATATACGGCGTGAACAGCAGGCCACAACTTCCCGCGGGAATGTCGCTGATACCTTCCAGCAATTCATCAAAGGAAACACTAGGAGCAAACGTCTTCTTGAACCACTCCAAGCTGTATCCGGCTGAAAGCGTAACGCCCATAATGTAGAAAGCATCTTTCTCACTGTGGTTAAAAAAGTGAATCTTCCCTTCAAAATCGACCTCTTTACGTTCCTCGTAGGAAAGTACCACGCCGGAAGTGCCTACGCTGCACATCGTCTGTCCTTCTGCAAGGATGCCTGCTCCAATCGCTCCACAAGCATTGTCAGCACCGCCCGCAAACACCTTCGTATCCGGCAGCAGGCCGGACTGTTCTGCAATTTCAGGCAGCAGCGTACCGCACAGGTCGAACGATTCAACCAGCGGCGGGCAAATCGAGTGTGGCAGCTGGAATGCATCCAATATCTCGCTGCTCCAATCTTTGCCTGTTACATCCAACAGCAGCGTGCCTGCCGCATCCGAATAATCCATGGCGTACTTCCCGGTTAGCCGGTAGCGCACATAGTCTTTCGGCAGCAGGAACAGCGCCGCTTGATCCAGCAGCTCTTGCTCAAACTCCTGAACCCACAGGATTTTCGGCAGAGTAAAGCCTTCCAATGCACGGTTGCGGGCGATGCCAAGCAATTTGTCCTGCAGTGTTTCCTCTATCCGTCGGCATTGGGCTGTCGTTCGAGTGTCATTCCACAAAATCGCCGGACGAAGCACAGTCCCCTCTCCATCAATCAGCACCAAGCCGTGCATTTGGCCGGAAAAGCTCAATCCCTCAATCTCCGACGGCTCGATAGCGGTCTCTTCCATTAACCGCTTCAAGGACAACAAGGTCTTCTCGACCCAATCCTCGGGCCGCTGCTCACTATATCCCGGCTTGGGCTGGCTCAGCGGATATGACTCCGAATGCTCCGCCACCACTTTGCCCCTACGGTCTACAAGTACAGTCTTTACCGCACTTGTACCAAGATCGACTCCGATCACATAACTCATCATCATTCCTCCTCAAGGTTGGCCGCAGCAGGAGCAGGTCATGGCTCTGCTGAAACCTTAGGGTGAAACAACTTCACCGGCCACCCTTCCGGGAGCCGGTGAAGTTTTTATTTATCCGTTATCACTTAGTCAGCAAGAATGTACTGGTTGAGCAAGCCTTTAAGCATTTCTTGACGTCCAGATTCATTCTTTCGTGGTTTCTCGTTGTTCAGCGCATATTCGGCCAAGGAAGCCAGAGTAGCTTTACCGGAGACAACATCTGCTCCGATGCCTTCAGTGAAGCTGCTGTAGCGTTTCGCGATGAAGTCTTCGAACACACGATCCTCGATCAGCTTGGCAGCCACTTTGAGGCCTTTAGCATAAGTGTCCATACCTGCGATATGTGCCAGGAACAGATCCTCAGGCTCGAAGGAAGGACGGCGTACTTTAGCGTCAAAGTTTACACCACCACGACCGAGGCCGTCATTCATGAGCACTTCATACAATGTCAATGTTGCATCATAAATGTTAACCGGGAACTCGTCGGTATCCCAGCCGATCAGCATGTCGCCTTGGTTCGCATCCAGCGAGCCGAGCATACCGTTCAGGCGGGCAACACGAAGCTCATGCTCAAATGTGTGTCCGGCCAAGGTTGCATGGTTTGCCTCAAGGTTCAGTTTGAAATGTTTGTCGAGGCCGTATTTTTGCAGGAACGCAATCGTAGTAGCCGCATCAAAATCGTATTGGTGTTTCGTAGGTTCTTTCGGTTTAGGCTCAATCAGGAATTGGGCGTCAAAGCCGATCTCTTTCGCATAGTCGATTGCCATATTGAACAGGCGTGCGAGATTATCCAGCTCAAGACCCATATCTGTGTTCAGCAGTGTCTCGTAGCCTTCACGGCCTCCCCAGAATACATAGTTCTCTGCTCCAAGGCGCTTGCCCACTTCCAGACCTTTCTTCACCTGTGCAGCGGCATGTGCGTACACATCAGCATTGCAGGTTGTAGCTGCACCATGCATGTAGCGCGGGTTCGTGAACATATTAGCTGTGTTCCACAGCAGCTTCTTACCGCTGGACTTCATGTTCTCTTCAATCATGTCTACGATCGTGTCAATGTTACTGTAGAACTCACGTAGATTGTTTCCTTCCGGTGCAATATCTACATCATGGAAGCAGAAGAAAGGCATATTCAGTTTGTCCATAAATTCAAAACCGGCTTCAACGCGAGCTTTAGCGAGATCCATACCGGAAAACTTACCCCAAGGACGAACAGCAGTGTCCGCGCCGAACGGATCAGAACCACCCGCAGTTAATGTATGCCAATAAGCCATGGCGAAACGGAGATGCTCTTCCATTGTTTTGCCGGCCACAACTTCATTCGGATTATAAAATTTAAACGCATATGGATTCGTTGATTTGCTTCCTTCATATTCGATCTTGTTAATGTTGTTAAAATAGGCCATGAGATAAATCCTCCCTATTCCTGATTAATATGTGGTTACCGCTTACAATGCTATCCTAGCACACAGATATAACTTTGTCTATTGGTTAAACTAAGTTGATTGGACAGCTTCCTATCACATCCCTCATCAACCGCTTCTTATCTGCAAAAGCCATTCTTGACGTGTTGACATTTTTCGTTTTTTCCGCCTAGACTATGAGCATATCTTACGATTGATTTAACTTCTAAAGGATGGGTTACCATGACAAATATCACCGGTGATCAAGCGCTGGTTAAAAAAATAAATACGTCTATTATACTGAATACAATCATCCGCAATGCCCCCCTCTCCCGCGCCAAAGTTTCGGAACTAACCGGACTTAATAAAGCAACCGTATCCAATCTGGTGCTGGAGCTGTGCGATAATCATCTTGTACAGGAGATCGGACCCGGCGAATCAAGTGGCGGCCGAAAACCGCGAATGCTGCTGTTTAACGGAGAAGCCGGTTATGCTGTGGGCGTAGAAATTCGCCTCAAGCAGATGATGGCGGTACTAACCGATCTTGAAGGTCGGATTCTTGCAGAAGAAGAATGTATGCTAGAACAGCACGATGTCTCATCTGTGCTAGATATGATGATTCACATGATCAATGGATTGATGAAGCTCGCTCCTAATTCCCATTACGGTATCGTTGGCGTCGGAGTAGGTGTGCCTGGTATGGTGGACGGTGACGGCATGGTTCTTTTTGCGCCAAACCTCGGGTGGGAAATGGTTCCGCTTCAGCAGCTCCTTGAGAATGAAATCGGCGTGCCGGTCACCATCGACAATGAAGCTAACGCCGGAGCCCAAGGAGAACTTCGCTTCGGAGCGGGACGCGATGCAAAGCATCTGCTGTATATCAGTGCCGGAAGCGGTATCGGTTCAGGCATCATCATCAATGGGGAATTGTATAAAGGAGCTAGGGGATATGCCGGGGAAACCGGACATATGACAATCGAAGCAGACGGGAAGGAATGCTCATGCGGAAACCGGGGCTGCTGGGAGCTGTACGCCTCGGAAAAAGCCTATGATCTAACAAGATCTACTCTGCCTTCACGCCGGACTTCCGAATTGGTCAAGCTTGCTGAGCAAGGCCATGCGGAAACGATTGACCATTTTTCCGAAATGGGACGCTATCTTGGCGTGGGTATCACGAATCTGGTCAACGGGTTCAACCCGCAATCGGTTGTAATCGGCGGCCCTCTGTCAGATGCACGTGACTGGATTGGAGACACCATGCAGAAGGTTGTCTCCGAGCGAACGCTGCCCTACCACCGTGAAGAAATGGAGATTCACTTTGCGGAGCTTGGCAGCCGTTCTACGGTCATTGGAGCCGCTTACTCTGCCGTTTCGCAGTTTCTCGGACCTGTACGTGTGTCAATGCCTGTAAATTGACGTAATTTCGCCTCATTTTTTAAGAAGTGACTAAGGTAAAAAACGTCAGTTTACTATATAATGAATTTCATATATGTGATATATGTCACCATGAAATGCAGAATGCATACAGGAAAGATACAGATAGGAGAGGAACGTTTCATGACTTATGTCGATACATCGGATATTTCGGCGCAGATGTTTGTAACCGTGCTGCTGTTTCTCTTGGTCATTGCGCCATTGTTCAGTCTGGCCATTCTGCGTCTCTTTCAGGGTAAGAAAAAAGCAGGTCTGCTGCTGATCGTTGCGGGAATCGCCGTATATGCAATTTTTCAGCTGATCATGATGATCTTTTTCTGACGGGAAAGAAACTACGAAAAAACGATAACGGAATCAAGAAACATCAACTTTCAGGAATAGGCCAGGTTACGGTCCTCTCCTAGGGATACTCGGTTGCTGCGAGAAACAAAAGCTTTAATACAAAAGGGCTCTTCCCTCTCAAACGGGAAGAGCCCTTATTATGTTCAAGCGTATAGCTGCCGCCTATTATGCTTCGGTTTGCGGTGCCAACGCTTTGTTAAATTGCAGCTTGTTCATACCCATAATGCGATGCTCGCCGATGATAGTCAACGGAACAGCGCGTATTCCCATATCCCATACCTGTTGTGCAAACTCGTCATTCGTTTCGATGTTTCGTTCTTCATACGCAATCCCTTGCTCAGACAGGAAGCTCTTTACCTGCTTGCAGTGAGGGCAGTTGTTTGATGTATAGACAATAACGTTTTCCATGAATGATTTCACCTCTGATAGTATTTATATTTATAATGCAGCCTATATCAACCAGTTTACATCACGATCGCGCTGTGTTCCAAGCTCTCAATGTACTTTTCTGTGTCCATTGCCGCCATACAGCCGCTGCCTGCCGCTGTAATCGCTTGTCTATAGCGGGTATCCTGCACGTCACCGCAAGCAAAGACGCCTGGAATATTCGTCTCGGATGTTCCTGGTGTAGTGACGATATAACCGTTTGAATCGGTTGTAATTGCACCGCCCAGAAAGCTAGTGTTCGGATGATGGCCGATTGCCACAAATACGCCGCTGGCTTCAATAACTTCTTCTTTACCTGTTTCGTTATTCTGAACCTTAATGCCTCTCACGCCCTGCTCATCCGCAATGACTTCAAGCGGTGTGCGATTAAGCGCCCAATCGATTTTTTCGTTGGCACGAGCGCGGTCCTGCATGATTTTGGAGGCGCGCAGCTCATCACGGCGGTGAACCAGCGTTACTTTGGAAGCAAAGCGGGTCAGGAAGTTCGCTTCTTCCAGTGCGGAATCCCCTCCGCCGACCACAATGATCTCTTTGTTGCGGAAAAAGAAACCATCACATGTGGCGCATGTACTTACACCACGGCCCACGTTATCCTGTTCTCCTGGAATGCCCAAATATTTTGCAGTAGCACCAGTCGAAAGAACCAGTGTTTCGGTAACAACTTCACCCATGCCTTCAACGTTCAACTTAAAAGGACGCTCTCCAAATTCCACGCTGTTGACCCAGCCCGTACGGAATTCCGCACCGAAGCGTTCTGCTTGCTTACGCATATTGTCCATCAACTCAGGGCCTTGAATGCCATCTATAAACCCGGGAAAGTTCTCTACCTCTGTTGTGGTTGTAAGCTGTCCACCTGGCTGTGGTCCTTCAATAACTAGTGGGCTGAGGTTGGCGCGAGCCAAATAAATAGCAGCCGTGAGGCCTGCAGGTCCTGTACCAATAATAACGGATTTATACATCTATGATCTCCTCCTAATATGTAATATCGCATCTTATTTATAATAATTATAAATTAATATTTATTATGATTACTTTCTTGTTGCCTGTCAATACGCATTGCCACATATGTATGAAAATTGTGAAAATATTTTAAGTATCGCAAAAAGGATTGTTCTCCAGATTCATTTGCTCGAGCTTCGTCATTCGCTGTAAAAATGATGGTTTCTTCAACAGAACATTGTTGTTCATATATAAAGATTGCAGATTACCCAAAGACTCCATCTCCTGCGGCAGCCTAACATCAAAATATAACGGTAACATTGGTGGTCTCACCTCTTCCGGAATAAACAATCGTCTTAGATGATACATAGCTATCCTTTGAGTTGCAATAATCTTAATTTTCACTTCCAAATGAAAAAAAAGAGGCAGCTCCACCTTTTTCAGTAAAGTGCCTCTTCATCCATTATTTCGTACGAAGCAAACGGAGTCCGTTCAGAATGACCAATATCGTACTGCCTTCATGGCCAACTACACCAAGCGGAAGCGCAACACCGGCCACAAAATTCGTTACGATCAGAGTCAGTATAACCGTAATCGCGAATATCATATTTTGCTTCACGATCCGCTGTGCCTTGCGGGCTACCTTGACGGTTCCAGCAATTTCTTCGATATTGTCGTTCATCAATACCGCATCGGCCACTTCCAGCGCAGTTCCACTACCGGTGACGCCCATACCGATACCGACCGTGGCTGTTGCCAACGCCGGAGCATCATTTACACCGTCGCCAACCATGACGACATGACCGTGTTTTTCACGCAAGTTCTTCACATGCTCCACTTTATCTTCCGGCAGCAGATCAGAGAATACCATGTCGACGCCTGTTTGCTTAGCGATCACCTGGGCGGTTGCCTTCCGGTCGCCCGTCAGCATGGCTACCTTAATGCCCAGCTGTTGCAGACGTTTCACAGCGGCAGCTGCCTGCGGACGAACCGCGTCCTGCAGAGCAATCATTCCGACTACAGTATCACCTTCCAGCACGACGGATACCGTCTTACCTTCCGACTCTAATTTTGAACGGATGGCAATCCAGTCCGGGGCATTTCCGGGGGTCTCAGTAACGGATACTGCACCCATTCCAGCTCCCGAGACACCTTCAACCACTTCATGCTGTTCGCGATCCAACACATCACTTTTTCCGATTTTCCACAACTTGCCCTCGACCTCGGCCTGCATTCCCCAACCAGTTAAAGACTGGGCGTTCTCAGCAGGATGAAGCTCGATGCCTTCCTCTGCAGCTTTGCGAACAATAGCTACGGCTAGAGGATGCTTCGACATGCTCTCCACAGATGCGCAGATTGCAAGCAACTCCTTTCGCATCAGCTCATCACCCGCAATAAAATCGGTGACCTCTGGAGAACCGAGGGTCAATGTTCCTGTCTTATCGAACGCAACTACTGCGGTTCGTGCCATATTCTCGATATGGGCGCCACCCTTAAACAGCACCCCTTTGCGGGCACGGTTCGAAATGGCGGACAGCATAGCCGGCATAATAGACGACACCAGTGCACATGGGGAGGCTACAACGAGAAATACCATCGCTTTATAAAATGAAGTGTCCCAATCCCATCCGAGAATTGGTGTGGTCAGTCCGATCAATGCTACGGTAACGAATACCACCACGCGGGCATAAATCGATTCGAAGCGTTTAATGAACCGCTCAGATTCAGGAACTTCGTTTTCAGCTTCCTCCACCAATTTAATGATTTTGGCAAAAAGGGTCGCCCCTGCTGCCTGAGTTACTTCTATATAAAGAACACCTTCTTCATTCAGCGTACCGGCAAATACATCATCACCCACCGCTTTATCCACGGGAACGGACTCTCCCGTAATCGATGACTGGTTGACTGAAGAGCCGCCCCGGTATACCTTGCCATCTGCCGGAATCAGTTCACCCGGCTTTACAAGGATCAGATCACCTATCTCCAATTTTGCGATGGACACCGACACCATCTCTCCGGCTTCAATACGCAGCGCTGTCTCCGGCTGAAGCTCCATAAGAGAGGAGATATCCTTCCGGCTCCGTTCCATGGTGTAACTCTCCAGCGCACCACTTAATGCAAAGATAAAAATCAGCATCGCGCCTTCGTTCCAGTAACCGATTGATGCTGCACCCAGAGCGGCAGCAATCATCAGCAAATTCACGTCCAAGTCTCGCTCTTTAATAAGTGTTTCTATGCCTTCCCTCGCCTTGATCCAACCACCGATCGTATAAGACACCACATATAAAGTAACAGATAGCCATTCCGACCACTGACCTACAATCCATGCGGCAACCATCAGAATACCACTGCCGAGCGCTGCTATCACCTCCGGATTAGACAGCAAGCTGCGAAGATCCCATTTACCCGGATGACGCGGTTCCCGAGGGCCAGTACCCTTCTCTACTGGCGATACCGATCCGACCCGCCCATTGTGTACCCATTCCATATCTAATCACCTTCCTAATTGAGAATGAAATCCATTATTACTACCCTTAAAATGACACATGCTGCCCCGGCTAGGCCGGAGCAGCATGCTAATTGAGAATGAGAATCATTTTTGTCCCAGTACAATTTATTTTCCTTAGAGCAACTTTATATTTTTATCATACCCATAACCTGCCTATTTGTAAATATACTTTCGCCTACTTTTTTGCATCACGTTGTTATCAAGCAAGACGCTTAATCGTTACCGGCTTGTCCCACCTGTCCATATCAAAAAAGTCCGGGGGTCTACAGGAAACACCCGGACTCGCTTTCTTTTATGAATGGGAATTTATACTTTCTAATGAAATATAAATCTTATTTTCTCAAGCTTCCTCCGCAGCAGGTAAACGGTTCATCATCCACTCCAATCGAACGCCCGCAAGACGAACAGCTGCCATAGAAGTTGGTGCACAGCATACCCCTGTCAGACCCAAGCGGTATACCGTTCTCAGGTCGGATACGTTTACTTCCCCACTCGCCCTAATTCCAATATGCGGTTTCACACGCCGGATACGCTGAATCGTTTCTTCCAGATTGTTTTGCAGCAAGGCTGGACTGGCCCAGTCCGTAATTGGCTCCTGCAGCCCGACTCCTCTCCAAGCTCCTTCTAAAGAACCCTTCCCATCCATTAAATGCAGTTTCGGGACACTTTCTGTATCCATAACGATGACGTCCGCCAAGCGGGCAATGTCCGCTGCATCCGATGATGATATATCCGGATGAAGTAGCGCTCCAATCTTTATATCAACAGAGGGCTTTAGATGGCACAGTGTCTGGCTCCCGACCTCTTCAATGAAATCAAGCGCTTCCGTAAAATCCGCTGAATCCAGCGGCCAAAGTGCCAACAGCTCCAGCTGGCAATCCAGTCCCTCTTCCTGACAACGTACGACCGCACGATACACCGATTCCAGCTGGATATCCTGAAGTTCCAGCCTTTCTTGAGAACTGCATTCTGCTCCAGTATCCCACGCAAGGCTAACTGCACACGTGTAGCCGCGGGCTGCTTGGAGAACACTGACCCATTCCTCCGTCCATAACGAAATCAGACGGAGTCGGTAATGCTGTTTCTCACTTTCTCCCCGACTTTCCATCCAGTCACGGTATACTTCACTCAACGGTCCACCTGAATGAAGCGCAGCTTCCCCTCTCATAAGGCCGATTCCCTGAGCACCTCGGTCCATGCCAGCAGAAGCCTGCACCAAGCTAGCCGCACGGGACAGTACTTTCAGCCTCCTCTTGTCATCGCTCCAGCCGAGCAGGCGCTGAAGAGAAGACTGATCTTTGCCGAAGGCTTCCTTTTTTCGTACCGCTTCCTCTATGTCCTCGGGAGCAGCCAGCAGCAGCAAGGCTTCTTCGTGGGTAATCCCGCCAGTCATCGCCAAATCACCCAACAAATCCACGTCGTTGATATTTCCAGTCGGACGCTCCCGGTCACCTCTGCTGAACATGTCATAAAAGCGTTTCCCCAATTCAGTGCCATTTCCTCGTTTCCCCTCGGTCATGATTATCGTTCTACCCCTTTTCACTTGAATTGGTGGTTCTTTCGCCTTCCCTAAAGATTATTATGAAGGATCAGGAAATATACAAACGTGCTTCGTTTTGAGGTCTGTAAATAAAGAAGGCACCTTCCTCAGTCAGTCTGAGAAAAATGCCTCTGTATGTCGATGGTATAAAATTATTGTATAGTGCTTCTACTGCTGGCTTGCAGCCAAAGCCTGTTCCAGATCATACAAAATATCGTCAATAGACTCTGTTCCGACGGATATGCGAAGAAGCTCCGGATTTACACCTGCAGCAACCTGTTCTTCCTCTGTGAGCTGCTGGTGTGTTGTGCTGGCTGGATGAATAATGAGTGATTTGGAATCTCCAACGTTGGCGAGATGGGAGAACAGCTTCACACTCTCGATCACTTTACGTCCTGCTTCGGTTCCGCCTTTAATGCCAAATGTCAAAATAGCCCCCTGCCCTTTTGGCAGATACTTCTGTGCCAGCTCATAGGATGAGTGGCTTGATAGACCAGCATAACTAACCCACTCCACTGCATCGTGGTTTTCCAGGTATTGCGCCACCTTAAGCGCATTCTGGCTATGGCGTTCCACGCGCAGATGCAGCGTCTCAAGACCTTGCAGCAGCAACCAGGAGTTAAACGGAGAAATGGAAGCTCCAATATCACGGAGTAGCTGTACGCGGGCTTTAATAATATAAGCTATCGGACCAACCGCTTCGGTGTACACCACACCATGATAGCTTGGGTCTGGCTCAGTCAGACCCGGAAACTTACCGCTTGCCGCCCAATCGAATTTACCGCCATCTACAATGACACCGCCAATTGAAGTTCCGTGACCGCCGATAAATTTCGTAGCGGAATGCACTACGATATCAGCACCATACTCAATCGGACGAAGCAGATACGGGCTTGGGAAGGTGTTGTCAACTATGAGCGGGATGCCATTCTCATGTGCAATCGCAGCCACCGCTTCCACATCCAGCACGTTGCCCTGCGGGTTGCCAATCGTTTCGGCAAATAAAGCTTTCGTCTTATCGTTAATGTATTTACGGAAGTTTTCCGGATTTGTGGAATCAACAAAATGAACTTTAATGCCCAGTTTCGCAAGTGTGTTGGAGAACAGATTATGTGTACCACCGTACAGGCTAGAAGAAGAAACAATCTCATCGCCTGCGCCCGCAATATTCAGAATCGAGAACGTGATGGCTGCTTGCCCGGAAGCTGTAGCCAACGCGCCCGCTCCGCCTTCCAGTGCTGCAATACGCTGTTCGAAGACGTCCGTTGTCGGGTTCATAATTCGGGTGTAGATATTGCCGAATTCTTTCAGCGAGAACAGATTGGCTGCATGCTCACTATCTCGAAATCCGTAGGATGTCGTCTGATAAAGCGGGACCGCACGGGACATCGTTGTCGGATCGATCTCTTGTCCTGCGTGTACGGCTAACGTTTCAATAGAAAATTTGCGTTCCTCTGACATAGGTATTTCCTCCCTTTGCTTCCGATGGAAATTTTATGATGCGAATAATTTCTCCCATTCTCTCATACTTTCCATCGTTTGAAAAGAGGTAATTCCCATTAAATTCATCGGAATTATTTTTTAAGCTTTATTTCTGCTAATCACATCTTGAATTAGGGTTTACTAAGCTGCATCGGCGCTCTGAAGTCAAAATTTATCGTCATAATAAATAATGAAACACGCGCCCTCTTTACCCGTATTAAAAGAGTAAGATGCGTAAAATAATCCCAAAAAGGGAGTGTGAAACATTGGACATCACCATTTGGATAATTGCTGGCGTTCTGTTTTTGCTTTTCCTTGTTATGATTCCTGTCCAATACAATTACATTAAGGCCTTGAATGAAGATCCTAGAAGAAAAGAAAAAACCCAGAATGAGTACTACGAAGGCATGTCATTTCAGGAAGAACAGCTTCATTTCAACTCACAAGGAGGCCTGTTCTGGCCATCATCTTTCGTCGCTTCACTCATTTATAAATTCAGACATAAGAAGAAAAAGCCGAATTAAGCGCAAAAAAACATCTCCTGAACCAGAACTAGGAGATGTTTTTTAATTTACGATCTATGAGTGAGGGCATCCATATGAACGAAGAATGTATCCTCCAGTGTTGGTTCCTTTTCAGAGAATTCCGGACCCGGAGCAATGCTGCCCATCAACCTCACCCGAATACCATGCGGCAGCATTCTGAAATGAATAATGTTCTGTTCTGGAATCTGTTCGAATTCCGTCAGACTGACCTCTCCTTCCCATACCCGTAAAGGAGCGGCCAGCTTCCAGGTCCGTGGAGGCCCGTTGTAACGAATCCGTCCCCGGTGTATCCAGATAACCGTGTCTGTCGCATCTTCCCACTCATTCAGCTCATGGGCGGCTACAACCACCATTCTGCCTTTGGCATAGCGTGTCAAATAAGTAATCAGAAACTTCCGTTCTTCTGCATCCATACCGTTCAACGGCTCATCCAAAAATAAGAAAGACGGTGAGGCCAAGAGAGCCTGTACAACTGCAATTCTGCGCTGCACCCCTTGGGATAGGTTTTTAACCTTGGTGCGGCGATGTACTTCCAGACGAAAGTCTCCCATGAGACGATCTATGGCCTCAGGAGAATATACCCCTTTCATTTCAGCCAAATAAGTCAGCAGCTTTCCAACTTTCATATCACCATACAATTCAATATCCGACGGAACATACCCGATCTGGCTGCGAACAAGTGGCAGGTGATCTGATGCCTTACGCCCTTTGTACAAAATTGTTCCCTCATCCGGAGCTTGAAGCGTCGTTAATATTTCCATCAACGTCGTTTTTCCTGCGCCGTTCGCGCCAACGATCAAGTTCAGCCCGGAATTAAGTCTGGCATTGCCGATCTCAAGCCGGTATATGCCAGCCTGGCGTGTAAGGTCCTCGATACTAATCATGAGTTGTTCCCCCAGGGAGAATATTATCTCTGCGACTGTGCCCATACGATGAAATTAGGAGAGCAGCTCCAATGAGGAGAACTGTCACATCTACGGGTATTTTAATGAAATGCGACACTCCATAGCCACCAATCTGTCCCTGAAGCACAATCCACATGCCGTACACCAGTATAGCTGACAGCATGGACGCCGCCATACCCTTTCGGAACATCATATACATCGCAGCACCGCCAGTTAAGAGCAGAACGCCCATCCATTCAAGTACAAAGGGCCCAAACAAAAAATGAGACGACTCCGCATTCATGGCCCTTATTCCAAGAACCAGCGTACTGATCAGCGCCATACCGACCACCATACCAGTAACCATGAGAAGTCTGCTGTATAGTACAAGCGCTGGTGGATAAGGGGTAATGGTCTCTACAGCCCTCATCCCCCGATCCCATGTCCGGCTGCTGAACAACATTGATGCGATCAGCAGAAGCGGTGTGATAAGCGGAAATATTCCTCCCGGAATGCCGCCGAAATTATCCAGCGGATACTCCGGATCAACCAGCAGAATCAGCATACTAAATACAGCCGCACTTGCGAGAAGGATCGACTTCTGATTGAGACGAAGCTGACTGCGCAGCAACTGCTTCAATGAGGGGGGATCCACCTGAGGGTTAAAATCCAACTTGGGAGGCGCGGCCTCCAGCTTAAGCTGGTCAAATTCCCCCTGAAGAGAGGCAATCAGCTGTGCAGTTTCATTCGGGAACGGCGGCGGATAAACGGCACGGGTAAGCGGTCCTCTAAGCTCCTCTTCAAGCCTTCTTAATTCATTATCGGAAGGATGATCCATGGGAATACACCTCGCTTTCTTTTTGTTTGACTTGCCGGCCATCTTCAGTCCCGGATCTCCCCCGGGTACCGCCCGGCGGTCCGCCTGAACGGGCGGTAATTGCCGGAGCATAGGAATCTTTTACTGTCATCAGCTTTTTAAGTTTTCTCAGTCCATTGTATAAGTGTGTCTTCACTGTGCTCAGGGGGAGATCCAGCAGCTCCGATATTTCCTGCAGCTTCATGTCGTGAAAGAATCGCAAGGATATAATGTTCTGCTGGACATCCGGCAGAGTTTCCAGAGAAGCTGCGATTTCCGCTGACGTCTCCTGCCTCTCAAGCAGTTCTTCAGCACCCGCTGAAGGATCCGAACGCTCAGGAAACTCTTCACCAGCCAGACCTTCTGACCGGTAAGCAGAGCTTTTCCAATAATCCTTGCACTGGTTCAGGGCAACACGGTAGAGCCAGGATCTGACATGCTCCAGAGCCCCATGCTGTCTGAGATGACGGATCAGCCGGATAAACGTCTCCTGGACGATATCCTGCGCCTTCTGACGGTCCTGCAACTGATTGGATGTATAACTAAGCAATGGACCGTGATAGCGGGTTACTAACATCTCAAATGCATCCTGGTCACCGGCTGCCATTCTCTCAGACAACTGTTGATCGGAAATCATGCCTCACTCCCCCTTTCCGTGTTAATATGCTTTCTTTTTCCCATATCATTAGATTAGCTACTTCTATTTATCCTGGCGATGACTGTGCACGACCCGATTCCATTCCTGCTTCCATTCTTTATAAGAAATTGGCTGCTCTTTAAGGAAAAAATCGTCTCGTCTACCAGGCTGGCTGATTCCCTGATTATAAAAATGCTGCAGAAGCTCTTTAACCTCAGCTTCCTTTCCTCTATTCAGCGCTTTCGAAACCTGCCTCAGCATCTTACGGCCGATACCTTTCGGATCATAATCCGTATCTTTCATCGTTAACATCTGAATGGATCTTGCCCAACCATAATAGTCCATCAACTCTTCGTCACTTACACCTTTCGCTTCCCGGTAATATAAATACCAGAACAGACTGCTGATTCTTCCGCGAACATCTTCTTCTACGTCTCCCCCTGAATACATTACGAGTCCTTCTTGACCACCAAAGAGCATGGCGTTCATCCATTCCCCCGGCAGGCCACTTCCTGAAT
Organism: Paenibacillus uliginis N3/975; assembly: GCF_900177425.1. Classification (NCBI taxonomy): domain Bacteria; kingdom Bacillati; phylum Bacillota; class Bacilli; order Caryophanales; family Paenibacillaceae; genus Paenibacillus; species Paenibacillus uliginis. The sequence continues at coordinate 694,509 of NZ_LT840184.1, read as the reverse complement.
CGTAAAAAGAAGTTCGTGAAGAAAGGATTAATCCATTGTCTACCTTGCCGCTTTCTTCTTGCAGGCTCTCTACACTCGTTCCAAAATACATAATCTGTGTAACGACAGGCTTTAGCTCAGGAATCCATTGTGTAAAGTAATCATACTTTTCTTTTAATTCCGCCAGCTGTATCTGTGCATTCTCCCGGTTATAAGGCGTTGTTACTAACGTAACCGGTAAACCTTCCTCCTTCAGTTCAATCCAGCTTTCACTCCCGAGCAGAGTGAGACCCATCACGTCCTTACCTTCAAATCGCTGATATCCTACCTCTCGTTCAATCTCCGGCATTCCGGTATACAGTGGAACCGAATATCCCTCAACGGTAAGTTTCATTTCTGCGGGTGGAAAATACATGCCAGAATACCTGTTACCGGTATGAATCCGATTTGCCGGATCTTCAGTCTTCACATACACATCTTGATGTCCAGGAAGCGGATACCAAGCCATATATCTCGGAAGATAAACTTCACTTCCTACACTGAAAACAGGATACCTTTCTCTGTTATAGTCCGATAGGAAATCCTTTATATTCCCGGCATAAAACACTTCGATCTGGAGCTTATCAGCTGCTTCATTCGGAATCTCGACATTCAAACGTTCCCCTTTACGTTGGTACGGTGTGTCAATTCCCTGAACAAGGACCTTACTCACTTGAAAGTTTCGGTGAAGTGTAAGCGGAAATGAAGACTTCCCCGACCATTCTTCCGTTGGGACCTCCAGTTTGGCTTGGAATTGTAGCAAATTATCTGGTCTTCGCTTTAGGGTTATGTCATATTTAGAGATGTTTAGCCTTACGTCTTTTGAAAATTCCGTCTCAGATAATCGGATCGTGGAATCATTCAATTTCTCATTAATACTTGCATAACGTTCCTGCCAAATGGAGCCGTAAGGAACAAAGGCCGCAACACTCAGTACCGCAGCGCCTACGGCTGCCAGCCAGCACCATTTGATGTTCATCGTAGGCCGGGTACGGTTCAGCAGTAGAAGACTGACCACCAGCAACAGAAGCGTGAAAGCCAAGACGAACAGCCAGGAACTGAAGAGTTCTTCCCTGAACAATTCATATCCCCACGTCTCATCCCCAAGCGGATTGTTTGTCACAAAAAACTGGTTAAGATGAAAGGTTTTGAGCGGTAAAAGCCTAAGTTGTTCTATAAGAAAAATATCCATAAAAAAGGTGCCGAACATCCAAGCACAAAATCCGATCAGGTACACCACCCGATTCGCTATACAAACACCAAGCAGCATCGCAAGCGCAAAAGTGACCAGGTAAGATATCTCTGATTGAACCACAATATTCATGGTATGCCGCATGACGAGGCTACTATCTACTCCACTCCCTATCGAAATCACATAAAAGATGAAGGATGCCGACATTGTAAATAGCGACATATAAATGATCCCTACAATATATTTGGCGGACAACAGCATCCCAAAGGAAACCGGAAAACTGCGGTTCCATTCATAGGAAGGCCGCCTGATATCACGGCGGACTGTCAGGATACCAAGCAGCATCGCCGGTCCAAGCGATATGGTATGAGCGAAGGAATAATACTGGTATAGCATGTTGTATACTTTGGGATTGGCATAATCTCCTGCCCCCAGAGCGAATAACAGAAATATAACGGCATAGATAACTGGGAACAGCACAAACAGAGGGTTACCGAAAACCAGTCGGAGTTCAAGCGCAAACTGCTTCAGCCATTTATTCATTCCGATCCCTCCGCAGCAGCGCCAAATAACCATCCTCCAGGGTAGGTTCAACCGGAATCGCGTCATTCATCGGTGGTCTGTCTCCTGTCATTCTGCACACCGTCCCTTCCGGAATGGTGCGGGTTGATACGATGAGGGCCGGGTCAACCCTAGCAAATTGTGCAGGGCTCAATACGGCCTCCCATACGTATCCATCTCCGCATGCCTGAAGCTCAGCCAGATCCCCTGTCATCAGCAAACAGCCTTGATTCATCACGGCAACTCGGCGGCAGTTGCTCTCAATGTCGGCCACTATGTGTGTCGACAGCAGTACCGTCCGGTTTATACTGAACCGGGTTAGCAGATTGCGGAACCGGACCCGCTCTTGCGGGTCCAGCCCTGCCGTAGGCTCATCCACGATTAGCACATCTGGGGAACCGAGCAGAGCCTGAGCAATGCCGATACGCTGCTTCATGCCTCCCGAGTAAGTGCGAACTTTTTTGTCCGCTTTTTCTTGCATATTGACCATTTCCAAAAGCTTTGAAATTTCCTTACGGCGCACCGCTTTATCTGTGATTCCTTTCATTACACCGACATAGTCTAGATAATCGCGCCCAGTCATCTGCGGATAAATGTGAAAAAACTGTGGAAGGTATCCAACCATTCTGCGGATTTCTTCCGGTCTCCCAAGCGGAATCCCATTTACCGTCACCTGTCCTGAAGTAGGCGCCAGCAATGTGGCCAATATACGCATCAGCGTTGTTTTACCCGCACCGTTCGGCCCGAGCAGACCCGTCATGCCTTTATCAAATGTAAGTGAAACGTCCAGAAGCGCCCATGCGCCCTTTCGGTAGGTTTTGGATAAATGCTCAATCGTAATCATGTGCTATGCCCTTTCATAACTTCAAAAATAAAATAAGTCCGCGCGGTTCTTATTATGGAAACGAATCGAACAAAAAAAAGTTTGCATTTATATCTTTTACCAGAGATAAATTTTCAATCTATATAGTTCCCAAACATGCCCGGCGACCTGTAATCGGTGCCGGGCATGAATTGCTGCAGCATATTAAACATTAACAGCGTTCATCATTCATCTGCTTTTATTATACACCGATATAACCAACGGAATCGGAAGTAAATAGACTATTGTCCTTATGAAATAAGAGTGGTGTAACTGATCAGCGGTGCTGTTCATACCGATTCGCACGGCTGATAACCTGAATACTCTGAATCTCCTGAGGCGTCAGTCGCTCCGTTTCCCCTGCCGCAGCATTATGCCGCAGCTGCTCCACTGAGCTTGCTCCCGGGATAACGCATGCCACTGCAGGATGCGAAAGAGCGTAACGGATCGCTGTATGAGACAGATCGTGAGAGGAAGTAAACTCCTTATTCACCTGTCTCGTTACATCGAGCAGCTCTTCTTTAGTATAGTCGAGGTAGCCTTCTTCCGCTTTCGCTACGCTTCGATTACTCAAGATCCCTCTGGCTAGCGGTCCTCGGGCAATGACGGAAATTCCATGCTCTGCAAGCAATGGAAAGGCCTCCTCCTCCGGCCGTCGGTCCAAAATACTGTACTGCATCATGACGCTAACAATATTCGAACGCTTCACATATTCCCGGATGACATTTGGGCGAATCGATGATATTCCATAGTGACGGATCCACCCTTCTTTTTTCAATTCCTCAAAAGCTTCAATCGTCTCGTCGATCGGATCGTCCAATGTCCCACCATGCAGCTGATACAAATCGATATAGTCTGTGCCAAGCCGGCGCATACTGTCTTTCACTGCTGACTTGATATATTCCTTCGATGGATCCCAAGCCCAGCCCTCCTGACCAGGTACACGACGATTGCCGACCTTGGTAGCGATGATTACATCTTCCCGGCGCCCCTTAATGGCTTTCCCGACCAGTTCCTCATTCATCCCGGCGTCATACAGATCGGCGGTATCCAGCAGATTGATCCCCTGCTCCAGTGCCTCGTGAATGAGACGAACAGCTTGTTTTTCCTCGCTACCTAAAGACATGCAGCCCAGCCCGATTTCACCTACATATAAATCCGATGAACCCACACGGTTTTTCCTCATCCTTATCTCCTCCTTGTTCATTTATCCATTACCTTACAGCTATATCAAAATATCCATCCATATTTTCACGGCCGTTACTGCGATCAGAACGACCAGTGCGTACCGAAGCATCCTGACGTTCAATCTCCGACTCAGATAGGCACCGAGCGGAGCGCCAAGCAGACTGCCAATTACCGCAAATACCGCCGGCCAGAGCGGTATGCCACCTGCCGCTATTTTACCGATTACACCGCCAACTGCTGACAGAAACACAATGGCGAGTGAAGAGGCAATCGTAATTCTCGTAGGAATCTTGAGCAGGGTCAGCATAATCGGAATCAGAATAAAGGCTCCGCCGGCACCCACAATACCGGATACAATACCTACCAGAAAGGCTGAAGTCACAGCGAGCAGCGTGTTATAGGTCACTTGTGAAACCGGTGTGTTTTCTGATGAAGCTTTTGTGGGGATCACCATCATGAAAACGGCCATGACCGCAAGGAATCCGTAGACCACATTAATCGTTTCGCTGTTCAGGTATAAAGAAGATACACTGCCGATCAAACTACCGATTAATGTGCTTAGGCCCATCTGAATGACAAGCTTTTTGTGGACAAGTGTAGCTCCTCCCTTGGCGCTTAAACGATTAGAAATCATACCTGACAGGGAAGCGAAAAAAACCTGCAGCATGCTGATTGAAGCAACCTCTTTAGGGGTGAAGCTAGTAAATCCAAGCCAGTCCGGCACATATAGCAGCAATGGAAAGTTAATAATAGCACCGCCTATTCCGAGCAACCCGGAGAAAAACGACCCTACCAGGCCGATTAAAACCATAATGACATGCTGTATAACCATGCTGACCGATCTCCATTCGTAATTTTTTAAATATGTAGGCAACATTAATACTGTACGAACGATAAATTATGAATTATAATAAAACCAAGTAAATACATCGGAAAACCGGAGGTGCATATCAATTGTTCAGCAAATTAAAATCCCTGTTTCAAGACAGATGTCCAGATTGCGAACAAAAACTGGTTTCGCATTATGACAACATGTCGCTGACCAAGCACTGTCCAGATCACCACTATACCGAAGAAACCTATCAACATCTTGGCGTGACGATTGTATATAAAACGGACTATCAGGACAATTGAAATCCGTTGATTGTTAAAATGAACGCTTTTTAATGTTATCACATTTTTCAGGGCAGCAAGCCCTATTTCTCTTGTGTCTGGGATACTTAAAGTTTTCATATCACATATACAAAAACGAGGGTGTTCCAAGAGGTCATGTGACCTAAGGAACACCCTTATTGTACTATTTCAGAACATGGTGCATGATTCAGATCCCTGCCTATACAAATTTTTGTTCAATTACCCACAATCTTACGTTAGAACAACATTTCGTTCTGGAAACCATGTCACTCACTGAATATTTCTCTACAGAACTTTTGAAATAAGCAGGACGGTTTTGGGTAATGACTACAAGTACAACTATTTTGCAATAGAGGAAGGTGTAGGTCATGAAACATCCGCTGGAAGACGTATCAGAATGGCTACAGTCACATACAAATCAAAATTTACTTATCCAAAAACGTGAGCAGGATGATCTGGATCAGGCTCGCTTGATGCTCGAATTTATCGGGTACCAAGATGGCGATAATTGTTCAATTGATGACTACGTTGCCTGCAAAGCACTTCTGCTTCACGGAAGCGGAGTTGTCATAACAGATGGGCATGAGTCCCCCCTCCCTGACAGCACCTTTACCCTTGCTGTGGACGGTCTATCCTCAGTAAACGTTGAAGATCATCAGTTAACGCTGCAAACCGGACGGGGTGCATATACCATAATGCCTCAATGATGAATAATATCCATATACAATAGCAGTCGGTAAGCCAGAGACCTCCCTGCCTGTTTACCGGCTGTTTTTGTTATTTAAACATGAAATGCCTACCAGAACACAAAATATCCGACATCGCTATGGATGTCGGATTCGGACATATGAATTTCACACCTTCTGAATTTCGCAAAAAATTATAATTTCGGTAAAACCGGAATGCTTTGGCTGCAGTCACCATTAAGAGGCAGATTGCTGCATACATATTGGCCGGCACTGTTCTCTGTTGCTGCTCCTGACGGGGCAGGTTGATGAACACGCTGTTTCCACAGCTGCCACAGCATGAATCCGTCATTAGCTCTTCCCTTGTTCTTAATATATTGGACCAATGTTTCTACATTATAATACTGGGTTGCGATATTGTTCTGTCCTGTCAGCATTTCTGCATCATATACTGTCCCCGGTTCTGCATTCAGCTTCAGGACGTTACCGCCGGAGCCTTCCGGAGCGATCTGCATCCCCATATTGATCGGCCCGTTATAAATGGCACGGTAGGATTCATATCCTTCCCGCGGATCAAAATATTGACCGCCGTCGTAAGACATCAGGTTGATAAAATCGATCTTGCTACCATGATCCTTCACGACCCTGTACATGGTTCCTCCAAATGGTGAACCCCATTGTACTTTTCCTTCTTCAAATGGTGTTCCTTTCACATAATAAGCTCCTGTTGACCAACCCGCGATAGAAATTTGCAAATTGGAATTTCGAGTATTAATCTCTTGATCTAGACTTGTAATGATGCCTGCGATTTCTCCGTCCTTACTGCAGCTGAACTGGCTGTCTACTTGCTTGTTGCAGTTGCTACTGCTGGACTCCCAATCGATATCTACTCCAGACGCCCCGAGATCCTGTGCCAGATCCACGATATTTTTGGCGTTGAAATGGGACCACTGTGTACCTTGGCTGTATGACCATCCACCCACAGACACAAATACCTTCATTCCGCGAGCTTTCAGAGCAGCAATATTATTGCGGAGATCCTGTGACTGCTGTGCTGTAAACTTCTTCTGTCCATTAGGCGTCGTAGCACCTTCGTAAAATTCCAATCCGGCAATCTCCTGGTCAAATGCATAAGAGCCTTGGGCATACGTCGTATCCGGTCTCACAAAAGAAAGATTTAAATGTGTTATATAATCTGGTATGTTCGCTGTACTCAGATCATAAATGCTTGTATTCCATGAGCTGGCATAAACTACATACATTCGGTCACCTTGAACCGGATTTACCGGTGGGTCTATCGGTGGGTCTATCGGTGGGTCCACTGGAGGTGTTCCGGTATCACAAGCTCCTAGGTCCTGCCACGCTCCCCACGATCCTCCAGAGCCGGGCGCTTCGCCCTGTGTCCACCATCTCGCTTTCCATGCATGCTCGTTGTCGGAGACTATATTTCCTTCGGTATAGATACCCGTGCTGCTCCAGGCTGGATCAGTACAGGCTGACGCTGCGGCTGACTGGGATGCAGGGAACATACTCAGCAGCAGCATTACAGCCAATCCTAAAAGAAGCGCTTTCATTTTTATCGTTTGTTTGTTCGTCATTTCATCTCTCCTTCACATATTAAAATAAAAAGACTCCCAAGCCCTCTTTTAAACTTTCTTCCTCCACACCTCCTCACAAAAGTGTTAAACTTAAATAAGTTCAGTTTCAGTGTAACTCGGTAAAATTTGGAACAACAAGGATAAGATTTGCTAATTCGGGGGCAAAATTGTACAGACACCCGATCACCTTAGCCCTTCTTCAAATATCTAGCCAGCCAAAAAAGGCGCCACTCCAAATGCTGAAGGGCACCTTCCAATGATTATTTAGTAACTAGCTGACGATTGATTCTATAGAATTACGTCTTGCTCTCATAATTAGGATACATACGCATGAATGGACATGATGATAGCGAATTGCCACTGTCACGTAAAAAATATTGTCTCCACTCATAATTGTCTTCTGCCCCATACATCTTCAGATCTGGATGTGGAGGTACAGGGTCATAAGCGTAAAGCCTTCTTCGGATCATCTGTTTTGTCTTCTCCGCCTGAAGTGGTGCCGAATTAAACTTCTCAAGGACCCATCGCGGCGTAAAGGCAAGGACCATGTAAGGAAAGCTGCGACTCCGTCTAAGCTTGTGAGCGGGTGTTCCGCAGTATACAAAATAAGGTTCACCGTCATAGCAAAATTCCCAAAGATGATCCGACGGATCATCCGGTAAATGAGCAGGCCATGGTTTACGATCCATCGCCGTAGTACGGCTTAAAAGAGACCAAAATAATCGTTCGTAGTACTCTACACCGTCCTTCCGGTACGGCTCAGCGTTACTGTGAATAAATACGACCAGTGAAGTATAGTGACCTAACACTCTAGATTGCTCACCATAATTCTGCAGTAGAGCGGCTAGCTGCTCCTCCGCGGCGAAATCTTCAGCTTGTTGAACAAATCCGTACCTCAGATGATTAAAAGCATATCCTTGAACAGCCGGAATACAGGGGAACTTGGATTCGCGGTCCGTCATTTTCACCGTCCATTTATTTATGGCATCCAGCTGCCATGTGTTATGGTTTTCCGGTGCCAGAAGAACATCTTCAATCTTCAACGGCTTTATCACGGGCAGCCCTCCTCTTCCTACAGATTATAAATAAAGAGGAAAATGGGTGACTGTCCTTCGTCTGTTTGTGCTAAATTAACCTTTTGTCCGCGTTGTATTTTAGAAATACGTTTCAATAAGCTTGTACTTTCTGATATCTTAGTTAGTGGTACTTATCATTAACACATATATTCGGGCACTGCCCTTAATTACCATAGAGAGGAATACTTCTACATTATGTCTAAACCCCTTCTAACAGAAAAGATCCAGACGGTTCCTTCCAAAAAGCCTAAGCCATCGTCGCCTCCTGTACGCATATTTTCGCTCGGAGGTCTTGGTGAAATCGGCAAGAATATGTACGGTGTTGAGTTTAAAAATGAGATTATTATTATTGATGCCGGTCTTAAATTTCCGGACGCTGAAATGAGCGGTGTAGATTATATTATTCCCGATATCCGCTACCTGATTGAGAATAAAAGCAAGATCAAAGGACTGTTTCTCACGCATGGCCATGAAGACCATATCGGGGCAATCCCTTATGTACTACGCCAGATTCAGATGCCGATATACGGCGGCCCGCTAACGATAGGTCTTGTACGTGCCAAGCTGGAAGAGCACCGGTTGCTGGATCAAAGCGACTTGCGTATTTTCCATGAAAGCGAGACCATCTCTTTCAAGCATCTTTCCGTCCATTTCTTCCGGACAACGCACAGTATTCCCGATGCTTTTGGCATCGTGGTCGAGACACCTTATGGGCCGGTCGTACATACCGGAGACTTTAAGTTCGACTTTACACCGGAGGATAAACCCGCCGATATTCACAAAATTATGAGCATCGGTCAGAGAGGTGTACTGGCTCTGCTTGCGGACAGTACAAATAGTGAGCGTGAAGGCTTCACGCCTTCTGAACGAACTGTAGGCGATTCCATACTTAAGCAGTTTCAAGAATGCCCTGGCCGGATATTATTCGCAACCTTTGCCTCCAATGTTCACCGGCTGCAGCAGGTTGTGGATGCTGCGATCCGCACGAACCGTAAAATCGCTATTGTCGGACGCAGTATGGAAAAGGTATTTGTCATCGGACAGGAGCTTGGCTACATTCGTGTTCCCGACGGTATGATAATTGACGTCAAAGCCGTTAATCGGTACCGTGATGGGCAGGTTTTGATCATCTGTACCGGCAGTCAGGGAGAGCCGAATGCTGCGCTTACCCGAATTGCCTCGGGAGCACACCGTTCCATTCAAATTCATCCTGACGATACCGTCATCTTCTCATCTTCACCGATTCCGGGCAACACGCAGAACGTAAACCGCAGCATCGATCTGCTGATGCGTGCTGGTGCAGATGTACGTTATGGCTCCATACTGGACATCCATACGTCGGGGCACGGATGCCGGGAAGATCTGAAGCTGATGCTCAGCAGCTTGCGTCCAAAGTATTTTGTACCTATTCATGGTGAATACCGGATGATGCTGAACCACCGTCAATTGGCCATACAGGTCGGCGTACCGGAGAACCATGTGTATCTTCTTAATATCGGCAACACACTGTCCCTATACCGGAACGGAGCCCGCAAAGGCCGAAATATCCCTTCCGGGGATGTGTATATCAACAATGGCGAACTTCGCACTCATGAAAAAGAACTGCTAGAGGAGCGCGTTCAGCTCGCGCATGACGGTGTTGTCATTGTTGCAATTACGATAAACCGTGAAACACGCAAGCTGCTTGCCGGACCTGAATTGATCACCCGCGGTTTTGTATACATGCAGGATTCCAAGCCGCTGCTGCGCCGTGCCGAGGCTATGCTCCGTAAGCATCTCAATAAGGCAGGTGAGCAGCGGGAATATGACCGCGCAGCCTGGGAACAGATCACCACAACGACACTAAACCGCTATTTCAAAAGAGAATTGGGACGAAGTCCGTTCATTATGCCTTCCATCATGGAGGTATAACAAAATACATCACACAAAGAGGGGTGCCTCAAGGTCTAATCCATGACCTTGAGGCACCCCTCTTGTTAGGTTATTCTCCTAAACTCCGGTTATCGCTAATCAGCTAACTCCCGCCCCTTCGTTTCCTTGCCTAACAGCATCACACCGAATGCCCCGATCAAAATCACGATAAAAAACATAATGAAGATCGATTCGATGCTTGTCCCCCTCCCCTTCAGCACGCCAACCAACAGTGGCGCGATCACACCGCCGATACGTCCAAAGGACGTTGCAAGCCCGACTCCGGTGGAGCGCACGCGCGTCGGATACAATTCTGGACTATAGGCGTACAAACCGCCCCAGGCGCCCAAATTAAAGAAGGAAAGGCAAATGCCAGCAGCCATTAGGGTGCCAACGGAATCAGCATAGCCGAACCATATAGCACTAAGAGCCGTAAAAATTAAGTAAGTAACAAGCACAAACTTTCGACCGTACTTTTCAATGAAGTAAGCGGCAGTGAAATATCCCGGTAACTGTGCGAGTGTCATAATCAACACATACTGAAAGCTTTTGACCAGGCTAAAGCCTTTGTCTAGCATAACCGTCGGCAGCCATAGAAACATTCCATAGTAAGAGAACACAACCGTAAACCAGAGAATCCATAACATAATCGTCGTTTTACGGTGCTCCTGAGACCAGACGGATTGTACACGCTGAATGAATGTCAGCTTGCGTGCGCTCTTCTGCTGAAGATACCTTGGAGGATCTTCAATCGCTCTCCGCAAGTATAGCGCGTAAAACGCAGGTAACGCTCCAATGACAAATGCCATTTTCCACCCATAATCCGGAATGATAAAGTAAGCGATCAACGCTGACAAAATCCATCCCGCAGCCCAAAAGCTTTCGAGCAGCACAACCGCTCTGCCGCGGTCTTCCACCGGCATGCTTTCAGACACAAGAGTCGAAGCTACTGGCAGTTCGCCTCCCAGCCCGAAACCTGCAATAAATCGAAAAATACAGAGCATAACAAAACCTGTGGCGAGTGCGGATAAACCGCTTGCTGCTGAAAAAATAAGCAGTGTCCACAGTAAAATATTTTTCCGGCCGTACTTATCCGCCAAAAAGCCCGCAAGTGCAGCACCAAACACCATTCCGATGGAAGTGGTGCTTGTAAGCACACCAATCTGCTGTGAGCTAAGCGACCATTCTGTAGCCAGTGCAGCCACAATAAATGAGATCATGCCGACGTCCATAGCATCAAACATCCAGCTGAGGCCGGCGCTGAACAGCAATTTACGCCGTTTGGGATCGTTCATCAAGTGAGTATGACTCATGAACAGCCCTCCTTCTTCCTGTATCTTTCTATAATTTAGGTTTAAGGATACATCTGGTCAAGAGTTTTATTAAACCTAAAGCATCATTACACGTCAGTTACGTGTTACTTGCAATTGCTGTCAGTCATTCGCCGTATGTGCGAGGGGCAGTGTAACCTTTATCGTTGTTCCCTCATTGGGCTTACTGAATACGACAACTTGGCCGCAGTGATCCTCGATCATTTTTTTACTGATCATAAAGCCAAGACCGGTTCCTTTTTCTTTTGTCGTATAAAACGGTTCACCCAGCCGGGATAAAATAGATTCCGGAATGCCGCAGCCCTCGTCTACAAAAAAAATAACAAGCTGATCCACACTGTCGCATTCGATATGAATTGTAAGTTTCCCCCCACCCGGCATGGATTCTACTGCATTCTTAATAAAATTTATGAACACCTGTTTCATTTGATTTTCATCACATTTCACATAAGCTGCTTCCGTGCCGAATCTCGTGATAATCTCCACATTGTTGAGGATGGCCTGAGTATTAAGAAGAGTGATAACCTGTTCAAGCAGAAGCCGAATATCTTTTTGCCCATATTTGATACCCTGGGGCTTAGCTAATAACAGCAGTTCCCCAAGGATCAGCTCGATACGTTCGATTTCGGAAGATATAATGTCAAAATACTCCTCTTTACTTCCTGAGCCTGAACGCATAAGCTGAACAAAGCCCTTGATAGATGTCATCGGATTTCGGATTTCATGAGCTATACCAGCTGCCAGCTGTCCTGCCATCGACAGCTTGTCAGATTGAATCATCACTTCCTCTGCGTAATGGTAGGCTCTCTTCTGCGCTGTCAGATCGATTAAATGTACCACAAATCCGAAGATTCTTCCTTCGTCATCTTTTACCGCAGACAATGTGGAAGACACCCATAGCATATGACCCAATTTATGAAGCATCCTTAGCTCAACCTGATTGGTATGCTGATCTCCCTTTAACAGCTCAGCGAGGCGGGAATGAACCAACGAAGCATCATCCGGATGGATCCAGTCATGAATAGAGCGATTCATAAGCTCATCAGCTTCGCATCCCACCAGTAAACATGCGAAAGGATTAACATTTATGATGTATCCTTCGGAATTAAGAAATGCCGTTCCGATCGGTGCCCTCTCTATAGCCTGAATCATGAGATCGCTGCATAGGCTTTTGCCATTAATCATCGTCTGAAGTTCCCCCAATCTCTCGTTGTACAATTATTGTACATACAATTCTAGATTGGGATTCCGTTCTCCTTCAACGTACTGCAGTAGCCGAGATTTTTATAAGAAAAACATCGTTAATTAGCTCTCTTCACCTTTATGTCTGCTCTTCTGAGAGCTCTTTTTAAATAAGTGGTATAATAACTGATTTGAAAGAAAATGGTTTTTTTTAACTTGAATAGCACGCTCTTTTCGTTTATTGTGAAAGGAGCAAGCATATATATGAGTACAGGTATGGACCGTTAACAAAGGAGTTTGCGAGTATGTATACGGAACAAAATATTTGGATTGTGCTTACAGGCACAGGCACCTGGTTCAGCAGGATGATCCGATGCTTTACGAATGCCCCGCTGAATCACGCTTCTATCGCGTTTGATTCCGATCTGCATGAAGTTTACAGCTTCGGTCGTAAACAAGCGAACAATCCGTTCGATGGAGGTTTGGTCCGCGAGAATCTTAGAGCACCTTTCTTCCGCACATCAGAATGCGCTGTTTACCGCTGCCGTGTCAGCTGTGAAGATTACCAGCATATGTACAACCTGGTCAAAGAAATGATGCACGATCAGGATCGCTATAAGTACAACCTGCTTGGACTGCTGGGTATACTATTTAGAATTCATATCGATCGCGATGATGCCTACTTCTGTTCCCACTTCGTAGCGACTGTCTTTGAGCAAGCCGGACTGCATCTGGTTAATAAACCTCCGCACCTCGTCACGCCAGAGGATTTCTCCAATTCACCGCAATTGAATGAAATATATCGGGGCCCTCTTGATGGTTATTTGAATAATTTGGTGAACTCATCGTTATCCTCTACTTCAACCTTCCAACCTGTGACGGACACCAAAGATAGAGGGAAAATTTTCAGATTCGGAAAGACTGGTTAGTCGGGCTTCGTAGCAACGATAATTTACCTTCTTTGAGACAGGAGATGCCAACCCAGGCTCTCTCCTGTCTTTTGTATGTTTATAAACAATGAGTCTAGTACAGGGATTTTGAAACTATCTGCCTACATTCCATTTCTTGAAGTTTTACCAGAATACAAAAATAAAGGTATAGGCAAGGAACTAGTAAATCGGATGCTAAAAGAACTTGATGACATATATATGATTGATTTATGTTGTGACGATGACTTAGTTCCTTATTATGACAAGTTCGGTATGACGAAGACTAATGGTATGATTTTGAGGAACTATAAAATGCAATCTGGAAATTAAAAAATAAATATAAGCCAAAAACGCTTGGAAATTTGTCCAAGCGTTTTTGTATGCTAAATTATCACTAATTCAGCTTAAAAATCAACTGTGATTTTATGTTAATTATGCTGATGGAGTTTGTTGATCCGGGATTTTAGATTCAAGGACAGGTTTCTCAGTCTCCGTCTCAGACTGAATAACCTCATTACGTTTGCGTTTACGTCTCCGGTTCCAGTACACGCCGAGCAACAGTAATGGAACAGCTATGATGAATATATAAAGGGACACGTTCTTCACCATGCCTTCAGCTGCATTGCCGTACAAGTAGAACAGCGTTCCTACGACATAAAATTTTGTTGCTCTGCCTATTGCAGCGTAAGCCATAAGTCGCCATAGCGGAAAATTCAGACAGCCTGAAAGAATCGTAAACACTTTGAATGGTATCGGCGTAAACGAACCGACCAGAATAGCGGCTTCGCCGTTTTTTTGAAACCGTTCAGTAGCAGCATCGATCCATTCTTTTTTTAATATTTTGTATAGTACTGATTTGCCTAGCAGTTTACCGATCAGATAACCGATAGGCGTACCGAGCAGACAACCGATAAAACCGTAAGTTGCCAGCCATAGGGCCGTTGACGGATGAAGCATACTTAAAGAAACTTGTAGAAAGAAAGCGGGAATCGGAAATATTACAGCATCAAAAAATGAATGAATAAACAATCCCCATGGACCAAACTTCATCAAAAAATCCAGTACGTCCTGAAACATATCTCAACCCCTAAACATTTTCTGATTTCTCTAGAAGACCCTTAATTTGAAGTATATCACATATTGATGTATGTAGGCGCCTAACATCTCAATTACGAATGAATCAGCAGCCCTGTCCTTCGTTATACAAGTATATATATACACAAAACTGCACATAAAAACAAAAGCCTTTCATAAAGAAAGGCTTTTTGTATCGTTATCGTAGTCCAATGATAGACCGTCAGCTTCTACCGTTGACTATAAGGTACTCCGATGTGCGGAGTGACGTGTTGGACCAACAAATTTGTTCAATTGGAAGCCGTTTGAAATGGCTTGAGTAATAAATGCCTTAGCTTGCTGAACTGAATCCCGAACGGTAAGCCCTTTGGCAAGACCGGCTGTTACCGACGCGGAGGAGGTGCAGCCCGCACCATGCGTGAATTGCGTAACGATAGCATCCGCTTCAAACCACTCAAAATTTTTGCCGTCATACAGAAGATCCATTGCTTTGCCTTCCTGAATCTTTCCTCTGTCTTTAATCAGGACGTTCTTGGCTCCCTTGCTGTGGATCACTGCTGCAGCTTCCTGCATTTGTTCCAGAGTCTTGATCGGACCGGATTTCGCGAGTTGCGAAGCTTCGAATAGGTTCGGTGTTACTAGATCCGCCCGCGGCAGCAGAAACTCAATCATCGCTTCCGTGTTCTCTGGTTGGAGTACTTCATCGGTGCCCTTGCATACCATCACGGGATCGATAACGACCCGTTTCAGGTTATAACGATCAATAAATTGTGAGACAAGCTCAATAATCTCAACGGAACCGAGCATGCCCGTCTTCATAGCGTCAATTCCGATTCCTTCAATCACCGTCTTGAGTTGTGTTTCCACAATATCCAGAGCTACTGGGAATACCTGATGATTCCACGTTTCCGGCTCCATGCACACGATAGTCGTCAGTGCCGTCATGCCGTAAACATCAAATTCCTGAAATGTTTTCAAATCTGCCTGGATGCCAGCACCACCGCTTGTATCCGAACCGGCAACCGTCAAAGCTTTTTTAATCGTCATGTTCTTTGTCCCTTCATACGTGAAATATAGGTCAAGTATAAGTCAAAACTTATACTTTTTATATTTTAAAAAATTTAACGATTATAAGCTACTGAAAAGTGATCAAGCATCCTGCTCCGTAAGAATCAACGGGCCATCCTTGGTAATGGCTAGCGTATGCTCATACTGCGCTGACCATTTTCCGTCAACCGTCCGGGCAGTCCAACCATCCGGATCGATCTTGCAGCCATAGGAACCGATATTGAGCATCGGCTCAATAGTAATGACCATTCCCTCTTTCAAGCGGGGACCGCGGTGAGGAGGTCCATAGTGAGGAACCTGAGGTTCTTCATGCATGTCCTGGCCGATGGCGTGGCCAACAAAATTCCGTACCACAGACAAGTTCTCCGATTCAGCATACGACTGGATTGCATGTGAGATATCTCCAATCCTATTCCCGATAACAGCCTGCTCAATGCCGAGGTAAAGTGCCTTTTTAGTTACGTCCAGCAGATGCTGTGCCTCTTCGGAGACGTTTCCGACAGCGTAAGACCAGGCGGAATCCGCCAGCCAGCCGTCCAGTTTAACGACCATATCAATGGTAACGATATCTCCATCCTTCAAAGGCACATCGCTTGGAAACCCATGACAAATGACGTCGTTCACTGACGCACACGTAGCGAAGGGATAACCATGATAACCCTTTTGCTCAGGATGCGCTCCATGTTGTTTAAGGAATTTTTCGACAAACTGGTCGATTTCCAATGTTGTAATACCGGGCTTAACCATTCCGGCGATTTGCCGGTGACATTCTGCAAGCAGTTGTCCGGCTTTGTTCATTTTTGCAATTTGTTCTTCCGTCTTGATGATGATCATAACTGCACCCCTATCACTTTTGTTCTCGTATAAAGCTCAAAAAAGCCTTAACGGCCAACGAGCATCGAACAGGCACTTGCCTACTCCGAATACATCGGCCAATAAGGCTGTTCACTTATAAAAAATGTATTGCCTGATACTAATATATTACTCCTCTATTGTAGTAACCACAATAAGCATACGTTTATTAAAAATATTTCCCTGTACTCTTACAGGTTATGCGTGCATCTTTACAACCACAGCTGCTGCTGCCCGCCGCCGGTCTCTGCACTCGCGGAGGAAACTTCAACAACAGCGACAAGTCTTATTCCACCTGCTTTTGCTCTGTCTTCGTAAGCTCGCTTTTGTCCTTAGACAAGAACCAGCCGAGGACAGCAATCAGGATCAGAACACCCCAGAAAATGAGCTTCCATCCTGTACTTTTCGGAAATCCCTTGTCAATCATTGCGATGTCAGGATGTGCCAGCGTATATACGGCCAGCTTTATTCCCACCCAACCGACAATCATGAATGCTGCTGTTTCCAGACCAGGTCTTCGGACGAGAAGCTTGCCAAAGTATGATGCAGCAAAACGCATAATAATAAGTCCGATGATCCCGCCAGTTAAGATAACAAGGAAATGTCCGCCATCCATTCCGCCGATTTGCGGCAAATTCGTTTCCGGCAAAGTCAGCGCGAGCGCAACGGCTGCCAAGATGGCGTCAACCGCAAAGGCGATATCCGCCAGCTCTACTTTAAGTACGGTGACCCAGAATTTCTCGTCTTTTTTTGCAGCCTCTTTCATGTGAACCTTCTTCTTCACAAAGAACTGCTTCACGATATGATTGATACTGATATACAGCAGGTAAGCTGCCCCCAATGCCTGAACGTACCAAACATCCGCCAAATACGAGATAATAAAGAGGGAAGCAAAACGAAACACAAATGCACCAGCTAATCCGTAAAATAAAGCCTTCTTTCTCCGCTCTTCCGGAAGATGTTTAACCATGATCGACATAACCAGTGCATTATCCGCTGCAAGAATTCCCTCCAAACCAATTAACACCAAAAGAACCCATCCGTACTCCAGTAACAGCCCCGTATTCAACAGCATCCTTCCCTTCTATGTGATAGTCCGCTCTTTTCAGATCAAAGGAAACAAAAAATACCCTTACCCCGAAAAGTCGGCGATAAAGGTATTTACCCGTACATGTGCAGCAGGAATAGATACCTTTACCGATTACGGCAAAGGTCTCGCAAACAACTTTCGTTGCCAACAAAGCCGGAGACATGCGTTGTCACGTAATGACGACTTTGTTGTGGAGCTACTCCCCTTTACTAATTACGAGCATTATATCATGTCGCCCAGAATCATGCCAAGAGAAGAAATTTATTTAATTTTCATGGTTTTTTACCGGAATGATTTCGTATAGTTCTTCCACACGGCAGTCAGTCGTATCTGCGATCGATAGAGCAACCTTCAGCGGCATCACCCTCTTATTATCGATATAATCGGACAATCGTTCAGGTTTGTACAGCAGTTTGCGGGAAAGGTCTACCGTCGTCATTCCAGCCTTTTTCAGCACTTCGTTCAACAGACAACGGCCAAGCTCAACTTTCATCAAATCCCTCTCTTCCTAAAATCAGTTAAACATATTATAAACGCCTGCTTCTTATCTTAGTCAGACATAACTTCCTAACATAAAAAGACGCTCCCTGTTCCCACAAACCATTGCAGGAAAAGAGCGTCTTTTTGCGGTATTCGTGTTATGTTCCGTTTATTTAAATGAAGGCAACCAACTGCCGTGCGCTTCGATCAGTTCGTCACAAAGCCCCACAATATCGTCGAGAGACAATTCGGCTGCTGTATGCGGATCAAGCATAGCAGCGTGATAGATATGTTCTTTTTTGCCGGTGATGGCCGCCTCGACGGTGAGTAGCTGAGTATTGATATTGGTACGGTTCAGTGCAGCGAGCTGCGGAGGCAGATCTCCCACGTACGTAGGCGTAACACCCGACGAGTCTACGAGACAGGGCACTTCTACACAGGCTTCCTTCGGCAGGTTTGTAATCAACCCAGTGTTCATGACATTGCCGCCGATTTTGAACGGAACGTTCGTCTCCATCGCCTCCATAATGTAGGAAGCATATTCCTTGGAACGCGAATGCTCGATACTCTGGCTTTCAAACAGTTTCCCGCGCATTTCCTTCCAACCGTTAATCTGGTTAATACAGCGGCGTGGATACTCATCCAGTGGAATATTGTACTTCTCGATCAACTCCGGATAGCTACGCTTAATAAAGTACGGATGATATTCTGCGTTATGTTCGGATGATTCAGTCACATAGTAACCGAAGCGAAACATCAGCTCATAACGGACCATATCCCAATGCTGTTCTTTCTGTTTCTCAGCTGCACGGCGTTTAATTTCCGGATACAGGTCGATTCCATCCTTTTTGACTTCCAGCAGCCATGCCATATGGTTAATCCCGGCAATTTTGGACTCTACACCGGTCTGATCCATGCCGAGCGATTGGAACAATCCGTCCACACAGACCTGAACGCTATGGCATAATCCAACCGTCTTAACGCCTCCTGCTGTATTCATCACATTCGTTAGAACCGCCATCGGATTCGTATAGTTAAGGAACCATGCATCCGGGCATACCTCCTGAATATCTCTTGCAAAATCAAGCATCACCGGAATCGTACGCAGGTTACGGAATATCCCGCCTATGCCAACCGTATCTGCAATGGTCTGACGCAGACCGTATTTCTTCGGAATTTCAAAATCCGTAATCGTACAAGGATCATAACCGCCTACCTGAATTGCATTAATTACATATTTGGCACCTCTCAGCGCTTCCCTGCGGTCCGAATATGCCTTAATGACACAGGTGCTGCCAAGTGTACTCCTCATACTGTTAAGCAGCCGTTCTGAATCCTGAAGCCGCTCCGGATCAATATCGAACAATGCAAGCTCGAAGCCTTGCAATGCGGGTGTTGCCATCACGTCACCTAGCACATTTTTGACAAATACGGTGCTGCCCGCACCAATAAACGTTATTTTAGACATGAAATGATTCCTCCTAAGGTTCTGGCCTCACGCTTGATCTAACTATAACCGCCCTTCAGCCTAAAAAACATGGAGAAACCCAAGCAATACATGTCATAATCCCATTTCCGTATCCGCTTTCAGATGAGTTTTCGGATATTTTACATAGTACAATTTCATAAGTCCACCATCAGCACGCCCCACTCATAATAAAGAAAACCCCCAGCACATAGATGCAGAGGGCAATCGAATCGATAGTATCATTGCACTTTCATTTTAATCATCTTGGTCCTTATCGTAAAGACGGACACGTTCAGTCAAGAAGTCCACGAGGTGAACAGCTTCGACATGGTCCTGAACTCCAGCCCGTTCAATCCCCCACTTCATTTGAAGCAGACAGCCCGGATTAGACGTAATCACTACCTCCGCACGGGTGTCTTTTACATGATCCATCTTATGGTCTAGCAGATCCATCGACATTTGAGGCTGTGTCATATTGTAGATACCCGCCGAGCCGCAACAGACCTCAGATCCCTGAAGCTCGCACAGACTCACACCCTGCATCTGGTGAATCAGTTCTCTCGGCTGTCCCTGAACACGCATAACATTCCGCAGATGACAGGAATCCTGATATGTCACTTTCACCGGTGCCGTCTCATCCGATTTATCCTCTAACGGGATAAGTGGGCGACCAATATCCTGTAGCAGCTCGGAAATATCCTTCAGCTGTCCGGCGAACTGACGTGCATCGGCTTGCTGCCCGGCATCGGCTGCATCCTTCATCAAGTGGTCGTATTCCTTCAGCAGCGCTCCACAGCCGCCGGCATTACTTACGATATAGTCGACCCCTGCCTCCTTAAATGCGATCAGGTTTTGCCCGGCCAAATCACGCGCATCCTCCATCTCACTAGCATGTGCGTGCAATGCCCCGCAGCATACCTGACTGTCCGGGATCGCTACCTCAAAGCCAGCCTGACGCAGCAATCGAACCGTATTCACATTCGTTTCGGCAAACATCACATCCATAATACAGCCGCGGAACATGCCGACCCTTGATACCTTCTCACCCACTGCAGGAATGATCAGTAAATCCGATCCAGACGAGGTCTTCTCTGTACGTAGCGGGAACCCTGCCTTTTTCCAAAGATCCGTCAGGCCGTCTCCGGTTACCGTAGGAACCACCTTCTCCAGCTGACGGAGATGCTCAGGAAACATCTTCATTGCGCCAGAACTACGGGCGAATTTCTGCAGGCCTGACTTTTGATAAAATTTAAGACTCTTGCCCATAAACTTCAGCCGGCCTTTATGCGGAAAAATCCCCTGTAAAAAAGTCTTTCGGACAAGCTTCACAGGTACGGAAAATTTCTTCTCCTTCACAATAGCTTCCCGCGTCTGTTCAATAAGCTGCCCGTATTTCACATCGGACGGACATGCAGGCTCACAGGCACGACAGCCGAGACACAGATCCATCTGGCTCTGGAAGCTTTCATCAGGTTCCATAATCCCGTCCACGACCGCTTTCATGAGTGCAATCCGGCCCCGCGGCGATGCCGCCTCGAGTCCAGTCTCGAGAAAAGTCGGGCAGGCCATCTGGCAAAAGCCACAACGCATGCAGTTGGTCAGCTGCTCTTCATCCAGCGTCAGCTTCATGCGCTGGGCGAGCGCACCATGTGATTGTTCCATTCCAGTCATTCCCTTCATACTCCAGTTAACTTAGGCTGCTCCTGCATCACAATCCGTTTTCTCGTCTCCGCAAACATTTTGCCGGGGTTCATAATACCAGCCGGATCAATGGCATCCTTAATCCGTTTCATCATATCCAATCCGGCAGCGCCAACCTTCCACTCCAAGTACGGAGCTTTTACAATACCTACACCGTGTTCTCCCGTAATCGTACCGCCCAGCTCAATCGCTGCTTCAAATATCTCAGCAAATGCTTGCTCTACTCTGTGAATTTCCTCGGGATTTCTCGCATCCGTCATAGCCGTCGGGTGAAGGTTTCCGTCCCCTGCATGGCCGAACGTACAAATCTGCACATCATATTTCTGAGCTATACGCTGAACTGCGAGCACCATATCGGCAATCTTGGAGCGCGGAACGGTCGCATCCTCTAGGATCGTTGTCGGACGCAGACGGGACAAGGCGGCGAGCGCGCTGCGCCGGGCTTCCATAACTTTGGCCCCTTCTTCCGGCGAAGCCGCAATCTTCATCTGGGTAGCCCCTGATTCCAGGCAAATTTCTTCGATTCGTTTCAAATCACGTTCTACGTCCTCTTCACTACCGTCCTGCTCAATCGCCAGCATCGCCTTTGCGTGCACTGGAAGACCAATCTTCGCAAAATCCTCCACGACCTGAAGCGTCGGCTGATCCATAAATTCCAATGTGCACGGAAAAATATGATTGGCAATAATGTTCGATACTGTACGTGCCGCCGCATAAATGTCATCGTACATGGCGACCATTGCACGCCGGTACGGCGGCTTCGGAATCAGCTTTACCGTTGCTTCCGTCAAAATAGCTAGCGTACCTCCCGACCCGACCAGCAGACGGGTCAAATCGTATCCAGCCGCGTCTTTCACCAGCTTGCCACCCGTGCGCATAATACTTCCATCCGGCAGGACTGCTTCGAGTCCCAGTACATAATCCTTGGTTGTACCGTATTTAAGTCCCCGCAGTCCGCCGGCTCCAAGCGCAATGTTTCCACCCATCGTACAAATGATCATGCTGCTTGGATCCGGCGGATAAAATAGTCCAGCACGCTCCACTGTTTGATGAAATTGCTTCGTATTCAGCCCTGTCTGAAAGGTTGCGGTCAGGTTATCCGCATCAATCTCAAGCAGCTTGTTCATTCGGGTCATCACAATAATGAGCCCGCCCTGAAGCGGTACGGTTCCCCCGCACAGATTGCTTCCGGCCCCTCGTCCGACAATCGGAATTCCGTTCGCAGCACATATTTTCACTATATCGGAAACCTCTTGGGTGCTCCCTGGAAAAACAACTCCATCCGGCATAGACTGATAAAGCGGTGTAGCATCGTAGCTGTAAGAAACAAGGCTTTCCGCGTCGTCTTTCAGCCATTTCTCTCCCACGACCGCAGCCAATTGTTCCCGTATATGTGGCTTAAGCACAGTTCTTCATCCTCTCTTTCGTGGTACTTTCCTGATCCCTTCGGAATCCTCTATGGCAATGCCAATTTCCCCATGACTGTAGGACGTCCCGCACCTGTTGCCGCAGGCAAATTATTCGGAATGCCATGCATGAAATCATTACCCAGCAGTGCAAAAATGACGGCTTCTTTCGCATCATCATGAAAGCCAAGCTGTGCCGAGGTCAACACCTTCTGCTCCGGTATCAGTTCGGAAAGCATCCGTAGCAGCTCTGCATTATGAGCCCCGCCGCCACTAACGATCACTTCATGAATTTTACAAACCGGAAACACATATTTTTGATAACTGTCTGCTATCGAATGAGCGGTAAATGCTGTCGCTGTTGCAATGATGTCCTCATCCGAAAGATTCCGCTCTTTGGCCTTATCCAAGAACCAAGAAGCATAGCCCTTACCGAACAACTCCCTGCCTGTGGACTTGGGAGGCGTCATATGAAAATAAGGGTGTGACATCATTTCCGCAAGAAGACCATCGTCGGCTCTCCCCTGTGCTGCCCACCGTCCTTCTTCATCGTAAGACAGACGGCCCCCAGACAAGACATAAACGACTTCATCCATAACCATATTGCCCGGTCCCGTGTCGAACGCGAGCACTTCTGTGGGACCTGCACCACCCGGGATGGCCGAGCAATTCCCGATTCCGCCGATATTTTGAAGCAGACGCCCTTTGCGCTCATCCCGAAACAGAATAAAATCACCGTATGGAACAAGAGGTGCGCCTTGTCCACCGACGGCCATGTCCGCAGGCCTGAAATCGCCCACGACCATTGTTCCGGTGTGCTTGGCTATAACCGATATATCACCGATTTGCAGTGTAGAAGGAACAGAATAGTGATCTCCACTCTCTCCCACTGGAATATGCCACACCGTTTGACCGTGCGAGCTAATCAAATGAACGTCATCGATTTGAAGCATGGCTTCCGAGACGGCTTGAAGAACTGCTTCACCGAACAGACTTCCCAAATAGGCATTCATGCTGCATATCGAAGCGCTGCTGGAATGCTCCACACTGCACAATGCCTTCAGTTTCTCTCTGGTTGAAGCATCATACGGTGTACTTGCGTAATGAATAAGCTCCACCTGTGACTGCAATCCGCTTCCGGTAATCCGGACAACGGCCGCATCTATGCCATCCAGTGAAGTTCCCGACATAAGTCCGACTACGATTACCGGAAGATCCTTTTCCCAACCGGATACGATCATGGCTTGCCCCTCCTTCAACTTTCAAATGACGTAAAAATAACGGCCAACGTTATATCAAAAATCAAAATTCGACAAATAAATGATATCGCTTTCAAAAAGTTAGATTGTGTTTATTATAAAATGTATGAAATAATATTTCAATTGATTATTAGTTTTTTAAAATTTTATTTTACAACACTATGATTTTCTCCTATACTGAAATGGAAAGCGAAGTGATTAGCGATGGATATTTTTTTAGGTGTTGACGGAGGCGGTACTAAAACGGAAGCGGCCGCCATAGACAGCCATGGTAAAGTATTATCTCGATACTCGGGAAGCTCCACCAATCCGTATGTCGTCACTTTTGATGGTGCCATGCAGGAGCTTTCGAATGTTCTTAACCGTGTGGTAGAGCCTTTATCCTTATCCTTGTCTGATGTAGCAATCAAAGGTATATGTTTGGGTATGTCGGGTGTAAGTACGTCGGAAGAAAAGGATAACGTCATTTCCTTTCTCCGATCTTATCAGCAGCAGCATGACCACTCATTTCCCATATCGATCACAACCGAGGCAGAAATATCATTAATGGCTTCACTGGAACGGGAGTATGGCATTTTGGTCATTTCAGGAACCGGATCCAATACATATGGAATTACCCAAAAAGGTAAGCGCTACCGCGTCGGTGGCTGGGGCCATATTCTCGGCGACGAAGGCAGCGGCTACCAGATCGGTCTTCTTACCCTGAAGACGGTAATCAAGAGTCTTGAAGGTATGCTGCCGGCTACGTTAATGTCCCAGCGTATTACGGATGCTTATAACTTCGGACATATTTCAGAACTGAAATCCTATGTCTATCAGTCTTCTATTGGAAGAAATGACATTGCTGCTTTTGCCCGCTATTGCGTGGAGGCTGCGAAGGACGGCGATGATCTGGCCCAAGGCATTTTGAGGGATCAAGCGGTAGAACTTGCGGAAACCACGACGGCCCTGATCGGGCGGGACTCGGAGCTTACAGAGACCGAGGTCGTCTGTACTGGCTCTATATTCAACCATTCCGCTATTTTCCGTGATGCCTTTCGTGAAACTCTGTTAAGCCGCTTCCCCGGCTTGTCTTTCATGGAAGGAAAAAATGATCTTACACCGGCAGATGGTGCAGCTTTATTATCCAGAAAGCTATACTCAGAAAAAGTTTGAGGAACTGTGGACTTTCGTCCTCCACTGCTCAGACATGTAAGTCACAATCTCCGTAATCAAAAACAGGCCGCAGGACTAGCCGATGAAGGCTGCCACTGCGGTCTTTTGTTTATTTATATGCTCCCGAATAATGACGATTTTCCCTGTTATGTCACTCGTCGCAAGCCTCTCTTTCTCTATGTTACACGGCTGCGAATAAGTAGAATTGTCTTGGTCCCACCGATAATCAGTAAAAGTATGGAAAGAGTGAAGAGCAGGTGTCCCAATCCAGGCAGGAACAACTCAATGACCGGCCAAGGGGCTATTGTACTCATATAGATTAATACGGCGATAGGAAGCGTGAAATAAAATACAAGCATCAATAAGACTTGAATGAAAACGCGAGAACCTGTAATCCGTACTTTGTCTCTCCGTTTAAATAAACGGTAGATTGAGTAAATGACAAATACCAACGCCACTAAGGCGATAAGATCAGCCACCAGATACGTATTCATTGCACTGGGAACATCATCCTGTGTAAGTTCTTCACCATGAACTATACCTCTAACTCCGGCAATCAGACTTTCATAGGAGACGAGGTAATCCATTGCATTAACAAGAAGGACGTACCCATACTCCCCATCCATAGCCATAAAAGAATATGTGTTTTCCGTGGCACCGTCATGAAATATCACATTGTCGTTAACGCTCCAACCCATGGCGTAAGATGGGCCGTCCACAGCAGATGAAGAAGGCTGATGCATCTGCTTCATACTCTCTTCAGACAAAATCGATTTGTCTTTAAAATATCCGCGGTTCATCTGAGAAATTAAAAAATTGGACATGTCCTCTGTACTTGAAATCAAATAGCCCGAAGCAATAGTCCCCTTATGGTTCAGCTGTTTGGTCGGTGTCATATATCCAAATACAGGCTGATAACCTGTCGCCAGACCACCCTTAGCTGCATCATTGGGTGAGGTGTAGCTATGCTTCATATCCAATGGATCAAAAATGTTCGTCCGTACATACTGTTCGTAAGATTGCCCGGATATAGCTTGAACAATTCCACTGAGAATATCATAGTTTAAATTGGAATATTGATATTCAGATCCTACAGGCTTGGTAAGCTGTGTCTTATGTAAACTTCTTATATGTTCCTCTATAGACTTATTACCTTTTGTCAAACTGACCCGACCATCACGAGTAAAGATACCGCTTGTTTGATGAAGCAAATGCTTGACAGTTATTTTGCTTGAAGCTTCTTTATCAGCCAATTGAAACCAGGGCAAATAATGCTGTACCGGTGTCTCTAGGTGTATCTTTCCTTCCTCCACCAGTTGCATGATAGCAGTCGCCGTAATTGATTTGCTTGTGGAGCCCAGCACAAAAGGAGTTTGGGACGTGACGGGCGATTTATCAGGACCAGAGATCCCGTAACCTTTTAGATAGACGGCCTGATCGCCTTTGACAATTCCCAGGGAAGCACCCGGAATGTTGAGTCGTTCCATCGCAGACTCCATGAATTGATCAATTTTTGCGGTATCCATATGATTTTGATTCGATTCAGCATCAACTGACGGTGTGAAGACAACCGAATTCAATAACAACATAAAAACAATTGCGAGTATAGATGTACTCCGATATTGAATTATCTTGTAATTTTTTTTAGATGGGTCCATGTTTGTATTCTTCTCCTCGAGTACAATTAAACTAAAAGCAGATCACGGATACTGATATACCTGAAACCGCATGTGGTCAACCGTCGTCATGCAATGCCACACCGCACGTTGACGAGGCCTCCGCCAAACTCTAACCTCCCCTGTTGTCTGATCAACTTTTGTGATTTAAATATAAGGTAAATTTTGTATGCGATCCATCGATTCACCTTTCAAAATCGCACCGGTTACTAACAACTTTGTCACTTCGATCTAACAATTTCGAGATAAACGCAAAAAAAGCTTTGCCGCTTCCATTGGAAGGACAAAGCTTTTATTCCATCTTAGTAAATACGATATAACCAACTACACTCCAGCTCCGTTAATGGCAAGGATAATCGCCGTCAGACCAAAACACAGATTCAGTAAACACAGAAAGATGAGTGTCTGCTTCTGGTTCAATCCTGTCGCAAGCAGCCGGTAATGTGCCTGAGACGCGTCCGCTTGGTAGATCGGTTTAGACTCACGCAGTCTACGGATGACCACAATAATGTTGTCGAATATGGGTACACCCAGAGCGAAGATCGGAACGAACAGTGAGGCAAGCGTAGCACCCTTAAAAGCTCCGTCCAAAGCGATAATGCCGAGAATAAAGCCAAGGAACGTCGCCCCCGCATCACCCATAAACACTCTGGCCGGTGGTTTGTTATATCGCAAATACGCTAGAGCCGCACCCACCAGTATGACGGCAAGCAGTGCCGAATCCCCTCTTCCCATCGTCAAGGCGACCACGAACAAGGTTCCTCCCGAGATAGCCGAGAGCCCGCCAGCCAAACCGTCGATGCCATCCGAAAAATTGATGACGGTGGTAACGCCGAAAATCCACAGAATTGTAAGCACAAGCTGCAGCCATTCCGGCAAATTGATGTACTGGCCGTTGAACGGATTGTTAAATCCCTCAAATGCAATACCGGAACTGTACACGATAATTGCTGCGCACACCTGAACAATCAACTTCGGCAGTGAAGCCAGCTCCTTGCCATTGGTTTTATACCAATCATCCACAAGGCCGATCCCTAATATTAGTATACTACCGAGAAAAATCCCGACGGCTTCTTTCGTAATTGAGCCTATGAACACAAAATATGTAATAAAAAATCCAAGGAAAATCGCTATACCTGCGGTAAGCGGAATAGGTTCACGGTGAATTTTACGTTCACTGTCGGGCCTTGGCTTATCAACAAAGTCGATTTTGACGGCAAGCTTGCGAAACGGCGGAATCAGTAGAAGCACTAGCAGTATAGAAACGACAAACGCTGATACATAGAGCATGACTTCCTCCTATGAATTGATGAAATATGGAGAACATTGCAACCACAGTATATGACTTTCTGCGAAATCTAGCAATATAGCACCAGGTACTAGAGTGGAAATAATGTGCAGATGGCTTCAAAGAAAACAAAAAGAAAGAGGGCAATATCTGCCCTCATCCGAACTTGCTTATGATTTGCTCTTGTTCACCGCAAGTCCGATGATCATAACGATAAGTGCCAGCAAAGCAATCAACTGATCGATTGTCATAGCCGCCCGCCTCCCTAATCAGGATGGCTCTTACGAACGGCTTCTCTCTCTCCCATCAAACTGCCTTACTTACCTTTCCCCATTAGCAATATATGAGCGGCGCACAGACGATATGATCTATAAGCCTACAAAAAAACTGTCCCCCCGAAAATACACTGGAGGGACAGTCACATTTTCACATTTATGTTAAGAAGGTTACGACTATTCAGTTACAATATCATGCACCAACACAGGAGCTTCTGCGTGATCTGAGATGCGGATGTTTGCATACAGCTTTTCTTTTACATCATCCACGTTTTCACGGTTGGCGTGAATCGTCACCAAGGAATCACCTTTTTTCACAGTGTCACCAATCTTCTTGTTCAGCATCAAGCCGACAGCCAGATCGATTTCTGATTCCTTCGTTGCGCGGCCTGCTCCGAGCAGCATAGCAGCTGTTCCGATTTCATCGGCAACGAGCTCGGCGACCATACCGTCTTCAAGTGCAGGAAGATCGATTTTGTACTTCGCTTGTGGCAGCTTTTCAGGGTTATCCACAACGGAGGCGTCTCCACCCTGGTTTGCGATGAACTCCTTGAATTTCTCAAGAGCCTTACCGTTACGCATAACTTCCTTCAGCTTCTCTTCGGCTTCTTCCAGTGATTCTGCTTTGTTCGCCAGGAATACCATTTGTCTTCCCAATGCAAGACACAACTCTTCCAGATCCTTCGGTCCTTCGCCTCGAAGTGTATCGATAGCTTCCTGCACCTCCAGAGAGTTACCGATAGCCACCCCAAGCGGCTGGCTCATATCAGAAATAACCGCCATCGTCTTACGGCCGACATTGTTACCGATGCTAACCATCGCATGTGCCAGTTCCCTCGCATCTTCCACCGTTTTCATAAATGCACCTGCACCAGTCTTTACATCAAGTACAATAGCATCGGATCCAGCTGCAATCTTCTTACTCATGATAGAGCTTGCAATCAACGGAATGGAATCAACGGTTGCGGTAACATCGCGCAGTGCGTACAGCTTTTTGTCAGCAGGAGTCAGGTTACCCGTCTGACCGATAACAGCAATTTTATGTTTATTAACGAGGTTAACAAACTCATCTTTGCTAATCTCCACATGGAAGCCTTCAATGGATTCCAGTTTATCAATCGTTCCGCCGGTGTGGCCGAGACCACGTCCGGACATCTTCGCTACCGGAATATCGAGCGCAGCTACGAGAGGTGCCAGTACGAGTGTGGTCGTATCGCCTACGCCGCCAGTAGAGTGCTTATCGACCTTGATGCCTTCAATCGCAGACAGGTCGATCGTCTCACCAGAGTTCACCATAGCCATCGTCAAATCTGCACGCTCACGGTCTGTCATATCTTTGAAGAAGATAGCCATACCCATCGCACTGACCTGATAATCAGGAATCTCGCCCTTGGTGTATCCGCCGATAAAGAAATTGATTTCTTCTGTTGTCAGTTCCTTGCCGTCGCGTTTCTTCGCAATCAAATCAACCATTCTCATCGTACATTCTCCTCACTGTTCGCGTTGATATTCTCTATAAATTAAGTGGAAAATTTAAGTAATCCTGGCTTATTAAAGCGAAATTGCTGTATCCAAAGCCACTTCCATCATGTCGTTAAAGGTCGTCTGACGCTCTTCCGATGTCGTTTCTTCCCCGGTCAGGAGATGGTCGCTTACCGTCAGAATCGTCAGGGCGTTTACACCTTTTCTCGCTGCAATTGTATACAAGGCCGTCGTCTCCATCTCTACACCCAGAACCCCGTGATCCATCAGCTTTTGAACAGCTGATTTGTCTTCACGATAAAACACGTCGGAAGTAAACACGTTGCCCACATGCATATTCAGACCCTTTTCAACACCACGCTCGTAAGCTGCTTTCAACAGCGGGAAGCTCGCAATCGGTGAGAAATCGTAACCTTGGAAATGATGGCGGTTCATTCCTGAATCCGTACAAGCAGCCTGTGCCAAAATTACATCACGAACACGTACATTCTGCTGCATTGCGCCGCAGGTGCCGACACGGAACAGATTTTTCACACCATATTCGGAGATAAGCTCATTGACATAGATACCGATCGAAGGCACACCCATGCCTGACCCTTGTACGGATACACGCTTTCCTTTGTACGTTCCTGTAAAGCCAAGCATACCGCGAACTTCGTTGTAGCAGGTAACGTCCTCCAAATAGGTCTCAGCAATGAATTTCGCCCGTAGCGGATCCCCAGGCAGCAATATGGATTCAGCAATATCTCCCGGTTTCGCTCCAATATGTGTACTCATGTTCCATTCCTCCACATTCTGATATTATTTGAGATCATTTAAAAAGCTCGTACCATACTCAGGTTTTGTTACACCAAAGTTGTCGGCTACAGTAGCTCCGATATCCGCAAACGTCTTACGGAGTGGCAGTTCCTTCCCTTCAGCAAAGCGTGGGGAATATATGAGCAGCGGCACATATTCACGAGTATGGTCCGTTCCTTTATAAGTAGGATCATTACCATGATCCGCTGTGATAATCAACAGATCATCATCCGTCATTTTGTCGAACACCTCAGGCAGACGTACATCATATTCTTCCAGAGCCTGACCGTAACCTTTCGGATCGCGGCGATGTCCGTAGACAGCATCGAAGTCGACAAGGTTTATGAAGCTTAGACCGTTAAAAGATTTATCCATGGTGGCCACCAGTTTGTCCATGCCGTCCATGTTAGAGACGGTTCTGATGCCCTCGGTAATTCCTTCTCCATCATAAATATCGGAGATTTTCCCAAGTGCAATTACATCAAATCCAGCGTCTTTCAGTTCATTCATCGTTGTACGTCCAAATGGCTTAAGCGCGTAATCATGACGGTTGGCCGTCCGCTTAAACTGGCCAACCTCCCCTACGAATGGGCGGGCGATAATGCGTCCTAACATGTAAGGGTCCTCCAGCGTAATTTCACGGCAGAACTCACAAATCTCATACAATTCCTTCAAAGGTACAACCTCTTCATGTGCTGCAATCTGTAGTACAGAATCTGCAGAGGTATACACAATGAGTGCACCTGTCTTTACATGCTCCTCGCCGAGCTCTTCAATAATTTCCGTACCGCTGGCCGGTTTATTGCCGATCACCTTCCGGCCTGTCTTTTCTTCGATGCGGGTAATCAGCTCATCCGGGAAGCCGTCCGGGAACACCCGGAACGGCGTATCAATGTAAAGACCCATGATCTCCCAGTGTCCAGTCATGGTGTCTTTACCGTTGGAAGTTTCCTGCATTTTGGTAAAGTAAGCACGCGGTTTCTCAGCTGCAGGCACACCTTCAATTTTACGGATATTGGACAGACCAAGCGCTGACATATTCGGCATGTTCAGGCCACCGCATTCGTGGGCGATATGTCCCAGCGTATCGGAACCTACATCATCAAATGCAGCCGCATCCGGTGCTTCGCCAATACCTACCGAGTCCAATACGATCAAGTGAATCCGTTTAAATTGCTCCATGTCCATATTCCCCCATTTCAGATTACGATCAAGTTTCTGTTATTCAATATCATTCGCTTTTTACAGGAACAATCCTGCAATGGTTGCGGACAACACGCTTACCAAGGTTGCGCCATACAACAGCTTTAATCCAAAACGGGCAACCACATTCCCTTGTTTCTCATTCAATCCCTTTACCGCACCGGCAATAATACCGATTGAGGAGAAGTTCGCGAAGGATACGAGGAACACGGAGACGATACCGATAGTACGCTCTGACATATCTTTAAAGTTAGCCAGATCCAGCATTGCCACAAATTCGTTAGATACGAGCTTCGTAGCCATGATGCTGCCGGCATCGACGGCTTCTTTCCAAGGTACACCCATAACAAAAGCAAACGGAGCAAACACAAATCCCAACATTTCCTGGAAAGAGATGCCGAAGATAGCGTCGAATACGCCGTTAATCAGGGCGATCAAAGCTACAAAACCAAGCAGCATCGCAGCAACCGTAATGGCTACCTTGAATCCGTCCATAATGTATTCGCCGAGCATCTCGAAGAAGGACTGCTTCTCATCTTCTTGTACCTCAAGAATATCCTCTTCTTTAGGCACGGTGTAAGGATTCACGATGGAAGCAATAATGAACCCGCCAAACAGGTTGAGTACAAGCGCGGTTACAACATATCTCGGTTCGATCATCGTCATGTATGCTCCGACAATGGACATCGAAACTGTAGACATCGCGGAGGCACACAAGGTGTACATCCGGTGTTTCGGAATAAGGGCAATCTGTTTCTTAACGGAAATAAATACCTCCGATTGTCCCAAAATCGCCGATGCCACAGCGTTATAAGATTCGAGCTTACCCATACCGTTAACTTTACTCAATACGATACCAATATATTTCACAATGATCGGTAGAACCTTGATGTATTGCAATATACCGATCAATGCCGAAATGAATACGATCGGAAGTAGCACGTTAAGGAAGAACGGACCCGCTCCTTCATTAGCTATACCGCCGAACACAAAATTAATGCCTTCTCCTGCATAACCGAGCAGAGCTTCAAAAGTATTGGCAATACCTTTGACCATGTATTCACCGATGCTGGTATTCAGCAGCGCAAATCCTAGAATTAACTGCAGCACAATCATGACAGCCAGTGGACGGTAACGAATGTTACGCTTGTCATTACTAATCAGAAACGCCATTCCGAATACGACAAGCAGCCCCAATATCGCGATTAAATATTTCATGAGATGTTCCCCCATTGATGAGCATTTTGAAATTCTAAGTTGTTGAAAATTACAGTGATTATTTTCATTAAGCGCTTACATTATTGGGATACAGTGATTGTGCCTAGCACATGGATTATTTTTTATCCATATCTTCCGCTTGGAATGCTCCTGGCAACAGCTGGGACATATTCCACTCTTCCGTGTTCCCGTGAAGATTAGTTAAATAAATTTTAGTGTCACTATCGCAAAACTCGGCAAGCACCTGACGACAGGCGCCGCACGGGGATACCGGTCCTTCAGTATCGGCTACGACGGCAATCGCATCAATCTTACGATTCCCTTCGGATACCGCTTTAAATATAGCGGTGCGCTCCGCGCAGTTGGTGAGACCGTAGGATGCATTCTCAACATTGCATCCCCGGTACACCTTCCCGCCTGTCTGGATTGCAGCACCGACCTGAAACCCGGAATAAGGAACATATGCCTGCTTCCTAGCTTCGATCGCTTCCTGAATCAACTCTTCTTTCATGAGTTAGTCCTCCTTCATCGGCAGGGATAAGTTTAATAAGATGATGTATCTTGTCCGCCTTCCATGATCTTCACGCCTGAACTTGCACCGATTCGGCTAGCTCCGGCTTCAATCATGCTGTTCATATCTTCGAGGCTGCGTACACCGCCGGAAGCTTTCACACCGACTTTATCGCCAACCGTCTTGCGCATAAGCGCTACATCTACTGCTGTTGCTCCGCCTGTGGAAAAACCAGTAGACGTTTTAACATAATCAGCACCTGCTTTAACAGCCAACTCACAAGCGCGAACCTTCTCTTCATCCGTCAAAAGGCATGCCTCAATGATGACCTTAACCAAAGCTTTACCATTAGCAGCATCAACAACAGCCTTGATATCATTCAATACCAGCTCATCATTGTTTTCCTTCAGCGCGCCAACATTAATTACCGTGTCTACTTCATCAGCACCGTTTGCGATAGCATCCTTTGCTTCAAAAGCTTTAACAGCCGGAGTATTAGCTCCAAGAGGGAATCCAATTACAGTACAAACCTTTACATTCGTGCCTGCAAGCTGTTCTGCTGAATAGGCAACCCATGCCGGATTTACACAAACGGAAGCAAAATTATATTTCTTCGCCTCTTCGGTCAGTTTCGTAATATCCTCTTTCACAGCATCCGCTTTCAGAAGCGTATGATCTATCATTCCTGCTATACTCATCTGTTTGACACTCCTTATTTATCATTAATAAAAGCGTTCTCAAACACCTTAAAATCTCTGAACGGCTCCATCATATCATAGCTATGAACATATGTAAAACAACAATTGAAATTATGTTCATGGGGTTTTGTGGCAATGATATATATCATTTTTCACTTGTTTACTTGTTATCATTCATGAATTTATTGGGAACCAAAAATCCTCCTTATATTAATGTCTATACCCTGTTCAGCAAAACGTAAACACATATTCAATCTGCTCCTTTGCTCCATTTCAGATACAATCAACACAAAAAAGCACCTCTATCTAGGATAGAGGTGCTCTGTTATTAATACCGTCCTTATTAACCTAATAACGCCTGTGCCGTAAATTGATCAATTACCAAAATGTTAGCATATCTTCCGATGAGGGCTGCCTTTATCGCATCAATCTTCTGCTGGCCTCCCGCAACAAGAATGGATTTGTCTTTGTGCCGGAGATCCTCCAGCTCGATACCAATGGTCCGGTTGTTAATCACCTCGCTGCATATGTTTCCTTGAGCATCAAAAAACCGGGAACAGATATCTCCAGCGCCCGTGCTTTGCAGCAGCTTTTGCTCTTTCTCACTAAGATAACCCAATCGGAACAGAAGCGTATCTTCTTGTACCGTGCCCACTGTAAAGACCGCAATGTTCGCCTGTTTGCCCATTTGGATGATTCGCTGGATATGCCGATCTTCCTCCACCATCTTTTTCACCTCAATGCTGTCAAAGATGACCGGCAGCGGCAAATACCTAGCAATCGTATGATAGGCATCTGCAAACAGATTGACGGTTTCCGCCGCATACGTATTTACATGGGAATGGCTTACGCCCCCCTTCAGCTGTACAACCTCAACACCTCTTACCTGCTTTTGCTGAAGCTCCAAGGCGACGGAATACATGGTTGTTCCCCACGTTACTCCGATGATATCGGCATCCTGCACCGTTTCATACAAGTATTCGGCTGTTTTTTTACTGATATGCTTCTGTATTTCCCGGTATTCATTCAGCGGACTGTAACAGACCAGTACCTGATCCAGCTTGTAACGCTGCTTCACCTGTTCACCGAGCGCATCCAAATCTTCAAGTGGATCAACGATGCTGATCCGGACATAACCCTGTTCCTTGGCATGCTGAAGCAATCGGGAGACCGTTGGACGGGACACGCCAAGCCTTGTGGCAATATCCTGTTGGCTGAAATCCGACAAATAATACAGTCTTGACGCTTCGATGCTTAGACGCTGTTTATCATTATCCATTGATCCAACCTACTTTATAATCATAATCATCATTCAGTATTAAGAATTGGATACATTATACAAGGTTCCTGTATAAATATCGAGCGCTTCCATAATAAGGAGGGGATGTTGTTCGAATCAGGATGGAAAATTTCAAAATTGCACATTTATCCACTGTGGATAAGCAGGATACAACATCCGCTTCTGAATATTTCCCCCCGCCGGCTAACCAAGAGATAAACACCAGCTCATCCGGTGCCGGAATGAAGTACAATTAACCCCATACCGTCCAGGTCCCACAAACGGACTCGCTCAACCACCTCGTCACCATATAATGGGCAATATGCTCCCACCAGATTAATACATCCGTCTTATTCAGCTTCTCCTTCGGTAAGACCGTGTTCGGATTCTCCAAGCACCGCCGTCTATACTTCCAGGTTACTGTCCCTCTCCAAAAAAGCTGCAATTGCCTTATGTATACCTTAAGGATAAATGTTTGCCACCCGGCCGAAATTACCATATGGGGATAACATTTTGGTTGCACATACCCGGAAGGCATGTTATTCTAATATCTTTCCTGCAAATTTCTAATATGTTCATAAACTTGTGTATAATAAAAATGATGCCGTTAGGCTTATCCACAGCATCAGCGTCAAATCTAAATAAACTCCTTGGGTTATCCCAAATTGGAGCTTTATTTGCTGTTTCTTCGGAAGTTATCCCACATGTTTTCCACATTGTGTTCACAAACTCTGTATAACTACGTCCAAAAACAGATTATTTATCACAGCAGACTCCCGAAGATGTTCATAACTTTGTGTATACGCTTAATCTGAAAATACTTATTCACATATCCACCTCATGTAATTCCGCAGGTATCTAGCAGCTTAGCCGGAAACCAATCTCTTGATTCCCGGCACCCAAGCTAAATTTTTGAGACACTTGCCAAACTTATTGTCTAAATAATCAGCTCTCCCGTCGCACCGGGAGTATTTAACTCGACCCACGCAATGTACAATCCTATTAATGCAGCGATGACCAGCAATACAGCGGCAAAAAAGGCTAATTGCTTTAAGTTAGCAGCTGATGGCCTCCTTTGGATAATTGCTTTTACTTTTACCTTTTTCAGAGCGGATCATCCTCCTTCCGAGCAGGCCGCATCATATATTATGAACAGCAGATCCTTATGTTTCAAAAAATAGATTTCCCCCCATTTAATCCACATGTGCATAAAAAAACACCCCGGGTTAATTCCGGAGCGTTCGGGTATATTTATTCAACTATTTACACACAAGCAGGGGATAAACTGTGCATGAACGCTTTACTTGCGTCCATAATCGGCTTTGATCTCTCCCCAGCTCTTCGTCTGCCATTTCAACACTTTATTTGGATAAGAATTATTCCTCAGCCAATGTTCCGCGCGGTCTACCAGATCCCATATTTCCTTGGTTGACGCATCCCGCGGCAGTGTGGAGACAGCCTTTTTCTGTCTGACCCATTTCATAGCGTTCACTGAATCACTATAGACGGTCTTCGTACTGCCGATCTTCTTCAAATAGGCTAGAGCATGAACGATGGCGAGGAACTCACCTAGATTATTTGTCCCTTTCTGAATGGGACCGCAGGAAAATATAACATCTCCGGTTTGGGTATCCACACCTTTATACTCCACCGGCCCGGGATTTCCGTGAGTACCGACATCAACGGAAATACTGTCATAATCGATTTCGCCAGGCTCCTCTGGGGCAGTCGTACGGTTTTTCTTCGGTTTTGAGCCTGCACCCGATCCCCCTTGAGATTGCTGCCCCCAGAAGCTTTTCCAGCCTTGTGCATATGCCTTTTCGGCTTCTGCCTTCGATTCAAAAGCTTTAAATTTTGCTCCGTTGTACTGGTTTACCTGCAGCTGGCAGTCACTCCAACTTGTATATACTCCAGGCTGATTTCCCACCCATACAACATAGTATTTTTGCTTTGCCATAAAGCCCCTCCATCTTAAAGACTAACCTCTCTAGCGTACTATAGCAGTAGTCTTGGGGAAGTGCAAAGCGACATCCATATAAATAAAAAAAGCGCCATCGTCTCCGATCCGCTTTTTGTGTTTGATCTTCTGTAATTGTTCCTGTTTCGTCGGCTTTACTCTCACATGTTGTGACAGAGCACCATAATCCTTATTCGTCTTACGTATACTTACAGCACACCAGCTACCGGCACGATCCGCTTTGCGGATGGCCTTTTGAGTTTTAGTACGAGCCATCGTTCCCACACTCCTTTATGATAGTACACTCTTTATTCTACGATATAGAGCCGCCGATTGGAACTGTATCGGTTTATAATTCGTTCATGCTCATGATCTGCGTCCTTCCGTAAGTCTAACCCAGAAGCCGCCTTTAAAACTTTTAGGCTCATGGGAAATGATGAAAGCATGCGGTGACAGCTTTTTCAGTGTTTCCATTAATCGTCTTTCATTATTTCTTTTTACCAGTACCTGTAATACAAGCCGCTTTCCATCTTTACCGTCAGCCGTCCACGATGTGACGCCATATCCTTTTTCACGCAGCTTGGATGGCAGCTCCATCTCCAGTGAATCTACAAAAACCTGAACGACAAGGTAACCTAGCGCCAAATATTCTTCTATAAGGCTTCCTATGTACACACCCAAGCCAAATCCAAGGCAATAGGCGGCCATATTAAAAGGGTTGTCCACATTTTGCAAAACGAGATTCAAACCCATCAGATAGACAAAAACCTCAATCATGGACAGAAAAGAAGCCAAGCCTCTTCTTCCTTTAATCATCAAGATCAACCGAAGCGTGAAGATAGATACATATACGACGTTAATTCCAATGATGGAACCGATAAGAGCAATTGAAATCATCGTATACGAACTTCAGCCTGATAAATCACAGGCCCTATTTCCTTTAAGAAAATCGATAAACAGTTTCGGTTCACACGATCAGCTCCTTTTGTATTCACAAAGATTGTTACTTATCCTTTATATTACCCGTTTGCACATGTTCTCAACGTTTTATTCTCATAACAAACAGAAAGGACCCTGCAAAGGGTCCCCATGGTACATAAATGTCGCTATATTTACTTAACCGCGCTAGCTGCCTCCTGCTGTTTCATCCACTTCACAAAGTTGTTAACAACTACATCCAGGAACAGCTCGGTTGCTTCATGATTTAAATTTCCTTCTTCATCAATCTTCTCGTGAACCAGACCGACATACACTTCGTTTCCTGGCAGCAGCGGAGAGGAAACACCTGGCGAGAACAGAATATCACGCAAATGCTGCTGCGCGCGAACGGTACCCAAACCTCCCATGGAAGCTCCCATAATCCAGGAAGGTTTACCTACGAGCACACGCTCACCGCGTGACAGCCAATCAATCGCATTTTTCAGTACACCCGGAATAGAGTAGTTATATTCAGGTGTGACCCACAATACAGCATCCGCTTCAGCCACTTTATGAGCAAGCTCCTTCACCGCTGCTGGAGGGTTAACCTCGATATCCTGATCATAAAAAGGAATTTCCTTCAGGTTCAAAATTTCAACATTCAACTGCTCCTGATATTTATTCTGCACATATTGTGCCAATCTCAGGTTGTAGGAGTTGTTACGGGTGCTCCCGACTAAAGCTACGATTTTCATCTGCAAATTCCTCCAAGTTATAGAATAATATCAATCACTTAGGCTCATCGCTTAGTATATAACTAATTAGACTAAGTATCAAAAGTCTGACTCTTATACTTTCTTCAGTAAAGTGGAGCGAAATATCCGTCGTATGCTCCTTCTCAACGTAATCCTGTTCGTTCTTCGTTCGGCGAATCGTTGTACCGCTCTTAGGACTTTTTGTAAATAGTAGCGGGATTACCAAAGACCAGTTTGGAATTAATGAGCGAAAGTTCCTCCGGAGACTCCTTCATGCCCGAGTCCAGCCAGTGCTGGATCACGCCGAGCTGTGCCGAAATGGCATAGGCTGAAATATATCCAATGGGAACAATGAGTTGGGCCTCATCCAGATGTGTTAAAATCCCCTGAGACATATTGTCGCGCATCACTGTTTTAAGCTTTACATGAAAAGCTGGATTTCCCTTAGGGCCTAAAATAACCCTCATAAAGTCTGCGTTTTCCTTTACATACGCAAACAGCTCTGTAACAAAGGGCATCGGTTCATTCATGTAATCAAAAGTGGGAAGATCCTCTTTCGTTAATTGCTGTTTTTGACTCCGAATACTCCGAATGCCTTCAATGATCTCTTCTTCGCTTTGCTCCAGCAGATCATACTTGTCCCGGTAATGCAAGTAAAACGTCCCTCTATTTATATCAGCTCTCCTCGTTAAATCGCTTACTGTAATTTCATCAAATGTAATTTCTTTCATTAATGCGGTTAACGCATCCCGTAAAGCTTTCTTGGTACGAACAATTCTTCTGTCAACGGCATTTTCTTTCATTTTAGCGTCACCACCATATGTAAATATTTAAATATTAGACAACTTAACATCTACTTGTTCAGAAAATAACATTTCCCCCCAAATTGTTTATTGCAATGAGAATTAAGTGTATTATAATATACTTCATGACTTTTAATGAACAAGATGTTTATTAACATAAGCGTATTCTTGCATCATTTAGGACAAATAATGTAGATAACTTGGATTGTTGTGATTGAAGGAGGGATGAACCCGGCGCCTTCCAACTTAAGTGCATTATTTCAGAGTAATTGAATTATTGGAGGAGAAATTATGGAAAATGTTAACGGGCGATCTAGTCACTCAACCTCGCCTTTCGGAATTATAGCCATTCTTTTAACAGGTGCCTTTGTCGCACTCTTAAGCAATACCTTACTTAACATTGCACTCCCTTCGATCATGAAGGAATTTCACATTGACAGCCCATCAACAGTACAGTGGCTCACAACGGGTTACATGCTCGTTAACGGGATTATGATTCCGTCAACCGCATTTCTGATTCAACGGTTCTCGGTCAGACATTTGTTCTTAGTGGCCATGAGTTTGTTTGCACTGGGTACGATCATGGGCGGATTTGCACCTTCCTTTGCCGTACTGCTGACTGGCCGTATGGTTCAGGCTTCTGGCTCCGCAATCATGATGCCGCTTCTGATGAATGTAATGCTGACCAGCTTTCCTGTTGAAAAACGCGGTGGCGCGATGGGGATGTTCGGTCTCGTCATGATCTTCGCCCCTGCCATT
Organism: Paenibacillus uliginis N3/975; assembly: GCF_900177425.1. NCBI lineage: Bacteria > Bacillati > Bacillota > Bacilli > Caryophanales > Paenibacillaceae > Paenibacillus > Paenibacillus uliginis. The sequence continues at coordinate 653,668 of NZ_LT840184.1, read as the reverse complement.
GGCCCTACGCTCTCCGGCTGGATTATCGAGCATTATAAATGGAACTTATTGTTCCATATTATTTGGCCAATCGCAATCGTAGTGTTGCTGTTCGCTTTCTTCAAACTGAAAGACAAGAAAGAAAAGATCGCCATCAACCTCGATGTTCTTTCGATTGTTCTATCCAGTGTCGGTTTCGGTGGTATTTTGTACGGCTTTAGTTCTGCCGGCGATACCCAGAAGGGCGGCTGGAGCAACTCCGAGGTATATATCACGCTTATTGTCGGTATTATCGCGCTGTTCTTCTTTATTATCCGTCAATTCAAACTAAAGCAGCCAATGCTTGACTTCCGGGTGTATAAATACCCGATGTTCGCTTTGTCGTCCGTGATTTCTGTTGCTGTAAATATGGCCATGTTCTCTGCCATGCTGCTCATGCCGATTTACCTACAATCCATTCGGGGTATTTCACCTATGGACTCCGGATTGCTCATGCTTCCAGGTGCGATCGTTATGGGTATTATGTCCCCGATTACAGGTAAACTGTTCGATAAATTCGGAGCCAAGGCGCTGGCTTTAACCGGCTTGACCATTACAGTTGTCACTACTTATTTTTTCAGTCAGTTGACACTTGAAACGTCATACAATACGCTAATCCTCATGTATACCTTCCGGATGTTCGGGATGTCCATGGTCATGATGCCGATCATGACAAACGGGTTGAATCAACTGCCTATGAGATTTACTCCTCACGGTACAGCTATGAACAGTACCCTGAGCCAAGTATCCGGTGCCATCGGTACAGCACTGCTCGTCACTGTTATGTCAACCCGCACGAAAACGCATATTGAAACGATGATGGAATCGGCCATGTCGAAGCTGACCTCCAAGCCTTCAGCAGCAGAACTCGAAACATTAACACAGCAAATTACTGCTCAGGGTACCATAGAAGGAATCAACGATTCATTCCTCGTATCCGCCGGGATCATCGTGATTGCGTTCCTGCTGGCCATATTCATCAAACGTGCGCAGCCTGATGAAGAACTAAACACAGACAAGGCTCCGGCGGTTCAAAAAGCATAAAATGCAACAACAGTATCTATAAGTACCAGCTTAAACTAAAGGCTCCTGATTGCTCAGGAGCCTTTTTAGTATCGTTTTATATAAGCGATCTCTTCCCCGCTTTCACCGGCAGAAACCGCGTGTTGTACATAATCATTCGTTTGCTGTGGAATAAACTGCTTCGGAAGCTGCCGGCTTCTCTTTCCACTTCACCGAAAACGTCCAGGCAATGAGAAGCATGAGCGCTGCGAAGGTATACGGAAAATTAATATTCCAATCAAATAACATGCCTCCAGCAAGAGGCCCGATAATGTTACCAAAGCTCGTATAGGTCGAGTTCATTCCGGCAACAAACCCTTGATCCTCCCCTGCCATTCTGGACAGCAACGTCGTTAAGGCCGGACGCAGCAAATCAAAGGCGAGGAACATCACAAAGGTTGTACCTAAAATCAGCCAATAGCTTCTGACAAAGATAGAGATAATCAGGAATACAGCGGAGACCAATAAAAACATCTGAATCAGCTTTCTTTCCCCGAACATCTGAACAAGCTTACCAAATAAGAAGATTTGGGCAATGGTTCCCAGGATCGCACTTACGATAAGAATCGTTGCTATATCTTTAGGTGTAAAACCGAACTTGGAATCCACGAACAGACCGAATACGGTATCAAATGCGGACAGTCCAAAGGATAGAACGAAAATAATAATAAACGGGATAAAGTAAACAGAATGCGTAGATTTTTTTAACTCTTCAAAAATGTTAATTTTCGCTTTTTTCCCTTTGTTAATCTGCAACTGCTCCGGAGATAACGGCTCCTTTAACATAAAGAGTGAAAAAATCGCCGCACTCAAAGCAACAGCAGCTGCCAGGAAAAATGGAACCCGGATTCCCCACTCGGCAGCATATCCGCCAATTCCCGGACCGATGATAAAGCCCATACTGATCGATGCAGAAACGTATCCGAGTGCTTTAGGTCTTTCCTCCATCGTTGTAATATCAGCCACAAACGCGGTAACCGCCGGCATAATTAACGCGGCACTAATCCCTCCCAGTATTCTGGATAGGAAAAGTATCCATACATTGCTGCCCACTGCAAAAATCAACTCAGAAACGGAAAACAAAAACAATCCGATAACAATCAGTTTTTTTCTGCCAAATCGATCTACCCAAATCCCCGCGATAGGAGATGTAACAAGCTGGGCAATGGCAAACAGTGAGATGAGATACCCCATGATTTCACCGGAGAAATGAAGCTCTTTCATGAGGGTGGGCATAATCGGAATGACAAGACTCATGCCTAGAAAAGCGATAAATAAATTCGTTAACAATAAAATTAATGGTGCTTTTTGCTTGATATTCATATCTTTAACCTCATTCTTAGATTAACTAGAGTACAAAAGACAAGATGCTCTGCCAGAAGGAGGCTGTCTTCAGTAATATTCCGAACAACACTTATCCACAGGAGAGCCCTCTCCAATAAATATCCCAAGAGATCCGCAAAACCTTATCAAAGGCTTCCGGAGTTTCATAAAAAAGCTGTACCACGACCCCGTCCATAAACATAACAAACGACACTGCCGCATCTTCCGGGGAGACTCGAATAACATCCTTGTGCTCGATAAAGATTCTTTCCAACAGCAGCTCCAGATGCGAATAATAATTTCGGCAGCTGGGCTGAAACACCTGACATAGATGGGCAGGCGGCATAAATGCCATCAGAAGCATAAACGACAAATTGTCATTTGACAGATAACGCTTTTTATAGTCTATAAGAAAGGTTACCAAGATCTCATTCAGTGGTTTGGTCGATTTCTCCCTAAAGTAACGTTTCAGGAATTCAATTTCTTCTTCTATAGCTTCCTCATTCATCTTAAGGACCAGTTCATCCTTGTTCTTAAAATAGTGATATAGAGATTGCTTCTTGATGCCAGCCTCTTCCGCGATTTTGGCCAGCTTGGTTCCTTCATATCCATATAAAATGAAATGTTTCATCGCAATCTCTTTGATCACTTCTTCATTCACAGCTCTTACCACCTCTATTTCAAAAATAAATCAACATCAAAAACTAATTCATTACAGCTTAACAGGGCATCTTTTATTTTGCAATTTTTTTGTTTAACTACGGTCAGACTAAACGATAAACATCCCATAAATATAGGATTATTATCGATATTATATAGACTGACTGTAGTCAGGTAATTCATGATATTCGCCTAAGGATGCACTTTACTCCGACTTTTATCTCACAAAAAAACTGAGCAGAATCAGGATTCCCCCTGCTTCCGCTCAGTTATTATGCACCATTTCCCGTTATTATGTTACAAGGATTCCATCGTGGCTTCGAGCATCAGCCACACGACCTTTGCCGCCTGCTCACGCGTTGCCATTCCTTGAGGGTTAAATCGACCGCCCTCCATTCCAGTAATAATACCCGCCTTGTGAAGACGTTCTACTGCTTGTTTCGCATAAGGTCGAATATCCGCGCCGTCACTGAAGTGTATATCATCTTGCTCCGCCTTCACCAGAAGCTCAATACCGGAAGTGTCTGCGATCCGGCTTGCGATCACAGCCATCTCTTCTCTCGTGATCTGCTGATGAGGTTCAAACCTGTTTCCTCCAACGCCGGAGGCAATACCAAGATTTTGAGCGCTTGCTACAGCTTGGTAATACCAGGCGCCCTCTTTCACATCAACAAAGTCAGCTTTAGATTGTCCCTGAATAAGATCAAAAGCTTCCATCATCAGCTTCAAGTACTCGGCACGGGTCACATGTTCACCGGGCGCAAACTGGTTCTTTGTTCTCCCTTCGAGAATTCCTCTCGCGGCCAGTTGATGAATGTACTTTTGGGACCAACGGTTTTCTTCAACATCATTAAAGTTGACCTGTGCCTGTTTAATAACATATCGACCGGGCTGATGACTAACCATATAAACTCTTTTCTTCACGGCATCATATGCTGAAGACTTTACAGGCTTGAGCTTGCCGTCCGGATTAAGCAAGTACATAATCATCATACCCGGGGCTTCATCAGCTGCAAGCTCGAAAGGAATAACAATCTCAAGTGCCCTCTTATGTGTGAAATCAGTTACTTTTTTATTGTTCTGATAAACATTAAACTCGTATATCGGCACACCCCTAAGATGTGAAAGATTGCTGCCCTCCCCTTGTATACGGCTCAGCTCAAGCTGCAACACGGAGCCTGCGACATTATTGATCGCATCCAGTTTCACCGCCATATCGGCAATTTCGGAGGTCAATCTGACCTTTGTCACCTTGTTGTTCTTCGCCGTTTCCAAAGCCGTAACTGGAAGCTGAACATTCCATTTATTCAGTCCTTGGACCGTAGGTAGCTGAATAACGAGCTCGTGAATACCAGCAGCCGCTGCCTGCTCAGCAGCTTTCTTATAAACATCATCCTTTATTTCCAGTGCAGCTGCCCCATTTTGCAGTTTAACAATAGCCACATTCACTTGAATCCGGGCATGCGTCGCACCCTGTGCAGACGTCTCACTGTCTTTTGACGGTGTTCCCGTCTCTGCAGGAGGATTTCCAGGGCTGGGTGATCCCGGAGTCCCTTCACCATTTCCTCCGCCATTCTCACCACCATCACCTCCGCTACCCGTGCCTGTAATTGTTAGCTGGACTGAGTTCGACTCCACCACCGTACCGTTTAAGCTTACAGTTGCCTGAATGCTGACAACGCCCGGTTTTAGTGCCGTTATCATTCCTTGTTTGATAGACACCGCTGCCCGATCGCTAATGGTATACGAAATCTTAGCGCCTGACAGCTCCTTGGTGCTTCGCCCTTTTTCCAACTGTGCTCTTAAAGATAACTGAGACTCCTCACCAACCTTGACGGAGGTATCCGAAGCTGAAAGCTCAGCGCCTGTCACTTTAAGTATGAGTTCAGGAATGGAGTATTTATAAAGAATCGTTCCATCTGCTGTATACATATAAAAATGTCCAAAGTCGTCCTGTGCGACCTTCTGGACTTCGGTGGCCAACACGGTCATTTCTTTCGTATCGGCATTCACTTTGAAGAAGTTCCCTCCAACCGTCGCATACACATTCCCGTCACTACCTGTTTCCATCGATCCGTCAATCCAGCGCCCAGCTGCGGCCGGAAATTCATCCTTACTGTAAATCACCTTTCGCTGCTCCGGATCAAATACGAACAACGCCCCGTTGGATAGTCCCCAAATGTTCCCGTCGGGTCCAATATGAAGCGCGGTAATGGATTTTTTACCGGGGACAGGAACCACTTCAAATACCTTCTCCTTTTTCTGCACATCCCACATAAACAGAACGGCTTCCGAAGCTGCAGGTGTCCCTCCCTGCCCGCCATAAACGGAGCTTCCTCCGTACACAATCCCGTCTTTATATACGAGCGAGAGAACGCTTTGATCCGGTACGAGATTCCAATACACTTCCGGTGCCTTCCGCTCCGTAAGATCATATACCGCCAGCACCCCGCCAAGAAGGCTGTTCTTCGGAACGGTACCAACAAACAGCTTATTCAACTCCTCTGAACCAGCCACTCCAAACGGCCGATCCTGCAAGGTGTAACCCGGAATCTGTTCATTTTTCGACAGAGTAAACAAGAGATTGGGATTCAGTTTATCGGAATTGTCACGATTCCATGGTTTGCTCAGATCATACTCGTAAATTTTGGCATCCGGATAGATACCAAAATACATTTTGTTATGAATGACGGTGGTTCCTTCGCTCTGACTCAAACCATTAAGATACATGCTGTCTCCGGTTGTCGGCGTGTAGACTCCCACGTTACCGGCGAGATAGCCGGTTGTATAGATTTTGCCGTCGGGACCTCTCTCAATATCGTGAATCTTCACAGGCTCCGCTGGCAGCATGACATCCGTCAGCTTCACTTTTCCGGTCTCCAGATTGTATTTGAACATTTTACCGCCGTTGCCGGACAATCCGACCAGACTGTAACCAGGGAAGCCTTCCTCTTCAAGTTCCACATAGCCGTATCCGATTGCAGCCCCCTCGATGCTGGCGCCAAGAGAACGGTACGTGTCTGTACTCAGGTCGTACTCATACAGCATCCCATTCAGTCCAGCATAATATAATTTGTTCGCGATCGGAGACTTCGGGGATACCCCGCGTGAATAGTTGATCAGCTCGAAGCCCTTCTCTCCAGTATCTCCATTCGTAATTTGAATCTGTTCTCCACTCTCAGCATCCAGCACAAACGTTTCAAAGCTGTTGTTCGCTTCCTTGCGTGCAAATAACTTTCCACCGACCAGATTGAGGTCATAGACCGAAATGATGTCCTTGTATTTCTCCGGTAAAAGGTCCCTCTTCACGCCAGTCGCAATGTCGTACTCCACAAGCCGTGCTTCATTGCCAACACCCGCGTAAATCTTATGATGCTCCGGATCATATACCGTGACACGCGTCCAGCGTTCGCCCTGCGTCTTGAACGCCATTGTACCGTAATCGGTGAACTTGTTCGTGGCAGGATCATACTCATAAACGCTCCCGGATGGGTAGTTTCCTCCGTACATCTTTCCGTCCTTTCCGCTGTCCATCGGGTACAGTACGGCATCCTTGGTCAGCAACGGATGACCCAGGTTGATCATTTCGTCCGTATCCGGCAGGTAACGGTATAACAGTCCCTTATTATAGGCTCCGAGATACACCGTTCCATCGGTTGATACTTTCACAGACCAAGCTCCCTCTGTGTTCTCCAGCGGCATGCTTTTGAGCACTTTCTCTGTTTTAATATCGATCACCGTAAATACGGATGGCGCCCCTTGTACGACCGTGTAAATCACATTGCGTCCATCGGCGTATTTTCCAATATCACCTCTCATGATGGTTGCCTTGCGGATTTGAACCCCCAGATTCTGTCCGACTTTAGAAATGGAGTTATCCGGAACCGGAACTTCCTTCTCTAGATGATTGCCCTTGATGAATTTCACATCGTCCACGTAATACGTATACGATTTTTTCGGACTGCCAGCAAACATAACAGCCGCGTAGCTGGCTTCTGCCGGAACAATCGCCTCCACATCATTCGTAAACCAAACCGAGATAGGCTCAGACTTAATACTGTAATGCTGTTTGCCCAGATACTTTCTACTGGAATCAAAATAACGGACATACATATCAGCCGAGCCGTATTCAATAAAATTCCGGGCTTTCGCCGTATACGTAACCCCCGGTTCCACCGGAATCAGATCACTGATCACATTCAGATAGACATCCGGTGTGTTCTGAATTTTTAAGCTTTTGTTCCCGGATGACGATTTCTCATCGGTTACGCTGTAAGACCCGCTATCTGTAGCTTCGTTGAATTTTTTCCAACCGGGCACGATGCCATTGGTTACGTCTTCTTCAAAACCTCCGTTCTGAACCGATTTCAGCAAGCTGACATCATCGATATAAACCTGAAAGCTTTTCTTGGAACCTGTGATGACTGATATCCTTGCTGTCTTCCCACCAGGCTGCACTTTGAACGTGCCTTCAGCCAATCCCCATTTGCCGTCTGCCAACACGGGCAGTGCATTCACATACAGATGAAAGTTCGAGCCTGTCGGACCGGGAACCAGCTTTCCGCTCTCATCGTAAACATAGACGTAGAAGCCTTCCAGTTGACCATTCTGCAAGAAAACGCTCGATGTCAATGTATAACTCTCCCCCTCTTTCACATTCATCAAATCACTCTCTACATGAACAGCAGGACCGACATTCGCCTGATTTTCCAGGTACAAGCTGTTCTGCCCTTCAAAAACAAGCGATTGACTTAGGCGAGCATGCCCCCCTTTTACCGTCCAACCGGGAATAGTTGGCTCAGTGCTTGGCTGTTCAAACCCTCCGTTTTTTAAAAAGAACCCGGGACCTGGCTGCTCTCCCGGATTAGGCTCCGGTTCCGGATCCGGATCTGGATTCGGGGTTACTGCTCCACCTTTTTCCACACTAATATCGTCCCAGTAGCTGATACCCGATGCATTTTTGCCTGATACCAGAACAACGGACGCAGATACCGCCCCAGCCGGTGCAGCTGCCTTGACCGTCAATTGCTGCCACTGACCAACTGGCGTGCTTGTAAAGTTAGGATCGTGAACGGCGATTCCTCCTTCAACGGCTGGTATAAGAGAACCATCCTGTTTATAAAACCGCATTTGCAGCTGAACGGAGCCGCTTTCTATATGAACGTAGGCTCCTGTTGTATATTCGGTCAGCGGAGTGACGTCTATTTTACTGCTCTCTACACCAAGATTGACCTTATCGTTATCTGTAATCTTTAAGCTGTATGAGCCTGAATTGTAGACGGCATCCGTTACCGATATTCCACCGTTCATGCTCACGCCGAGTAACTGTGTCCAGCCAGGTACAGCTCCGTCTGTGAGCGGCAATTCAAATCCTGGATTCTCTAGTGTTAAATTACTTTCCGATATCTCTTCAGCTGCTTCTGCAGACTTTACTAAGCCCAAGGATGATAGAAGCATACAAAAGCTAAGCATTAGAATGAACGCCTTTGCGCTTAATGACCTGTTCAATATTAATATCCTCCTCTACCGTTACAATCTCTAATCAGGGCCATGCTCGGAAGCAATTTAGACCTCAAAAAGCTTACATCATCCCTGCCTCACCTTCCTTTCTGTCACTTTCCACAGCCATTTGTAAGCACTTTCATCGAAGTATGAATAAAATATAGCATCTTTTCCGAGTTAAATACAGGACTTATACATGTATTCTATATAGATTAAAAACAGCTAATGTTTGTCAAGATTTTATGTTTTAGTGAATAACCTTAGCCCATTCCTTCGTGCAGCGTTCTGACGTTCTGACGTTCCGACCACAACAAAAATCTCCCCAAAGCTCAAAGCTCAGGGAGACCAAATTAACAATATGATTATCGATCCAGTTTTACAATCGTTTTGTATAGAACCTTTGCTGCTTTTTCAATATCTTCTTCAGCAGTAAATTCTTTAGGATTATGACTGATTCCATCTTTAGACCGGACAAAAATCATGCCAACAGGGAAGTTTTGCTTAAATTGCATGGCGTCATGTCCGGCCCCGCTTGGTAGTGATACAACGTTCTCACCTATTTCTTGAATACTTTCATTAATCGCATTTTGAATATTTTCATCACACTGAACTGGCTCTACACGCTGTAATTCGGTGACATGTAGATGCAATTGACGTTCCTTGGCGACGGTTTCAGCATACTGTTTAATGTCATTTTCCAGTAGATTGCGCTTGTCTTCGTCTATATCTCTAATATCAACAGTCCATTCAACTTCACCAGGAATTACATTTACGCCATTGGGTTTAACGATTAATTTGCCAACAGTCGCCACCGAAGAATGATATTTCTTCGCCATCTTCTCAACTTCAGCAATGACTAAACTTGCTCCCACTAAAGCATCTTGGCGTTGGTTCATTGGGGTCGCGCCTGCATGTTCAGCCAGCCCTATTAACTGAAATTTCAGCCATAAAGGTCCTGCGATTCCCGTTACATTTCCAACTGCCGCATCACTTCGCTCCAGCACTTTTCCTTGTTCGATATGAACTTCTACATAACATTTAACATTGTCTAATTTAGCGCTGGAAAGAGGTCTCCTCTCTAAACCATCGTTGGCGATGGCTTGCTCAATCGTTACTCCGTCTTCATCCATTCTCAGCAAATCGGTTGTTGATAACGTCCCTGCAATCGCTCTGCTTCCAATCATGCCAAATCCGAATCGGGTTCCTTCCTCATCTTTAAAAGCAATGACTTTCACCGGATGTCTGAGATCTATTCCTTGTTCCTTCAAAGAGTGAATGACTTCGATAGCTGTTAACACACCTAAACTGCCATCAAACCTTCCACCGTCAGGTACGGTATCTATATGAGATCCTAATAAAATCACAGGTAAATCTTCGGTGCCTGTCTGACTTCCAATAAGGTTGCCAACCACGTCGTAACGAACGGTTAACCCCGCTGCTTCCATATATTGCGCAACAAGTTCGTTCGCTCTTTTTTCATCATCCGTATAAGAAAAGCGGTTGATTCCCCCATCAGCCGTTCTTCCTATTAAGGATAATTGTTCGATATGTTCGCTTAATCGTTGTATATTAATCATTTGACTCAGATTCCTTTAATTTGAATCTAAAATGACAGTTGCCTTCTTTTAACACATACTGATCATGTTCAACTTCAAATTTATTGTTGTATCCGCGCGCAACAGCGGGGTCAATCATTTCACAATATAAAATACCATATTCGTGCATGTCGTCATCCGCCCATTGCTGACCAAAAGGACATGCCGTAAAGTTCTGCTCGATTTCCTCAGGCTTAATATCGGACGTATAGGTGAATAAATCACTTCTACCCATATCATAATTGGACAAGTAGTTATAAATTGTATTTTTCTCCCCATTCGTACGAGCCCTTTGCGCGATTCCTCGGCCACGCTCTTCACCAAATGTGCGAACCCCTTCACGAATCGTATCCTTTCCTACATCGCCAAATTCATCAACGACCGCTTTACTCAGCTGCGCAAATAACTTAGCCATTAATGCATAGATCGTCAGGTCTTTATATTTGTTCTCAGTATGATGATAACTTGGAATATATTCGAATAATGTATGGTTTTCGCCATCAACCGTTGCTGTTTTAGCAATGTCTTCCGCATCTTTATATCCGAAACGTTCTACTGCTTGTTGCATAAGGTCTTGTCCTTGTTCACCGTATTTAGAAACAACTGCTCTTTCTACATGTGTAAAAAGTTTAGCTGTGATCGCGTACATCGATAATGGCGGGATGATGATTTTAGTTTCATTCATAGTAGACACTCCCATTTATATTTTCTTATAAGCATAAGGGGACATTGCATTATATTAATAATCATCATTATATAGCCTATACTTATTTAATTCAATTTAATTCATATGAGTTTACTGAGAATTATTTTTTTATTTATTATATTAATTTATTGACAGATCATCGTATGTAGCTTAAATTTATATAAATCTTATAAGTTTACTACGAATTAAAAGAGGGGAATCGCATGAACGTTACAGGCAGCTTTGTGATTTATGCAGAAATCGTAATATATTTACTAGCTATGTTAGGAATCGGCGTTTATTTTAGTAGAAAAAAGTTAGATCAACATGATTATTTTTTAGGCGGAAATAAATTACCTGGTTGGGCATTGGCTTTTTCAGAAAGAGCAACTGGTGAATCTGCGTACATGTTTTTAGGCGCGGTTGGTTTTATTTATGTGACTGGTCTATCGGGTATTTGGATATTGTCTGGCATGTTTTTAGGGGTAGTTTTTTCCTGGCTATTTTTAGCGCGGAAATTTATGAATGAAAGAAAAAAATATAACGTCTTTACGTTGCCGGACTATTTAGCTGTTAAATTTCCAAACCACAGCAACATGATTCGGGTATTATCCGCTTTAATTATGGGGGCATTTTCCGTCTTTTATATTGCAGGCCAATTTTCAGGTACGGGTAAAACCCTTTATTCGATTTCCGGTGTGGATATCACAATTGGAACGGTAGTGATTGCATTAATTATCATTGCCTATTCGTGCATGGGAGGCTTTATGTCCGTTGTATGGACAGATACGGTACAAAGCTTTTTAATGGTGTTAACATTTATCATCGTTCCGATTGTGGCGTTTATCCAAATTCAACATCATGATTTATCGATCTCTCATGCTTTGACTGAAATGGGGAATGGCGCTAATAACTGGTTTGGAGGATTAACAGGGTTAGCGTTAGGAGCCATGTTGATGACCAACTTTTCGTGGTTCTTTGGTTGGCTTGGCGGACAACCTCAATTAAGCTCTCGTTTTATGGCGCTGACAAATGAAAAGGAACTGCGTACAGCGAAATGGGTCGCTTTTATCTGGACACTTATTGTTTATGTCGGCGCGTTTTTAGTAGGGATTTTCGGTTCCGTTCTTTATAAACAAGGCACAATAGATGATGCCGAAATGATATTGCCTTATATGGTTTCGGATTTATTGCCTCCTTGGGTAGCAGGAATTATTATATCCAGTATATTGGCTGCCATTATGTCTACAGCCTCCTCTCAACTATTGGTGGTAACTACATCAGTAAGTGAAGATATTATTCATAAATCAATGGGAATTAAGATGAAGGGCAGCACTTTAGTTAATTTATCTCGTCTCGTCGTTATTATAGCTGGGATATTAGGTCTTATCATTTCATTATGGTCTGATTCCATCATTTATGGTGTTGTAAGCTTTGCTTGGGCAGGCATAGGCAATACGTTTTCTGCTGTCATTTTATTAATTTTCTTCTGGAAAAAGACATCGGGTATTGGGGTAATCGCAACGATTATTACAGGTTTTCTCAGTGCGATACTGTGGTCGATTTCACCACTGGAAGCGATTGTTTCTGCGAAATTCAGCACTTTCTTCATCTGCCTCTTGGTTGGTATAATTGCAAGCTTAATATATCCCGATCGTAAATCAGTTGCTGTGCAAATTGAGCAAAGTGCTGTTTAATTGTTTAATTGATAAAAAGCTGGCCGATTCCACGTGCGCGACAACGACCACATCCGTGAAACTGCTTCACCAAACACAAACGCCCTCGGCGTCCTTGAGAAGGACGCCGAAGGCGTTTTTAACAATATGATTATGCCTGATTGTGCTGAATGACTTTCAACATGCTGGAGATGTTTCCAATATGCATAGCTTCATGAATCAGAGCGAAGTTGACCAACTCTCCTGCGGTTTCAAAGTGCATCTTGCCCAAGTCAATCGGTGCTTTTAGCGATTGCTCAAGAGCACTTGGAGATATACCCGCCAAGCTTTCAAGTTGACCGGAGAAATACTTGACAAGCTCTTCCTTTGTAGGAGGTGTTGTCGTCCATTCCGATGGTCTCGTTCCGGTTCCGAATAATCCACCATATGATTCCGGAATCTCAAAGTTAAACGGAACAGCTAGAGAAAGAAAGTAATTCAAGCTGGAGATAACGTGCCCCACATGCCAACGGATCGTATTATTGAACTGCGGAGGCTGGATATCAAATAGCTCCTCCGGAATAGCCTGAATCTGTTGAAGTGCCATGTTATGAACTAGTTTACCTGTGTTTAAAATATTTTGGGACATGATTAACTCCTCCATTTCGATATTGGTCTTACTTTAAGTAACCTAATTTCATTTTAACCTTTTTATCTGCAAACAACAAATTTACAGAAATGTAAGGACAATGAATAGAGCCGGGTGAAATCTAGGACATGATCCCAAAATCTCACTCGGCTCTTGATGTTATGATTCCACTTCTCTACTAACGATTAAAGCGCCTTGTCATCCACGCTGTTCAGCCAATTTTCAATATCTCCAACAACGGAAGCTATACAGCCGTCTTCAAACGGAGATTTAAGACCGGCATATTTCACCAGTTCAACAAACGACTTGCTGCCGCCGACCTGGCACAGCTTCAAATAATCAGCCCAAGCGGCTTCATAGTTCTCATGCAGGCGTACCCAGAACTGGAAAGCGCAAATTTGAGCCAGCGTATAGTCGATATAATAGAACGGTGATTTAAAAATATGACCTTGCTTATGCCAAAAGCCGCCATTTTCCAGATACATATTACCCGCAAAATTACGATGCGGCAGGTACTTACGCTCGATTTCACGCCATGCTGCTTTACGTTCAGCCGGCGTAGCATCCGGGTTAGCGTACACGAAATGTTGGAACTCGTCGACAGACACGCCGTAAGGAATAAACTCCAAACCACCGGACAAATGGCTGAACTTGTACTTGTCGGTATCCTCTTTAAAGAACAGATCCATCCAAGGCCATGTGAAGAACTCCATACTCATGGAGTGAATTTCGCACGCTTCATATGTCGGGAAATTGTATTCCGGCACATCGAATCCGCGGCTCTCATACACCTGGAATGCATGACCCGCTTCATGCGTCAGCACGTCAATATCTCCGGAGGTACCATTAAAGTTAGAGAAAATGAACGGTGCGCGGTAGTCCGGAATAAACGTACAATATCCACCGGCTTGCTTTCCTTTTTTGCTTACCAAATCCATAAGATCGTTCTCTATCATAAAGGTGAAGAATTCATTCATTTCCGGTGACAGTTCGCTGTACATTTTCTTACCGTTTTCCACGATCCATTCGGCATCACCCTTCGGCGTTGCATTTCCGGACTTAAAGCTGAAGCCCTCGTCGTAGAACAACAAATCGTCAACGCCAATACGGCTGCGCTGGCGCTCTTTCAGCTTGGAGGCCATCGGCACGAGATAATCTTGCACCTGCTGTCTGAAGTTCGCAACCATTTCTGCGTTATAATCGGTGCGGGCCATGCGCGCATAACCCAACTCCACGAAATTGTTATAACCAAGCTTTTTGGCGATTTTCGTCCGTACTTTAACCAGCTCATCATAAATCCGGTCAAAATCATCTTCATGCTCTGCCATGAATTGATAACGCGCATCAAAAGCACGCTGGCGTACTTCCCGGTCTGTGGACAATTCATAAGGAGTCAGCTGGGAAAGCGTAAGCTCCTCACCATTGAAAGGAATTTTTGCTGATGCAATCAGCTGCGAGTACTCGGTCGACAGTTTATTTTCGAGCTGAAGGTCTTCAATCACTTCCGGACTGAACGTCTTCAGTGACAATTCAGCCAGGGCGAACAACTGCTGTCCCCATTTAGCCTCCAATTCAGTGCGGAACTTGGAGCCCATTAGCGCTCTGTAATAATCGGTTATGTATTCCTGAAACACCGGTTCGGCTTCATCCATAAAGTCCTGTTCTTCTTTATAGAACGAATCGGTGGTGTCGATCGAATGACGGATGCTCGCCAGTGTGGCTTGGGTATCCATGTTATGGCGCAGCTCGTTAATCGCCGTCATCGCTTGATCCTGCTCTTCAAAAGTGGATGCTTCATTAAACGCTTTCAGTAATTCTTTAAACCGCTGTTCAATTTCTTTAATGTCAGGACGCTTATACGGATATTCCGTAAACTTCATACGATAACCCTTCCCTTCAGTTATATAGTACATCTATTATACTAAAATTCATGAGGGTTACTACCATAAATTTCAATTCAATCGACTGCTTTGTTGTTTTATTATATTTGTCTATCCAACATATTTTTAAGGATTTCGGCAATGTACGTTGGGCCCTTTTGCAGTTCACTCTTCTCCAAAATCATTCGGCATTGACGTTCATCCATATCGAACGAGCGTTCAAGCCAGCCGGACAAGCCTCTTCCTCTACGGTCTATTTCCACCAGAACGGTTAGTCGGTCAGACTCCAGATACATGATCAGCTCCAACTCTGTAATTCTACTTGCATATTCACGTCCCGGATAAAACTCGATTTCCTGAACAAAAGGAAGCCCGCGGCCTAATCGGGGATGATGCTCACAGGTTGCCTTCTTGAATTGGAAGCCGAGCTCCGATACTGCATCCAGTGCAACTGAAGTATAAGGGTGCGGCGTAACTTCGATAAAATCCCGATCCTTCGGATCGATCGCATATTCGATATCCAAACCTGTATGCACCCAAACTGGCTGCCTGGACAAGGTAAGCGGTGTTTCCAGAGGGAGTGGGAATTCAAAAGGAATTTCAAGCTTATCGCCCTGCTTTACTACCAGGCTGTCCGATAGTTTAACTTTGGCAATGATGAAAGATTCCGTGAACTTCTTATCATCATGCTCTCTGATGTATTCCGTCATCAGCTTTACGTAGATTCGATCAACGTTTTGATCTACGTTCCCGCCCCTAATATGAATAACTCCTCTTATATCTTCCCCGGGATAATACGATGATTTTTCAAGATGCGTATTTACCTCTACCGCCCCAATTCCAACACTGGCCAACATTTTATTAAAAAATGACATGCTTAAACCCCCTCACTAATTTTGAAGATATTGGGATATACGTTAACTTGGTTAGAAAGGTTTCTTGATTTATTCTCATCTCATAACAGAAAAAAGAGGAGGGTCCCAGGCCAACAGACCTTTGGGGACGCCCCCTCTTCAATTTAATTAGATAGTTGTAAGGATCGCAGCATTCTCATCACGCTCACCGCAGTCTGAGCTTTCGTTACGTTCGACTGAGGATCCAGACGGGTTTTGGAAACCCCGTTCATAATCTGCTCTTGTACGATAAAGGCCACTGACGATTTCGCATAAGAAGAAATAGCGGATTGATCAACAAAATGCCCCAGCACACCCGCTTTGGCTTCACCCGTTTTGCCTGCGTACTTCATTGCATTCGCAAGCATAACGGCGATCTCTTGACGGGTCACCAATCCGTCTGGATCAAATGTATCTTTCGTTTTCCCTTGGATTAAACCTAATTTTGATGCCGCTGCGATATCACCAGCGTACTTGGACTTTACATCCACATCTTTAAACGCAGAACTGGTTGAATCCGGTACGATCCCCAAGCCCCTTACGATCATTGACACGACCTCAGCTCGGGTAGCGCTCTTGTTCACTCCGAAAATATTTGCACTCTCTCCAGAGGCAATCAGCTTCGCGGCTGCCAGATGAACATCCTTCTGTAACCAGCCCTTTGTAGCGTCCAGGAAGTTGTAGTTAGTTTTGATTAAAGCGTACATACCGCTGCCTTTTGTTTTCATTTCGACAGTAACCGTTCCATCCGCATTCACTTTAAATACCGTTGGAACAGGACGAAGCTCGTTGCTTCCCGGGATGAAGATCACACCGGAAATGCGATTCACATCGATATCCTTCGCATTTAATGTGAATACGCGGCTAATATAGTATTTTCCGATATCGGTAAGTGATTTGGCCGTTTGCCCAGAAGCGATCTGTTCAATCTTTAACTCAAACGGTTGAACTAGATCTGTTATGCCCTTGGAACCGAGCCCTTTTTTCATCTGATCCAAGACACTCTGCTCCGGCGTTTGGAACGAAATTTTAATGTCAGCCGTTCCATGAATCGCATGAATCGGAATGCTGTATTCAGCGTCCTTCATACGGATCGAGAGTGCAGCTTCCTCTCCCTTTTTGGCAATTGCCGCAATGATCTGTTGAGGTACGGTCAATTCCACAGGCTTTCCGCCGTCACTATCAATAACAATGTTGAATGTCGTTGAAGCCGAATCAGCAATTTTTTTAATGGCTGCAGCATCCGTTGTCAACGTGACTACTGTTGTGTTGCCATTTTTGCTGACCCTAGTTCCTAATTCATTTTTGTCTTTATCTGTTGGTACAGGTGTTGTCGGTGGCGAAGTGGTTGTTTCTCCTCCTCCTCCCCCAGATGATGGTGGAGTCACCGGATCTGATGAGGTTGTCACTTTCAATACGTCACTGTTTCTGGATACTCTTTGCACGGTCTCATTAGCCTTCTCAATCGCCAATACATGAATAGAATATTCGGTGTCTGGTTTAAGAGCGTTTATCGTATACTGCGGCTCTGTTATATTGCCTACCCACTGCTTATTCACGTATACCTCATAGCCTGTGGCTCCCTCGGAAGCATTCCATTTCAACTGTAGCGATCTGGCCTGCTTGGAAGTAACCGAGATTTGAGAAGGAGCGGTTAATTGTGACGTATTCACGGTACCGTTAATCGGCAAGTCATGCACCAATTGTGTATTCAGGGTCTTGTTACGGTCACCGCTGATGTCCCAGCTCATGACTCCCGCAATATCCAACGATTTTACGAGAGAAGCGCTGTATAACATCGACTCCTTATCATTATAGGTAATAAAGACTTTGTTCTCACTGTTATACAGATAAGCTACCTTCGAAGCCTCGTTCCAATAACGGACATAGCCGTTTTTGTTCACATAATTTCTCTCGAGATCGGTGTAATCAAAAAGATTGGCTTCCCATGTCCCCGTTTCCGTGCCCCCGGCACAGGTCCGGTATTGCCCATTGGGCAGACAATCCCTATAGCCCTTCCCATAGAACGGAATCCCAAGTACTAGCTTATGCTTGGGTACTCCACCGTTTAAATGGCCTAAAGCTCCACCCTGCACATTATTTCTAGGGGCATTCCTGCCTGGATGGTTTTTATCATAAAATAACGGCGCATTGTGATGACCAAGTACATCATTTTTTCCGCTGTAATCATAGGTCATAATATTAATAAAATCGAGATAGCTTGCGGAATTCACAAAATCCGCATTCACAACAAAATTATCACCTTGTCCGGAAGCAATCGTCAGAAGATAATACTTACCATCTTCTGAGCCGGCCCCATCTAAGGCATCACGAACCGTTTTCATCAAAAGTGTAAAGTTTTCTTTATCTTCCGGTCGTCTGGAGTTGTCATCTTCTCCACCTTCAACCGGGTATTCCCAGTCAATGTCTACTCCGTCCAATCGGTACTCCCTTAGAAATTTCACAACCGAATTGGCAAAAGTGTGACGTGTCTCTTCAGTAGCTGCTATGTTTGAGAAGTTCTTGGACCAGGTCCAGCCGCCTACCGAAATCATCATCTTCAAATGCGGATTTTGATTTCTAATGTTTGCGAATGTTTCAAAATTGTTTATATCCACCTCAGGGTCGCCAATAATCATCTCACCATCGAATACATAATCTTTTTGCAATGGAATATTCTCGTTCTGGCAAGCTGCGGCGCCTGTGCCATACTTCTTCCAACATAAATCGGCAAAAGCATAATTGATATGCGTAATTTGAGATACGTCAATGTCAGTTGGTTTAAAGTTTCGTGTTTCGATTCCAGACCATGAAGTGTAGTACGTAACATTGGTATATTCGCTTCCTGGCACAACGGTCTTTTCACTGCTTGCCGGAGACTCCCACAGATTATTTTTAGCCACGACGGTAAATGAATAGTTTTGCCCTTCTGTAAGTCCATTTGCTACAAAGCGATTTGTTTCGCTTGAACCTACAAGCTTACCATCCTGAAAAATATCATAACTTGTCGCTCCAGGTACAGGGGCCCACCCCAGTGAAGCTGTTGTTCTCGTTGCTGTTATAACCTGTAAATCCTCAGGAGAGGAAAGCTCTCCCCACGTAATCTTAACTTTATTACTATTCGCTGAAACCGGATTTGGAGGGTTTTGTGCTCCAACCTCGAAGGTATATGTTCTACCTAATTCCATGCCAGATTCAGGTGCATAGGTAATCGAGGTTACCGTATTACTCCATATACCGTTAATCCATTGGCCATTCACATAAAAATCGTATCCCGTTGCCTTCGAAACTCCCCCCCAGCCAAGCGTTACAGAGTTATACGTGACATCAGTCACTGTTAAATAACTTGGTGGCGTTAGAGGCGGATCCTTGTATTCGCTTACATCCTCCAATGTTGTAAACGTCACTACGTTACTTTTTTGTTCTGGTGTAAGATTAGGTGCCTGTACTCCATTCGGTCCGACGTAAAAAGAATAAGTCGTCGAAGGTGTCAATCCACCCACGGTTTGAGCTCCATCGTTCGCCCAGAAAATGTACTTGTTATTGGTATCCCAAATCCAGTAATGCTTGATGTCCGGTGCAGGATCCCATTCCAAAGATACGGTGTTATGGGTTACTTCTACGACTCTAAGATTTTTAGGGCCGACATTTGCCGCCTTAATTGATTCCTGAGCTGTTTCTGGTTTCTGTGGAGCCGCCTCTGGATTCTGCGGAAGTGCTTCCGGATCTTGAGGAGTCCCTTCTGGATTTTGTGGTTCCACCGGGGCAACCTCCTCAGGTACAACTTCTCCCGGAGCTACCTCTTCAGGAGCAGGCGCTTCCGCAGGATTTTCAATAACATCTGTTTCAGCGTATGAGGTTGGAGCGTTAAACAATGTACCAAACGCCAATAGCATGCTCAGGAACAGAACCATCATGTTCGAATACTTCTTCCGGCCAGATCTATGCATATGTTCACCTCTAAATACTGAATTTTGTAAATAAGTTCGATTTAATATTTATAAATTAGCCCCTATCTGCGATGTTTTTTTGTAAGCGGTTACCATATTATGCAAAAATATGTTCTTTCCAACCTCCTTGTTAGTTTACTACTCACTTTCTTGCTTGTACTTGTACGAACGCTACACCTCCATTACAAAATAATGTTATGTATGTAAATTCAGTCATTTTTATAATGGAATGAAGTTCATCATATAGGAAGGGGGATTTTTCCATTTTAGAGGGATAAAAATGGATGATGCATAAATGGACACGACCTACTGCTTTGAAAATGAAAATGGGACTATCTTTTCTGCGCTTTAAATTGCAGAAAGATAGTCCCAAATCCCCAAACTTGTTATTCAACTTTCCCGAGCTTCACCGCAAGCCCTCATTAGAAATCATATGCCGCATCTTTTGCTTGTTGCATGCTGGCAACCGCGTTGACTTGTAATACGGTATCCTCTACTAGACGCTCAATACGGAACAGGATATCATCATTCACTATTTCCTTTCGATGAAAATCCTTTTCTTCTATGAATACATAACCAGGTACGATATGCGCCTTCATATAAGATAAAATTGGCTTTAATTGCTGTTCCACCATTAAATAATGTTTTGCTGTCCCGGCAGTTACAAAGATGCTCACTACCTTGTCCCGAAATGCATTGATCGGCAATAAATCAAAAATATTTTTTAGCGCTGCTGGAATAGAAGCTTGAAAGGTTGGTGTCCCGATGATAAGGGCGTCCGCGGCCATGATTGTTTCGGTCACGTATTTTGTATCCCCTTCATATTCCCAATAATTTCGGCCATCGCTAAAAACCATATGATAATCGGCCAAATCAAGCAATGTTATGTCAGCGTCCGGATACTTTTCACGGGTTACCTTCAATGTATAATTCATTGCTGTTCTTGTTTTAGAGCCTATATTTGAGCCGGCAATGCCTACAATTCTCATGTCATATTCTCCTTTATTTTTTTGCCGTATGCTTTTTAATGGCTGGCATAATCTCTGTTGCTATGAGCTCAATGTTCTTCACGATTTTCTCAAACGGTAAACCACCAAAGTCGATTTGTGCCATGAATCGTTGATGTCCATACAGTTCATATTGGTAAAGCATTTTTTCAATAATTTGCTGCGGGCTGCCGATCATTAGCGCATCGCGATGATCCGTCGCCTGGGCAAATTGCTGTTTTGGATATCCGCCACCCTTTAATGCCATCATCCCAGAATTGATGTGAGGGTAGTATTCTCGAAGTGCGTCCTGCGAGGTTTCTGCTGTATAGAACAAACTGGTTGTCGCTATTGGTAATGTTGAAGAATCAAAACCGCTTTTCTGTGCTGCTTCCCGATATGCATCAACAGCAATCTTAAAGTTAACAGCCGGACCACCCAGCGTTGTTAACATCATTGGAACACCGGCATAACCTGCTTTGATTGCACTTGCTGGTGGCCCCCCTACTGCACGCCAAATCGGCATTTGTTCATTTTGCGGCTGCGGAATAATGGTTGCATTTTTGAGTGGTGCCCGGAATTGTCCTTCCCACGTTACGGTCTCTTCAGCATTTAGCTTCAGTAATAGATCCATCTTTTCTTCAAACAATTCTTCATAATCACGTACATCATAACCGAGCAAACTGTAAGCACCGACACGAGAGCCACGACCAGCAACAATTTCAGCACGGCCTTGTGAAATCAGATCGAGTGTTGCAAAATCTTCGTATACGCGCACAGGATCCGACGTGCTTAACACGGTTGCCGAGCTTGCAATTTTAATGTTCTTTGTTGCGTGGGCAATCGCGCCTAAAATTACCGTATGTGCTTGTGTTGTAAAATGTGCCTGATGGCTCTCACCTACTGCAAATACATCCAGGCCTGCTTCTTCTGCCAGCTTGCTTGTTTCAATGATTTCATGAATACGCTGCTCAGCGCTAATTCGAGTTCCGGTCGTCGGATCTACCAGATGCTCACCGATCGAATATAAACCAAATTCCATTCCTTTATTTGTATCGATACGATATTTTTCCATTTTATAATCTCTCCTTCTTATTCTAATGGTGTTAATCCAGCTTCAATTTCAGCACGTCTTCCTTCTAAAAATGGTGGTAAATCAAGTTTTTCACCTAAATCTTCAACCTTAGAATCTGCTGTAAATCCCGGCCCATCTGTCGCAATTTCGAATAAAATACCATTGGATTCACGGAAGTATAAACTTTTGAAGTAAAAGCGATCAATAACACCCGTTGATTGGAAGCCCCGTTTTTTTACAACTTCATTCCAGTAAGCGATCTCCTCTTCGTTTTTCACACGAATCGCCAAATGATGAATGCTACCTCGGCCCGGCTTTTCGCTTGGTCCATCTTGCTGCTTCACCACAATTTCACCAAGCACTTGCCCTTCAACCGATTGGTAAATCGCTTCTTGTTCTGAACGCGAGACTTCGATATATCCGAACATATCTGTTAGTGTTTTAGCCAATTTGTCTACATTCCGTACGGTCATTTCTACCGTTCCCATCCCTAAAATGCGATGTTCTTGTTCGACTAATGATTGTTCCCATGCCGCCCAATCCTCCGGCACTTCCGCACCATTGTTGTTAATGAGAATAAGGCGAAGCCCTTCCGAGTCTTCAAATGGCAATGCTTCTCTGCCTGCATACGTGGTGATATCACCATGTTTTACATCGTATTGTTCAAAGCGCCCTTTCCAATATTCCAAGCTTTCGGATGATGGGACAAGCAGGCCAATCTGTGTAATCGCATTGGTACCACGCACAGTTCTGCCTGCGGCCGGCATTTCAAAAAAAGATAGCTCTGTGCCCGCGCTTCCGGTTAAATCCCCATAAAATAAATGGTACATGAAAGGATTATCTTGATTGACGGTCTTCTTCACTCTGCGTAAGCCCAATATCTTTTGATAAAATTCATTATTCAATTGAGCATTTTTTGTCAGCATGGATATATGATGGTGTCCTGGAATTTGGTACATGGTAGTTCCTCCTTTTTAACTTGACTAATCAAGTGATAGTGTAAAAAAATTTACTGGGGTGGTATTTGTTTTTTTTGGCTATGCTTATGCACACGTGTCATTAATGAATATAATGTTTTCTTTTCTTCTTCATTTAATATGTCGTCAAAAAATGATGATTGGAACGCTAGTTGTTCCGGCATCGCTTCTTCTAGTATTGCAGTCCCTTTTTCAGTTAAGGAAATTGTTTTTGTTTTCCACTCTTGCTTTCGCGCAATGTAACCTTCTTTTTCAAGACGGGCAAGCATGCGAGAAATTCCACCTTGTGTGACGGTTACCTTTTCAGCAAGCTCGATCTGTGTTAATGGCTGATATACATGTATTTGCGCAAGTACATCAAATTGTGCTGTTGTTAAATCAAATCGCTTTAAAAACTCATTCGACATTTGGTTACTCTGGTTGGTGAAACGAATTAAACGTAACCAGATTAACGAACCAATCGTATTATTCTCCACTTCATTTCTCCTTCTCATCGTTAACCTTGATATCACTTTACTACTCAATTGATAAAAATGCAAGGGGGGATAAGCGGATTGACAAAAACCGGGCAAATATCAGAATACCATCCTGTATTTGCTCGGCTCTATTTCGATTATAAAATTGTTTAAAGAACACCCGATCCCTTAATTATGTCTTCTGCACTCAGCAATGTAGCTTCTTGAATTGTAATATTGTTTCTTTTCGTAAAAGATTGAACTACATGATAACCGACAGCATATCCCGCTCCTGGGGATAGACCTACAGGTGGATAGCCTTCCTTCTTGGCGAATTCATCCCCGAACATATAACTGCTGACTTCCGCAAATCCTTTAACATCCAGACCTTCCCGTATGACGTTAATGGAATATTCCAGTTCTTCCTGATCAATAGAAGTCACCCATGGACCTAAATATTCTTCCCCGTACAGAGCAGTTGCGAAAGAATCTGCGAGTCCCTCAATAATGATATATTCGCCTACAGTGACATCCCCATGATCCCAATCAAAATAGGAAAAGCGCAAATTATGATGAAACTCATGTGCAATCAGTGAGGGCATTCTCGGAATATTATATTCGTTTGGATGAATGGTTATCGTGACATAACCCGGAATACCACCAAAACCGCAGTATCCATCTTCATTCTGGAGCTTTATAGGATCGGCAATATACATCCCGAATATTATATCCTCCGCCTTTACGACCAAGCCTGATGCTGATGAAAATGCAATACAGTCTGCTATCGTTTTCTTCGCGATTTCAAGTGCGTTGATTTCTTTTAAATCCCTTAAAGCCTTCTCAGCGACATCGTTATTATGAATGTCTAAGTATCCCATCATTTGAGTGGCCATCAAAACATCATATCCGTTGGGCTCCTTAGCCTTCATGGGGACATTTATTGTCCTCCACATATCTTCCAGAGGCTTCATCATTGTGTACCTAAAGAAGTCCTCTTTTTTCTCATTCGGTAAAGAAAGCATGGTTTCGTACTGGGTTATCGTATTTTCTATAATAATATTCATCGTAAAATCCCTCCTACGATCACCTTAAGCTATGACGCAGCGTAAAGGTCAACAGCTTATCATTAGTTACTCTACCGGAAACTTTCTACATACTCATGCAAAAAAGCATCCAGCGTACGGGGCTCTCTGCCCAGTAAGCATGTTACTGTGTTCGTAGTCCTTTCTGGTACCACTGTTGCCATGGCTTGAATTTCTACAACGTGGTTTGCGATCCAAGGAGGCATGCTCCCGTGCTCGATGAGATTGCGAAGTAATTCTTGGGGATCCAAGTTGATGTAACGGATCGGCCGATTAAGCAGAGTGGAGAGTTTACTCGCGATCTGGGGATAGCTGAAAATCTCCGAACCTGTAAGCGTATATATTTGGCCTGCTACCTCGCGGTTGGTCATAACCTCTGCGGCAATGTCTGCGATATCACGACAGTCAATGAAATTACAAGGTGAATCACCCATGGAGCCGAAGAAAATATCTTGTGTTGCGATCGTTGGTGCAAGGCGCAGTAAGTTTTGCATGAACGCATATGGGCGCAACACGGTATGGGTAAGACCCGATTCGGACAGGATCTTCTCGATTTCGTTATGCCAGCCCGCCACCGCCACTGGAGAGCTCTCCTCAAAGACAGGACTGGATATTTTTACGATGTGTTCGATTCCAGCTTCGGCGGCAATCTGTATGATCGATGTCTCCAATTCGATTTGTCTTAGACTATTGGACATGGCAAGGAAGAGCTGGCTAGCTCCTGTAAACGCACGGCGCAACGATTCGGGGTCAGAAGCATCAGCCGATGTGACCTCGATAATTGACTGACCTTTCTCTCCAAGCTGAACACGCAACTTCTCAGGCTCTCTGCTTATCGCCCGGGCGGGCAGGCCAAGATCAACCAAACGTTTCAAAAGCGCACTTCCTATCGTACCTGTTGCTCCAATAATAACTATCATTTTTTATCTTCTCCTTTTGATGAAAAATTTGTTGTGACGTTAAGACGCCAACGCCATGTCATTATCGTGCTTGCTATCAATCCAGATAGCGGGAAATCGCTCCAGACACGATCGACCCATGCCAAGTGATGATTCGGAATAATAATTTCCAGTAAACCAGATATCACCCATGCGGCGAATAGACCAAACGCTGCCCCCACCAACGAAAACATCCCTACCACAACCAAGTGAGGTGCACCAATGATCCACCGCTTATGTCCCCCTCGGCTGCGCAACCAAAGACCAAGCATCCACGCCACCAAGGCAGACGCTCCGCCAATTGTGGTCAATGCTCCTATTTGAAGGTCTCTATTGGCAGTGATCAATCCCCCGATACCTGCCATAATGGCAGGAGCAGCATAGGCCATTACAACTTCACGCCAGAGTACAAACGTCTTTGCATTGGAACCACCAGCCTTAATGCGGTAATCACCATCTGTCTGATCTAGATATTTCATCTTGTTCATTTAGTTACTCCTTTCTTTTTAATCGTTCAGCAGTTGATTTATTGATATATAATTAGGAACCTAACTATATAAGAGTGAAAATGGGCTAGCTTAACTAGCCCGTTCTACTCCTTGCTGATGTTTTCCTTTTCGCCTGGATCATCCGTAAGTGCTGAGATGCCTTGTGTAATCCGACCTAACAGGTCGAGAAATACGCTGCGCTCCTCGATACTGAGCAAGCCCACCATTGCTTCCAGCCTTTCGAAATGCTCAGGCGCCATATCACGGAGCTTCTTCGCCCCTTTCTCCGTCAAAATGACCGATCTCTGACGGCCATCTTCTGAACTTGACCGTCGGGATACTAGACCATCTCGCTCAAGAGTGTCAATAAGACCCGTCACTGTAGCGCGAGTAACACCTAGATGTTCCGCTAATTGCGAGGGCAACTCTTCTCCGTCGTTATCTTCCAGGTCTGCCAATAAACGATATCGCCCTGTTGATAAACCGAATCTGGAGAAATGAATCTCTGCAGCATGTCCAAGCTTGGCTCCCGTCGCCATTAGCCTAGACGCAACAAGAACAGCCTGTGCGTCTACGTCTAGGTTATAGAGATCAATCTGACGTTTAGATTGTTCAAGCGAGGGAATAGCGCCAATGTCTTTTGTTACTTTATTATTGTTGTTCATGCATATAGTATGGCTCCTAATCATTTTCATGTCAATATATTCCCTCGAATTCATTAACACCTAAGCCTACCCATATAACGTTGATGGAAAGCATTTCATCGTATCTTCTATAATAATATTCATCGTAAAATCCCTCCTACGACCACCTTAAGCTATGACGCAGCGTAAAGGTCAAGAGGTTATCAGGAATGAAAAAGAGCATCTTCCTTTATGGAAGACGCTCTTTTCATCTCTGACTTTCTCTTCCGATCTCAATCAGCTATACGTTCTGCTCATGATAGCTGTAGCCATTCATCGTAGTTGTTCGCTAATTGTTGCAGTTCATTCATGAATTGACTTGCATGATATCCATCACACACTGCATGATGTACCTGCAATGAAACAGGTAATAGTGTTCGGCCGTCTTGGCAGAAATATTTACCGCCAGTCACGATGGGCAACAGATATTTACCATCATTAAAGACGTTAATATTAAAGCCTGTGAAATTAACCCAAGGAATACTGGAAATCGGAAAAGAATTCATAGGGACATTATTTTTTGCTACGATCCCTTTCACATCACCATATTGTTTCAAATCTTTCTCATAGTTATTATAGAAAGTCTGAAAATCATCGAAAAACTCAGTCCAAATGCTCGAAAATGATTTATCATCATTATGAAATATCGTAAAACTCGGTGTCATACGATCCCAATATCCTAATTCATTTTCCTCATTAAAGCATGTTCTAAATTCCACATGAGCATTGACTACCTTTGTAATCATATAAATAAAAGTTGGATATAATTTGATATCTTGTGCACGAAGTGTCACTAATAACGATGTAATATCAATATTGGCTGTGATGCTAAAAGTACACCTAACTTGATTTAAGTAATGTTCAAAGTAAGGTTTTCTGTTCCAACTTTCCATATCAATTAGATTAAAATTCATAAGTTTAACCTCCTAAAATTCATCATTTCTCATTTTAGAAGGTTATTTCCTCTGATTTCACCAACACTCTCACCCCAGTGCGTTCATTCATTTTTTTCAGTGTAACGCTTATAGAGCCCTTGTTCAACTACCCCACAAGGCTTGATACTAATGATCTTTCCTAACCCATTTTCTAAATATATCTTTATTAGAAAAAATAAGTGCTAAAAGAATAATGAATATACCAATCTTATGCTGCAAAAATAAAGGTTCATTTAAAATGAAATAGCCTGAAATAACACCAACAACTGGGACAATATAATTGCTGAATGATGCAAATAGCGCTCCCTCTTCTTGAATCAAAACATTATACAACATGTAGATGATTCCTGCGTGGAATATACCTAGAATGATAATATATAACAACTGTGAATTATTTATATCGATTTGTAACAGCCGTTCAAAATAGAATGCCAAGGGTATCAATAGGATACTTGCAATCCATAAAACGTTTCTCATATGAATTACAGGAGAGCCCCCCTCTAATTTTTCCATTAAAATCAATGACCACGCAAAGCTCATAGCAGCCAGAATGAGTAACACATTTCCAAGCAGATTCCCTGAAACACTCATCATTCCTTGAGATGGCCACGCTAAGAAAACAATCCCTAAGAATCCTAAACTAATGCTAATTATCTATAACTGACTTATTTTCTTTTTAAAGATCAATAAGAGAAATACTAAAGTTAAGATCGGGACCATCGCGATGAGCATTGAGGCAATACTGCTCGATACAGATTTTTGACCTTGCGCAATAAGAATAAAAGGCAATACGACTTCAAAGATGGCAATCCAAAAATATAATCATTAGTAAAAGACTATACTTTTTCACGATGTTTACTTCCTCTGCCAAAGTAATTCGTACCAACAACCCCTATAATAATGACAACGGCACCAGCAAGATGGTATAGGTAAAATTCTTCCTTCAAGAAAATAACCCCAGCTAAGATCGTAATGAGCGTAGCAAAATTACTGAACACACTCATTTTAGTCGCCTCTATTTTTGATAAAACATAATTCGAAAGATACGAAGTTACGAGTGATGATAAAACACCTAAAAATAATATGGCTAAGACAAAATCGATATGCATAAAGGGTTGGAAAAATTGTTTTGTTGTACCCTTCATCACATGATTGCCAATCGCCATGGTGTTAAACACCAAAAATCCGAATAATGTCATGCTATAGGTTAATGTCATTAATGAATATTGCTGCGTTAACTTTCTTGCAAAAACGTTATATAGCGCAGCAGCTACAGCCGATAATAGAATTAACCCACTGCCGATCAAATTCGTTATCTGAGCTCCTACTCCATTCATAAAGAGCAAATAGATTACACCCATTACCGACAAACTAATGAAGACTAACTGTCCGCGTGTTGCTTTCTCCTTTAATATGATCCTTGCAAACACTAACGTAAAAATAGGAACCGTAGCTTGAATAATCCCAGCTTCTGAAGAAGATGTACGAACTAATCCAAACACTTGTAAGGCAAAAAAAGCAATAGGATATAACAACGCTAAAGGAAAAATTCGGAGTAAAACTCTCCAATCTATCCTTAATTTATTTTTGCTAATTCCTATAAAAATGGTGGCACCGATCAATGCAATCGTAAATCGATGCGCAAGTGTGTCCATTGGGCTCGCAACGGTTAGAGTCACTTTGACAAACATAAATGAAAGCCCAATAATGAATGCATATACAATTGCTGCGATATACGCTTTATTATTTTCTGCCATTTGATCCACTCCCTGTACTTTTCTATCCGGCCGATAAAGCTATCGTAATGAAAAATAACATTTTGCACGATATAAAAAATACACATCTGTACCAGTACAGATGTGTAAGGAGCTATAATATGCTTAAGTATGAACTGATATATGACGAACTACGTCATCAAATTCAGACGGGCGGCCTACATTCTGGTGCAAAACTGCCCTCTGTTCGAAATTTATCACAACACTTTTCTTGTAGTAAAAGTACAATACTAGCCGCTTTAAAGAAACTTGAAGACCAACACCTGATATATGCGATTCCTAAGAGCGGCTATTATGTCGTAGACCATCAAATGCCACAGGAACCACCCACTACAGATTCCATAGATTTTGCAACATCATCACCAACATGGAACCATTTTCCTTACAAAGATTTTCAGCATTGCATCAATAAAGCTATCGATACGTATCAAGAAGATTTATTTCGATATGGTACACTGAACGGTTTGCCTTCATTAATTACAGAAACCAAAAAATTGTTAGAAACATATCAGGTATTTACACATACAGATCATATTTTCATTACTTCAGGCGTGCAGCAAGCACTATCCTTACTGAGCATCATGCCGTTTCCAAATCATCGCACAACCATTCTTGTAGAACAACCTAGCTATCACTTATATATGGACTTTATAAAAACGTATAGACTACAAGCTGTTGGCATTCGGCGTACAACGCAAGGCATTGATTTAGATGAATTAGAACAAATTTTTCGTCAAGGCGACATTAAGTATTTTTACACCATGCCACGATTCCATAACCCACTAGGCACTTCTTATAGCAAAAAAGAGAAAGAATCCATTCTCCAACTAGCCAATAAATATGATGTGTACATCGTAGAAGATGATTACTTAGCGGATTTTGAACAAAATAAAAAACTGGATCCGCTATTTACGAATGATATAAACGAACGTGTTATTTACTTAAAAAGTCTTTCTAAAATTATGTTTCCTGGCTTACGCATTGGGTTCGCAATATTACCTAATGCGTTAAAAAATACTTTCCAACAATATAAAAACACAACCGATATTGATAGCTCGATGATTTCGCAAGCAGCCCTAGAGCTTTATTTGAAAAGTGGCATGTTTGAACACTATCAGGCGCAAGTACGTGAGGCCTATACGGTTCGTGCCAAAATTCTTCAGCAATCCCTTAGAACACATTTGCCAATGTATGAAGCACCATCAGAGATTTGCATGCATAGTCATATCGTTTTGCCAAAACAAGTCAACATGAACTCACTTCTTCGTCATTTGGAACAACAACATATTTTACTAGATACCATTGATCGAAATTATTTAGACGGATTTTATCGTGAAAGAATATTAAAGTTAAATGTTACAAATATCGAAGAGCATAACATTGAGACCGGTATTAAAGAAATTGCCAAGGCCTTGAACAATTTAAAAAACTATTTTATTTAGAGTGCTATTAAATTGGAGGACAGCTTTTATTTATGCACGCTAGTTCGCTGCGCTGGCAAGCTTCGTTGCTGCCACCGCATTCTTCGGCAACGTCAATTCAAACCGCGTCGTGCCTCCATCCGTATCCAATACGAGCCAGCCCCTGTGTTTTTCTACGATATGCCTCGCGATCGTCAGCCCAAGGCCCGTCCCGCCGTCGCTTTTTCTCGCCACGTCGCCGCGGCTGAACGCGTCGAATACCCGATCCCGCAGATGGTCGGGAATACCGACGCCGTTATCGGTCACTTCGATGCGCACCTCCGTGTCTCGGTTAACGAGCGTCAATTGCACATTCGTTCCCGGCGGATTGTATTTCAGCGCATTTTCCAGCAGATTAGAGACAGCTCGATACATCAGCTTCCCGTTAAACGGGACGAACACTTCCTGTGAAGGAATATCGCATTCAAACACAAAATGCTTCTCCTCGAACAAGTCATAATAATCAACCGCCATCTCGCGGACGAATTCAGCAAGGTCACAAGCTTCTTTGACGATCGGATAGTCTGGGCTTTCTAGCTTGGACAGTTCAAACACGTCGTCGATCAACTCGGTGACAAGCTCTGTCTTGTCATGAATAAGCTTTACGGTCCGCTGCTTCTTCTCTTCATCTTCAATCATGCCGAGCTGCAGTGCTTTGGCATAGCCCTGAATCGTCGTGATCGGCGTCTTCAGATCATGCGAAATATGAACGAGCATCCGCTGCTTGCTTTCCTCCAGCAGCTTTTTCTCCGCTTCCGCCTTGTCCAATTTCTCCGCCATAGCGTTAAAGCTTTCCTGGATTTGCGCCAGTTCGTAATTCGCCTCGAAATGAAGTCTCTCGTAATATCGTCCGCCCGCAACATTGCGGATACCTGTCGCAATCGCGCTTAACGGATTCGTTATTCTAACCGCAGTCAGACGGCTGTACACATACACGTTGATTCCGAACAGTACGATGAACAGCAGTCCCGTCTCCATCAAGGCTTTCCAGAAAAATTTCTGGTTGTCCGCCGTTCCCTCGTCGAGGGCAATCTCTAATTTAATATTCGTTTTCGGTAGCTTAATGAGAGCATACTGGAGCTGCCCGTCATCCGTGTGGAACGGGGCGATGGAAGTGTAATAAAGTTTTTCCTTCACATCATAAAATAACGCGTTCAGCTCTTTTTCCGTATACGAAGTCGGCTTGTCCAGCTTACTGCCCTTTACTTCAATTACCCGCAGACGTTCATCGAGGATTTCCACCCAGCCCTGAAACGATTCAATCGCCTCCGTTGGCATGTCGGCCGTATTCGGCCGGATGATCTCGCTAGCTTGTAGTCGGGACAGTTCCTGAGCAGACAACCACTCATTCGTTCGCTCGACAAAAAACAGCAGCAGTAATAACACACTTACGCCAACCGTCAGCGAAAAGAAAATGTAGTTTCGGAGAAGCATGCCGAACAATTTCGATTTACGGCGCATGCAGCTCCTCCTTCTTGGCAAACCGGTATCCAAGCCCCCGAACTGTTTTCACATAAACAGGCATGCGGGGCGAATCCTCGATTTTATCCCGCAACCGGCTAATTTGTACCATAATCGTGTTGTCGTCGGCGATATACGGGTCCGACCATACGCTTTCGAAAATTTGCTTTTTCGTATAGATACGTCCCGGCTTGTTCATAAACAGCTTCAACAGCTTATATTCAATGGCACTGAGCGCTATCGGCTCGCCTCGTTTATACAACATGCAAGCTTCGTGATCGAGCGTCAGATCGCCCAGATGCGTTTCAGCCATCTCCACTTCGACCCGCGTCAGAGCAGGATGATCATTGAACTCGTACGTTCTCCGCAGCTGTGCCTGAATGCGCGCTACCACTTCCAGCGGACTAAACGGCTTGGTTATGAAATCGTCCGCGCCTAGGCCAAGCCCGGTGATTTTATCGGTTTCCTGATTTTTCGCCGATACGACAATGACCGGCAGCTTCGAATGCTTACGAATCCATTGCAGCAGCTGGAAGCCGTCTAGATGCGGCATCATGATGTCGATGACGGCCAAATCGATCGAAGTCCGTGAGAACAGTTCTACTGCCGTCTGACCGTCGTTCGCTTCGAGCACATCAAACTCTTTTTCCAAAAACAACTTAAGTAATTCTACAATGTCCGGTTCGTCGTCGACTAGCAAAATCGTCTTGCGCATCGTTCTCCCTCCCTGTAATACGTATTGTTCGAGTTGTTCCATTAATCTCCTGCAATGTAAGTTTAATTTAAGAAAAGTGAAAGCTGGTAGAAAGAGACATTCCCTATAATAGAAAATGTATAATGTTTTTAAGCAATACGAATTCATGAAAGAAAGAGGTCGTTACATGGCAAAAACAGAATTGACTCCGAATAAACCGGTCAAAAAAAGATTTGCGTGGTTCACGAATCCGATTAAGCGTATTGCACCCCTTACCCCGGGTTGGAAAGGAGCCTTCATTGCGCTGACCTTCATTACTTTATGTATTTATTTCGTGCAAGGATATCATTTTCTCGGGACGCGGGGCGCCTTCGATTATTTGACCGGGACCATACTATTCCTCTTGGCGATCGTACTCATAACCGGCATTATTACCGGGATACTTCACTGGGCAAAAAGGATGCCTTCGCGTTACGTTTGGCTGGCGCTTGCCTCGTTTTGTTTGCTGTTCATCAGCTTCATTGGCCCGATGCAGCTAATGTTTCTGGTGACTTTATCGGTCATTATCGCTTGTTCCTTATTTGGTTCACTCCTATTCCGATGGATAACCGGAGCATATCGCGAGGCGAAGACGATCTCGAAAGTGATGGCTGGAGTTGTCACAGCTGTGACGTTCGGCTACATCTGCATCGGCGGGTATTGGCTGCTAGACAACAGCAATGCAGATCTGGCAAAGCCGTACCGGCTGCAAGCAATGAAACCGGAAGACCGTTACCCGACAACGATGGCGAATCCAGCGGAACAAGGATCGTTTAAAATCAAAACATTGACATATGGAAGCACGAATAGCTATCGAAAGGAGTTTAATGCGGAAGGATCGCTTGTAACGAAGCAAGTGGACGGATCGGATTTTGTGAGAAAATGGTCGTCGATCCGTACAAGCACGTTTGGCTTTGGACCGGACGCGATGCCGCTAAATGGGTTAGTCTGGTATCCCGATGGCGAAGGGCCATTCCCGCTTGTCGTTGCCGTTCACGGCAATCATCTCGCGACCGACTATTCAGATCCAGGTTATGAATATTTGGGCAAGCTGTTGGCGAGCCGCGGATATATATTCGTATCGATCGACGAAAATTTTCTCAACACTTCACCGTATGACGACTTATTTATGCTGAACGTGTTAGAGAAGGAAAATCCGGCCCGGGGATGGCTAATGCTGGAGCATTTAAAGGTGTGGAAAGAATGGAACACAACGAAGGGCAACCCGTTTTACGGCAAAGCGGACATGGACCAGATCGCGCTGATCGGCCACTCACGTGGCGGCGAAGCAACAACAGTAGCTGCGGCGTACAACAAGCTACCGGCTTCCCCAGAGAACGGCAACATCAAGTTCGACTTCAATTTCGGCATCCGTTCCGTCATTTCGATTGCAGGTACCGATGGACAATACAAGCCTGCGGGACAATCGACGGTTTTGGAGGATTTAAACTATTTGGCCCTACAGGGAGCACACGACATGGACGTCAGCTCGTTCGACGGAGCGAGCCAATACAGCCGGATCGGCTTTACGAACGACAGTGATTATTTTAAAGCGTCGGTGTATATGTACGGGGCGAACCATGGGCAATTCAATACCGTATGGGGGAGTACCGACGTTGCTGGACTAGGCAACAAGCTGTATAACACGGCCCAACTTATCCCGCAGGAAGAACAGCTGCAAGCGGCGAAAGTGCTAGTCTCATCCTTCCTGGATGCGACGCTGAAAGGGAGTAACGAATACCGTACCGTTTTCCAGGACCTTGGCTACGCCCGGGAGTGGCTGCCGGACACAATGTACATCGGAAATTATATGGATTCGCATACGAAAGTCATCAGCAGCTTCGACGAAGACATCGATCTTGGTACGACAACCTTGGCCGGAGGGCGGATGATCGGCGAAGGTTTAAAGGAGTGGAAGGAAGAAAAAGTTGAGATGAAATTCGCGACTGAGCAGTACAGCGCAGTTCGCCTCGGATGGGATCGTGCGACAGCTTCCGACATTCCTGGCTACACAATTATTTTGCCAGATGACGGGCTTGATGTGTCCGAGCATAGCTCGATTGTTTTTGCCATGGCCGACGGGAATGACGAGAAAGAAGCTTCCGGCACGGATGTCCTCGTCGACTTGACTGTAAAAGCCGAGGACAAGAACGGCAATATAGCCGCTTTACCGCTAAGCAGCGAAGCTAACTTGCTGCCGATGTTCGAAGGAAACATTGTCAAGTGGCCGTTTACCTCATCCTTGCCGACGAAGGAACCGATATTTCAAAACTTCGCCTTCAGGCTGGACGATCTGAAAAAGGTCAACCCGAATTTTCTGCCGGAGCAGATGAGCAAAATCAGCTTCGTGTTCGATAAGACAGAGACAGGAACGGTACTGATCCGAGACATCGGCATCCGCAACGACGAAGCCGTGAGCCGCCCATAAATCGAAAACGACACCAGATGCCCGGTCCAATATCATTCCATCACTATCTTCACCTACCCTTGAACGTCAGATAAAATCTGGCGTTTTTTGTTGTTGTTTATCATCGGCTGATGGGCCGTAGAGGCCCGGCACCGGTATATCGAGAAGCCGCAGATATACCCCCATTTGTGCACGGTGATGGATCATGTGGCTTATTCCGAAGGTGCGAAGCGCAAGCCCCCGCGGCTGACGCTGGATAATCATCTCTCCACGTCGCAGTGTCCACTCCTCACGGAGATACTCCTCATCGCTTTCAGTTAGCAGCTTGCTGATCTCACCAGATCTCGTATCAAATTCTTCAAGGATCGTTTTGCGGCTCTCCAATGCTGCCCGACTTGGCGGCGCCGCTGCTAGATCAAACTCAGGGTAACGAAGGATTGCCTCCTGCCAGATGAACAAGTTGACGATATGTGTGGCCAGCTCACCGAGACTCATCGATCTCTCATGCGGCTTCCACGTTAAGTGCTCCTCTGGAATGTTCTCCAGTATGCGACGCGTACCGGTAAACTCCTGCATAACGTCCCCAACCATCAGCTCTTTAACCATATTCCCGCTCCTCTCTCGTACCCAAAAAAATGACGAATAAAATGTGAATCTTCTTATTAACATTCACCCTGAAAAACATACGGTGCAGCTGCTTTTAATAAGCTTTCTACTCCACCTGGATGATAAGGCATTAAGTTATTAGCAGTATCTTTATCCACCCATTTGATCTCGACGATTTCCTTCTCATCTTCAATGGTAATTTGCCCCTCTATAATTTTTGCTGCAAATGTAATCATTAGACCGTGATGCCCATGTCTTGTGAAAAACGCTTCATTAACTGCAATAATACTTCCTGCTTCAACTATTAAACCCGTTTCTTCTTTTGTTTCGCGAATAACTGCCTGTTCTAAGGTTTCTCCTATTTCAACTGCACCACCTGGTAGTGACCAAGTTGAATGCCGATTATTAACCATTAATACTTTTTCTGTTATTTCATCATAAATAAACGCATATACAACATCTACTCTCTTCATATATAACACCTCTTGATATTGATCTAATTAGACTATAACATTATTGCGATCTTCAACTAAAGCAACCGAAATGCGCTTGTGTAATCCCAAATTGACAGAAGCTATAGTAAAGTGCTAGATTGAAGTTAATATTTTTTGAACGGAGGGTGAATCATTTGAGCAATTGTTTATTTATTAAAAAAGCAAATAACTTAATAAATAAACAAGAAGCTGATTTCACCTACAATCATATTTAACAAATCTATATATGGTGTTTTATTCCATATAGTATGTTTTTATTTCTATTTTTGAAATAGATTTCGAACGAGATGCTTCTGTTTATGAACAGAAGCATCTTTTTTTGTTGAAAAAAATTTGGGGTGATGTATATGAACAAATAATAATAAAACCTCTAAAACAATTTGAAACGAAATGAGGTATCAAAATGATTGAAATCAAAAACATAACAATCCACACAACAAAAGACAGTCGGACACTAATACAAGACTTTAATTTAAGTATTCAAAGTGGAGATAAATTAGCATTCATCGGTGAAGAAGGAAATGGAAAAAGCACATTGTTAAAATTAATTTACGATGAGCAATTAATCGCAGATTACTGCACCTACGAGGGAAAAATTATTAGAAATGATTATTCATTGGGATTTCTTTCACAGGAACTAACAGATGAAGAAAAACAAATAACCATTACTGACTATTTTATCGAAAATAATTGGAATAAAGATTTATTAAAAGCGATGAATGACTTTGGTATTGAATCATTGATTTCAGAAAAAAAGATAGGCGTTCTTTCAGGTGGTGAACGGTTTAAATACCGCTTTTTACAACTGTTAGCCTTAGACCCCGATATCCTTCTGTTAGATGAACCAACGAATGATTTGGATATTCAAACGATGGAATGGTTAGAAGTATTTATTCAGCAGACGACTAGACCGATCTTATTGGTATCCCATGATGAAACATTTATTAGTAATACAGCAAACGGCATTATTCATATGGAACAAACACAACGCAAACAAGTACCAAGATATACGATTTCGAGAGAGCCATATGAAACATATCTCTCCAATCGAGCGAACCATTTGAATAAACAAGAGCAGGTAGCGAAAAAACAAGCTTCAGATCATAAAAAACAAATGAATAAATGGAATGACGTATGGCAAAAAGCAGAACATCAACATCAGAATGTGTCTCGGTCAGATCCAAGATTGCAAAAGAAAGTAAAGTCATTAAAAAATCAAAAAAAACGTATTGAAAAAGCAACTGAAGCATTCCAAGATGTGCCGAGTGTGGAAGAAGCAAGCGAATTTCGATTCGACTCAACGATTCATGTGCATAACAGTAAAAACATACTCGACTTTTCACTGGAAACACTACAAATAGCAGACAAAAAATTATCGCGAAATATCCATTTATCGATTACTGGACCAGAAAAAATAGCGATTATCGGAGAAAATGGTGTTGGGAAAACGACGTTATTGAAAAAAGTGAAAGATGAGTTAATCCAACATTCTTCACTAAAGATAGGCTACATGCCACAAAACTATGAAGACTTATTAGATTTATCAAAAACGCCGATTGAATTTTTAGAAACAACAGGGATTAAGGAAGCGATCACGAAGGCTTTTACGCATTTAGGTAGTATGAAATTTACGTCTGATGAAATGCATCATTCAATGGAAAACCTAAGTGGGGGACAAAAAGCGAAATTGCTCATATTAAAAATGATATTAGATCAGTGTGAGGTACTTATTTTAGATGAACCAACAAGGAATTTCAGTCCATTAACGACGCCTGTTCTATGCAGTGCATTAACCGCTTTTGAGGGTGTTATTATTAGTATTTCACATGATCGCCGGTATTTATATGAAGTAGCAACAACTATTTATGAACTAACCTCTGAAGGTTTAACAAAAATAAAATAGGATCATATTCCATCTTCTCAAAGTATTATCTATTACAATTCAACCTAAAAAAACATCCGTTCGCTTATAATCAAAATAAGCGAACGGATGTTTTTGTTGTAACTTTTAAACAACTTTAGTACTCAGCGATAAACCCTTTGTTAGCTTGGATAATATATCGTCATACTTAATCGGGTTAAGGTTTCTCCAGAATTATAATATGTGTGAGGTCTATCAGCTCTAAATCTGATTGAATCACCACTTTTTAATTTATATTCACCTTCACTGACACGAATAGTTATTTCTCCATCGAAAACAGTGATAAATTCCTCAGTTCCCTCTCTATGGGAATCAGAACTTAGTAGTCCTTCTTTTTCAATT
This sequence comes from Paenibacillus uliginis N3/975, assembly GCF_900177425.1. Classification (NCBI taxonomy): domain Bacteria; kingdom Bacillati; phylum Bacillota; class Bacilli; order Caryophanales; family Paenibacillaceae; genus Paenibacillus; species Paenibacillus uliginis. Next base: position 614,978 of record NZ_LT840184.1, on the reverse strand, counting down.
TCAACAGAGTAAACTTCAAAGCGTCTATCCTCTTGGAAGGGAAAGTAGGGAAATACTCTATACCTTCCATTGTCCTCAGACAATACTTGAATTTCATTTTTTAAAACAACTTTAGTATCAGGCTGCGGATTATTTATTAGGGAAGTAAAGGAGATCTTTAATCCATTAGCTATTTTCCAAATCGTTGTGAGACTTGGACTTGACTCTCCTCTTTCAATTTGCCCTATCATCGTTTTGCTTACTCCACTTAATTGAGAGACCTTTTCCAAACTTAATTTTTCCTTCTCTCTGAGAGCTTTTAAATTTCTTGCAAGAATAAGATGAATTTCCTCCATAAACTCACTCCCATAATATGTACAATATAACGACCAATATGTATAATAAAAAGCACGACGTTATATCGTCTATTTCGAACATTATAACATACACACTAAAAAGGAGCTCCCAAAATGCCTTTATTTTCATTTTTGTTATTTGTCTTTATTACCAGTTTCACTCCAGGTCCCAACAATATCATGGCCATGGCGTTTGCGAATAAACATGGATTAAAAAAAACAATTGTATTTAGTTTAGGCGTAGGTGTCGGATTTTTTGTTATCACATTATTGTGTAGTTTTTTCAATATCATACTTACAAGTGTTATGCCAATAATTGAATTTCCTTTGACCCTTTTTGGTGTAGGCTATATGTTATATTTGGCTTATAAAATACTTACCAGTAAAGATATTGGCGGCGGACATGATGAAAATAGTAGAAACTTTTTCTTAATAGGAATCTTGTTACAATTTGTTAATCCGAAAGGTATTCTGTTTGGGATTACAGTAGTAGCAACCTACATTCTCCCCTATTACACTTCATATTTCAGCTACCTTCTATTCTCATTGTTTTTAGGAATGGTTGGTGTAATGAGTACATTTAGTTGGAGTCTATTTGGTTCGATTTTTCAAAAATTCTTATTACAATACAGACAACAGTTTAATATTATTATGGCCGTTTTATTGGTATATAGTGCTTTTTCAATTCTATTCCAATGAAAAAGCCCCCTTCACATGTATCTGATAAGTCAGATCTTGCAAAGGAGGTATTAATACTGAACCTACAGACAGCCCCTATAATGGTTTAAGGGTTAAGCGCTCTCGCCATCGCATCCACATAGCTTTGGCTGGCGCGCTGGCTCACTTCCGCTTCGGGAACGAATACTTCAAAGCAGTGGAAGGTGCCGGGATACAGATGAAATTCGACGTCTATGCCCGCTACCGCAAGGCGCGTCACATATTCGATTGTCTCATCTCGGAACAGATCGAGCTGACCTACGCACGTATAGGTCGGCGGTAGCCCCGCCAGGCTTTCCGCTCTCGACGGCACCGCATATGGGGATTCCACGATATCATCAGCACCCTCACCCAAGTACATGCTCCAGGCCGTCAAATTGTTCGTCCGGTTCCAAGTTGCGTTATCGGCCGTAATTTCATGGCTCGATGCCGTCATATTGCGGTTGTCGATCATCGGATACAGCGGCATTTGGAAGATGAGGTCTGGCCCGCCTTTGTCGCGAACCATTAAAGCAAGTGCTGCGGTCAGACCGCCGCCCCCGCTTGCACCGGCAATCGCGACGCGATCCACATCGATACCCAGCAACTCAGCTTCGTCCGTCATCCATATCAAGCCGGCATAACAGTCATCGATAGCAGCTGGATAGGGGTGCTCGGGAGCAAGTCGATAATCGACCGATACGACAACGCAATTAGCCGCCTGTACGAAGCGTTCGCACAAAGTATCGTCCATATCGGGATGTCCCATGACATAGCCTCCCCCGTGAATCCACAACATGGCTGGAAGCTTCGCGTCAGTTCGCTGGGCTGGCTCGTAGATTTCAACCAGCATCTCGCCTGCTGCGCCCGGAATCATCTGGCTTGTCGTACGTACATGCTCTGACTTCTCAATCGGAGGATTTGACAACAAACTCCTGCTCCACTCTAAATTCCCCTCCAGTTGAAAACCTGGAAATAGTGCTAATGCCGACCTTAATTCCGGCAGTACCCGACTTTCAAAATCCATGTCAATTCCTCCTGTAATTAAATGTGCTCGTGAATCAATTGTGGTTTTATGAATCAAGATTGAATGATGATACTTGTTCCGTCTCAGCTTCCCACTTGGCTACTTCCTCCCGAACTCGGGGCGCTACCTCAGTTCCTAACAGCTCAATAGCTCTCATCACTTGGTCATGCGGCATCGTACTTAACGGTACATACAGCATAAAGCGTGTAACACCTACATTTTTGCGAAGGTGAATGATCTTCTGGGCAACCGTCTCGGGATCGCCAACATACAGTGCACCTTCAAAGCTGCGCGCGGCATCATAGCTAGAACGATCATAATGTGCCCAGCCCCGCTCCTTGCCTAATCTATTCATACCTGCCATGGTAGAAGGAAAAAATGTATCGGCAGCTCGTTCCGTATTCTCTCCAACAAATCCTATCGAGTGTGATCCAACCTTAAGCCGCGATTCATCATGACCAGCGTGCGCAGCTGCTTTCTTATAAAGCTGCACGAGCGGTGCAAAATTCGTCGGTTTCCCACCAATTATCGCTAGCATTAGAGGCAATCCTAACAAACCTGCACGGACAGCAGACTCCTGTCTACCCCCACTGCCAACCCATATCGGTAAAGAATCCTGAACGGGCCGTGGATACACGCCCAAATTATTAATCGCTGGCCGATGCCCGCCCTTCCAGTTTACTTTTTCGGACCCCCGTATTTTTAGGAGCAATTCCAAATGTTCTTCAAACAGCTCATCATAGTCATTTAAGTCATAGCCAAACAATGGAAAGGATTCGATAAAGGAACCCCTGCCCGCCATAATTTCCGCACGTCCATTTGAAATACCATCGAGCGCAGAAAAATCCTGAAAAACGCGCACCGGATCAGCTGAAGAAAGCACCGTCACTGCACTAGTCAGCCGAATCCGTTTCGTCTGCGAGGCAGCCGCAGACAACACCATTGCTGGTGAAGATGCCGCATAATCTTCCCGATGATGCTCACCTACACCAAACACATCAAGTCCCACCTGATCGGCAAGCACAATTTCCTCTACCACTTCACGCAATCGCTGTGCGTGGCTTATCACTTCACCAGTCTGAACATCCGGCTTTGTTTCTACAAACGAAGTAATACCTATTTCCACGAGTAATCTCTCCTATTTCAAATTTTTCTCCGTAAACATACAAGCAATCTTATTTTAATGCGGAGGCCGTAGCCCGCCTGGTCATTGCCCAAAATAGAAGAGCTAAAACACTAACAGAAGCCCCGAGCAAAGATACTCCGTCCCAGCCATAATGTGCATATATATGAGTTGAAGCAATTGAACCGCTAGCACTGCCGATGGAATAGAAAATCATGTATCCGGCAGTAAGCCGACTACGTGCCTCCGTACGCAATGGAAGGATCATAGTTTGATTCGTGACATGTACGGCCTGCACTGCCAAGTCAAGAAGAACAATACCAATGACCAATGCGAACAGCGACTGTTCTGTATAGCTGATGAACAACCACGAAATCAACAATAGGATCAAAGCAATGCCCGTCGTTCTCTGTCCGAAACCTCGATCAGCCAGCTTCCCCGCTCGTGCAGCAGCTAACGCTCCTGCTACTCCTACAAGACCAAATGCTCCAATTGCACTGTGCGAAAGAGATAATGGCGGCGCGCTAAGAGGCAGTACGAGTGAAGTCCACAAAATACTGAAATCAGCAAAAATCAGCAGAGCCAGAATGGAGCGGATGCGTAATATCCGTTCTTGTCTAAACAGCATAAGCACCGATCTAAGTAACTGAGGATAGGACAGTGACTTTACCTCGCGCTGGGCATTGGGCAACACCCTAATAAACATCCAAACCATAAAAAGCATCAGCGTTGCAGAAACTAGATATACGGAACGCCAACCCGCAAGATCCGTTAATATCCCTGCAATGGACCGCGCAAGAAGTATGCCGATTACAATCCCACTTGTTACAATACCAACGACACGTCCTCGTTCGGCAGGGGCGGCCATAGTTGCCGCGAACGCCACAAGAGTCTGAGTCACAACTGCAAGCAGTCCCACCAAAGCCATACCTGCGAATAGTACCGCGCTGGTAGAAGCAGTTCCAACGATAACCAAAGCTATTATGGATAATAACATCTGGCCGATAATCAAGCGGCGCTGGTTCAGCAAATCTCCAAGCGGTACCAGCAGCAGCAATCCCAATCCATAAAAGATCTGAGTGATGGTAATAACAATGCCAATGATGGAATGCTCAATACCAAACTCACTCGACAGCTGATCGAGTAACGGCTGTGCGAAGTAGATATTGGCGACTGACATCCCGCAGGCAGCCGCGAATAATAGTGTCACATAGCGAGACATGGAAGCACGATGATCTGAATCAGATGTGATCGGCTGCGCCTGTGACGAATCCGCCTTTCTATCGGTATTGTCCGCTACTTTTTCTATAACCTCTTCCGTTTTGTACACACCTTACCTCCATTCACTTTTTAAATGCTGAATATTATAATGTACCGATCGGTATGTTATAATTCCCAGTAAATATATCTCACGGTTACTCTCGATGTCAACAATTACATTTGATTTCACTGGTTATAACTTAATATGAAGCTTCTTTTATTAGGATAAACTAACCTACATTTGACAAAGTAAACGGCCAATTATAAAATTATAATATACTGTTCGGTACGTAAATAGAGGCAGTTGACAGTCACCTACAATCGAAATCATTGAGCAAGGAAAAAAATAAAGAGTAACGAGAGGTATTCATGATGGCAAGAACCCGTGAATTTGACGAAGAAAAAGTATTAGATGCAGCTATGCAACTATTTTGGGAGAAAGGATATGAGGCTACCTCATTAAGCGATTTAACTTCCAGAATGGGCATTCAACGCCCCAGTATATACTCTGCCTTTGGAGACAAGAAAGAATTGTTCGAAGCCGCACTGCGCAAATACACGATGTCCCGTGCTTCCGATGTGCGAACTAGACTTCAAAACCATTCATCGGTAAAAGAAGCCTTTTCCACTTTTTTTGAGGGTGTGGTTGCTGAGGAATATGCAGAAGATCGAAGTCGGGGCTGCTTTTGCATCAATACAATGGTTGAACTTGCACCTCATGATGAGAAATTTGAAATTCTGACAAGGGAACATCAAATGTACCTATCTGTCATATTTCAAGAAACCATTGAACGAGGTATACAATCAGGTGAGCTCGAGGCCAATACAGATGCGAAGGCTTTATCACAAGCGCTAATCGTATCGTTGATCGGACTAACCGTAATGATGAAGTCTCGTCCACAGCGATCATTTGTTGATAATGCGATAAAAGCGACACTTACATTGCTTAAGTAATTCGGACTGGGCATCTTGTTGACTAATGAAATAGTTTAATTTAATATGTTAGATACATTCGAATGTATGTTTAGGGAGATATGATATGGCCAGAAATAAATATCCGGAAATTACAAGAAAGAGAATTATTGAATCGGCTATTAGATTGTTCACGCTGAATGGTTGGGACAATGTAACGATTCAAGAAATTGTAGATGATGTCGGGGACATTACTCGAGGTGCCTTCTATCATCATTTCAAAACACGCGCAGATATTATTGATGCCATCACGAAAGAAATGCTGATGGAAAATAATTATTTTAATGAAATTCCTGATTTAGAGAATTTACCTGCTTTAGATCGTTTAAGACAAGGCATTTCCTTTTCGATTTTGCAAAGTCTAAAAGAAGACAATCTATCAACGATTCCTCTAAAAATGAATTCAGCTGAGTTTGTTTTTAGTCGCATCACAGAAGGTATTCAGGTTGTTGCGCCTGGGATTCAGAAAATTATTGAAGAAGGTAATCAAGACGGTTCGATACAAATTGCTTATCCAAAACAAGCGGCTGAAACCTTTACGATGCTTTTTGATATTTGGATGAATCCAGAAATATTTCGTGTAAGTCGAGATGAATTCATTCAAAAAATCGAGCATATTCGTTTGATGTTTGAAGGGATTGGAATGCCAATTGTGAATGAAGAATTGAAAAATGTATTTTTGGATTTGTTAGATAAAGTTCAAGAATAATAGACTACTCCATGTAGTTTATTATTTTGTTTATTTACATACATTCGTATGTATGTGGAATGGAGATGAAATATGAAAAGTTTAGAAGTCATTTTTGTAGCTGTGTTGATACTATCGAGCATTTTATTAGTTTTCAGACAACGTGGTCTGACAAAAAATAATTTAATCATTTTAGCAATCGATTATGTGTTTTTATTGGTAACCATCATTGCAATCGGTGCAAACTGGCGCATGATACCTGCTTATATCGTAACACTAGTTTTAACATTGCAAGTTTTCGTGAAGCCTAAAAACACTATTGTTTCGAAAAAATTAGAGATGAAAATCATAAAAGGTGCAGGGATTGTTGTAGCTGCTATTGCAATGTTTACATTACCGAAGCTTTTCCCAATCATGACATTCCCAGAGCCGACAGGAGAGTATACGGTAGGGACTCAAGCATTTCATCTAGTTGATAAAAATCGAAAAGAATTTGTTGTGCCGAATAATCAGGTGAATCGTGAGTTGATGGTACAGGTTTATTATCCTGCTGAAAAAGGGACAGGGAAACCTTCTCCTTACTATGAAAATATAGATGCATTAACTGAACAATTATCTGTCACACAAGGCTTTCCACATATTGCAACAACACACTTAGGATTGACAGAAACACATTCTTATAAAGATGCAACACCGGTAAAAGCAAAAGAAAAATTCCCACTTCTTTTATTTGCGCATGGGATGAGTTTATATAGTCGCCAGAACACATTCCAACTAGAAGAATTAGCGAGTCAGGGTTATGTTGTAGTAGCTCTTAACTTTACAGGGGATGCGGCAACAACGGTTTTCCCAGATGGAGACCGTGTTGATTTTACACCGATTGAAAATACGATTACATTCTTGAACAATCGTATCAAGCTTTGGGAGCAGGATGCCTCTTTTGTTTTAGATGAAGTCATTAAAGGTGATTTTGATAAGAATTTCAAACCAATTGCGGAGTTAATTGATTATGACAAAATCGGTATGCTAGGTCACTCTTTTGGCGGTGCAACTTCTGCACAGATGTTAGTGAAGGATGATCGAATTAAAGCAGCATTAGATATGGATGGCGGATTGTATGGAGATCCTATGCCGAAAAATGGTCCCGGAAAGCCATTCATGCTGATGAATGCTGAGGCTTCAATTAACTTTATGAAGGAAGCACATGGCCAAGAGCCAGGTAATCGTGATGAATTGTTTGAAGAGGCCTATTTCAGAAATAAAACAGTTGAAACGCCTGGTGTTTACACAACAACTATTCCAAAAACGAATCATGGTAGCTTTACGGACTTAGCAGCAGTTTCACCAATCATTAATGAATCAGGGGCAGATGTGAATGCGATTTATAAACTGATTAATGAAATGGCGCTTGGCTTCTTTGATAAACATTTAAAAGGGACAAATGAAAATAAATTAGAAGAAATTCAGAAGAATCATCCTGATATTAACTTAACGAATTATTAAGGACAAAATCATCATCAGTAATAGTATTCTAAACGGTTTCTTAGGCCAATTTATAAAGGGGCGCACTTACTCAAGAAGTGCGCCCCTTTTGTCTTAATCGAGTTCACTGAAACAACTTTTGATTGCTCAAACGATTTTAGCCTCTATAGCTAACTTTTCCTGTCTCAACTAATTCCTTAAGTCCCATGAACATTAAATTCCAACCATGCTCGGATCCATCGTGATATTCTCCAAGAGCTTTTTCGATATCAGCTGGTGTCCAATTTTCTTCATGAGGAACAATGATGTTTTGTGAAAATGTCATTTCACAGCCTTGTTGAAGTTCTTTTAGCTCAACTGTAATCGTATCTTCTGATTCGCTAAACTGTGGCATTTTAAAAGTAAACACTAATTTTTTAGACGGATCAATTTCAATGTACTCCCCAATCGCACGATAATCCTTCCCATCCCGATGATCAACAATTTCCCAGGTGCCTCCTACTTGAGGATCATTTTGCGCTACCTTATTTGTCCCCTCCAATGTAAAGAACCATTTTCTCATCATCTCAGGGTTCAACCATGCATCAAAAACTCTTTTAGGTGTTACATCAAAGTTTCTTGTCATTGTTAAAGTGGTTGTTGAATAGTTGTTCATCTTAAAACTCCTTTCCTCTGAAAATACCCTTCATCAACATTCTCTAAACCATATAGTGAATGTAGATCCGATGTCTTTTGAACTTGTTACCTCTACAGAAGCATGATGTTCATCAATAATAAATTTGGCAATAGATAAACCAAGGCCAGTTCCCTCGATTTTACCTCGAGAATTATCCGCCCTGTAAAAACGATCAAAAATGTAGGGAATTTTAGATTTATCTAATCCAATTCCTGTATCTTTAATGCTTATTCCAACCATATTATTGTTTGTTGTAAAAGATAGTGCGACTGAACCCTCTAGGGTATATTTAAAGGCATTGTCTTATAAATATTAGTAGCAATTGTTGTACATAGTCACTGTTACCTAAGATGTATACATTATTTAACACAGAGATATCATTGTGAAGCCATTTGACTTTTTTAGGCATTACATCGACTTGCCGAATAACTTTTTCCACAATAGGCTTAAACTCTATTTCTTGAAGTTCTATCTTGAACCTAGAGTCCGATCTGGCAAGAAATAGTAAATCGTTAACCAATTTTCTCATACGCTCAGCTTCATCGACGATATCATGAATGCATTCAATCGAATCCTCCAATTTTGAATCACCGATTGACTTATTCAACCACATTTTCTGTAAGAGTTGTGCATTTCCTAAAATAGACGTCAATGGTGTACGAAGCTCGTGAGATGCGTCCGCCACAAATCGTTGTTGATTAATATACATATAATTAATTTTTTCAAAATTGATCTCTATGCTTTCAAGCATAAAATTAATAGCTGTAACCAATGTTCCAATTTCATCTTTAGACCTTTTATAGAATACTCTGTTTTTCAATTCACCTGTATTTCTTATTTTCTCCAGGTCCTCAATCATCGATTGTAATGGTTTAAGGGTAACTTTTGATAGTACCCTTCCTGATACAACTGCCAATAATACGACACTCAAAGTAAGTATATACAGAGCATAACGTAGTATCTTAAAAAAATTTTCAAATTGGCTTACATTAACAGCTGATTGTACTACCCCTACAATATCACCATTAAAAGTTAGCGGAGCAGAATAGATCAATACAGGCGATTCTAACAAAGATACAGTATCAAAATAAGCCGTAGCTACATTTTTCCCCTCTACAGGTAACTCTAAGTACCCTAAGTTACTAGACTTAATAATAGCACCGTTAAAAAAATTAGTAATTTGAAAAAACATTCCCTTTTGGAGACTAGCCCGTTCATCAATACTAATCAATAAGTTCCAATCTCTTCTCGATATCTCTAGCTTATACGAAATTGAATTTCGAACCAATCCAGCCTCATAGGCCAAATTTTTTTTTATATCCTTATATATATATTGATGCAGGAAAAAATAAAGTGCCACCCCAAAAACAATTAACATAACCATTAATATCAAAGAGTGAACCAATGATAATTTTGTTTTTAATGTCATTTGTTTCAACGCCTTTGGTTTTATATGCAAGTTAAGATATCACACAAACCTTAAACACATATTAAAATATGGAAAATTAAGAAATATACGGCTTGTCCTAGGCGTTAAACATCTTCGCATATTCCCCTTCAATTTTGATTAACGGTCTGTTCAAAAAAAAGAGAACGCTCCCGAATCATCGCTTGGGCTACGTTCTTCACATTCTATTAGTTAAGTGGTGAAAACATGGTTATCCATGAAATAAATTATGCCCTTTAGTGATATTCCTCTTTCGATACAATTCAAATGTAGTAAAAATAAACAGCGCAAACAAAAGTGTAAATAAAGCAGCCAAATCTCGCAAATGGCAGGGGTAACACCACCAAGAATAAACAACATCTTGAAAATGCAGTTCCAAACCTGAGCAGATTGAACTGTGTTAATATCGCTAAGCCGCCCCATAGTATCCACGACGATACAAAGGTATAAAATAGAAATCTTCTTATCTCTTTTCCCAAACTGTAGCCCTCCTTATTTAGACCCCAACATTAATAATACGGACTTGCATAGAGTATCCATCAGACGGATTTCGTCAAATTGCACTTGTTCATTTTGGAACATACCATAACATTTTTGTAAAACAACATCTCTTACAATGCCATCAATGGATGTCATAATAAAAGTAAATAAATCTTCTGGTGATACTACAGGCTGAAAGCTCCCTAAAGAAATTCCCTCATGAATTGTGCTAAATAACCGCTCGACCAAATATTGTCCGCTTTCATTTTCAGTAATGTTCGATAAAATTTTCTCTTGTCTCTCTGGATTGTTCGCAAATACGATTGTGAGCTCAAATTGAATTTTGCCAACCGTTGATAAGTTTTCTTTAATGTACTCACCGAGAAAAGTAAACAGTTTGTTTATCGATTCTTTGGGAGAATTGCTATTTTCAATGATCGCATCGACAACTTGCGTATAGTCTGCATTAGCATTAGCTTGATTAATGACAGCAACAAGTATTTCGTCCAAATCCGAATAATAGCGATAAATCCCACCTTGACTTACTCCTGACGCTTTAATGATATCTCTCATCGTAATTTCATAGAGTGGCTTAACTTTACACACCGATAAACCTGCTTCTAAAATGGTATTTTTCTTTTTTATCACATACTCCTGGCTTACCTTTGGCATAGTACCCAACTCCTAAAATAAAAATGACACCATAGTCATCTTTCTAGTATGGCATGGGCTATTCATTGTCAATATTAAAATGACACTACAGTCATTTTAATATGATCATCATTTCCTCCATGTAAAATGAGTTGCATACTCTTAGATAACCCATACTGCCTGCTCATTTTTATAATCCATATTTTAATTTCAGATATTCTTCTTTTGGACATAAAAACACCCCTTTAGATACTATCTAAAGGGGTAAAGCTTTGTAACTTTTTTACAAACATCACATCTTTAGCTGTATTATTGAACTATCGTGTCCCGTTAGGTCAATGCCAATCCCATTCCAAGTGATGGTGATTATTAGGCCCCGTTAGAGCCTCGCGAACGTGATGTAATCGACTTGGACGGGCTCTGCCGATTCGAACCGAAGTGCCCGGTTGATCTGTCCCCGGTGATATTGCCCATGTAAGAGGACCTGCGACAGGATGTCCCGGACGGACGTTCGGAACGGAACCCCGCTCTGGTTCGCATAGTCGACCATCTCGTCCAACTCGGATTCCTCGAGCCCTTCGATATAGACGCGATATTGCTCGGCGTTCTCTTCGAACATCGTCCGGATCGCCGTCAGGTCTTCCGCTTCCTCCCACAACGAATATTGCGCGCTGCCCTTGCCCTGCAATCGTGACAGCCAGACTCGTTCCGCGACCGCGACGTGCCGAACCAGCTTCAGAAGGTCCTTGTTCTTCGTCTCACTCTCCTCGAGCGCGTCCAAGATGCGTCCGTCCGCCCAGTACAGGTGGTCCATCATGCGCTTGATCGTCTTCATTTCGGTTTCCCCCTCTTCGTCTCATCGATTACTTGAACCTACTGTTATCCGTTAGTTTAATCATTTGGTCAGAGGTGCTTTTTCGACATGTCATCCAATTTTGTGCGGTCTTTATCAAACTTCATAAATGGGACACACCCCTTTATAGAATGTTGTAAACCGACAAATCCACATTAACACATATTGGAATTATTCTGCCCGTTAGTTGAACAAAAGCAGCCGTTCGCACTAACCGGCTGCCATCTTATAGTTATTCAGCTATCGTGTCCCGTTAGCACAATGGTTATAGTCGAAAATCTACATAAAATGGATGGAGTTCTTCATTTAAACAATACTCGATTCTCTGCTTGAAATTACCCCAGGTTACCTTCTCTAATGCTACTTCAATTGGAAAAAAACCTACTTCCAAAGACTCAGGAGTTGTTGTTAGTTCACCTCCAATTGGTCTACCCAAAAATAATGTGTTACAAATAGATTGATGTAAATTTTGAAAAACACCACAAAATTTTGTTACCTCAATATCTATACCGCTCTCTTCTTTTGTTTCCCTAATCGCTGCATTTATCAACGATTCGCCTTCCTCAACAACCCCACCTGGCATTTCCCAACCTCGATCAGGACCTTTTATTAATAATATTTCGTTACGCTCATTAAGTACAATTGCCGCTGCAGAAATAAAATGTTTTGGAGCCACTCTCATCATCCTCCAATTCTTCAACTAATAAAACCTAAGTAAACACGGTGTCCCCTCAAGTTAGGAGATGGCTTCTTATGTAGTTCCAAGAACGTAATCAAACTTCATTATCTTGCCAATAATAATTGATGTAATCTATATTTCACATAATATCCTCCCGAAATGAATTATGTAGTCCCACACTATCATAACCCAAATATTTACTGTTGTGGGGGATTTATAAACTTTACTATCCTGCCCGTTAGCTTAATATCGCATCATCAGTCTAAGACTTTTTTTCTTGGATATCTGAAAGTGTTATTAGTAAAAATCGTGACTGTGAAACAACAAATCATATTCCTATTTCCCACATTTTCTTCGTAACTTTCTCGACCCTGCCATCCATATCCGTCCCGTCAAACTTCGGAAGCTTCAGTTCGCTTACGATTTTTCCGTCGCGCATAAACATAATGCGCTCCGTCCGCGCCGCAACCTTTGCGTCGTGAGTTACAAGCATAATCGCAGTACCGTCCGCGTTGATTTCGGAAAATATGTCCATAATCTCCTGCGCAGATTTTGAGTTGAGCGCACCCGTCGGCTCGTCGCCGAAGATAATTTTTGGCCTGTTCATAAGAGCGCGGCATATTCCCGCACGCTGAAGCTGACCTCCCGAAACCTGTGTAATGTCACGCTTTTCAAGCTCCGCAATGCCTACCCTTTTCATAAGCGCTCTTGCCTTCTCCGAAATTTCAGCGGCGTTTTTTCTGTTTCCGCGCATGGACGGAAGAATGATGTTGTCGAGGATGTTCAGATTTCTCAGCATCGTCGGCTGCTGAAAAACAAATCCCATTTTTATTCTACGTATATCTGAAAGTTCATTCTCCGAGGCCGCCGATAAATCCTTGCTGTCAAAAACGACCTTTCCGCTATTAACGCCATCCGTTCCGCTCAATGCAAACATCAGCGTCGATTTTCCTGAGCCCGAAGGTCCCATAACCGCAACGAACTCGCCCTCGTTAATGTAGGCGGACACTCCATCGAGAACATTGCGCTGTTCATCGACCTCGCCGAAAGATTTTACTATATGATCACCGATAATAATCTTCTTCATATGCCTACTCCTTTATATTTTCGGAAATTTTTATTTGTCCTGCGCCCGATGTGCCGATCATTGTTGCGATAAGTACCGAGCATATCATCATTAGCGGACTAAACAGATACGCCGAAAGCGGATTGACTGCAAATTGAAACGTCGACGCTCCAAACGAGGAGATCACCGCGCCCGCAAGCATCTCTCCGAGAGTGTTTGCCAGAAGCGTACCGAGAACAATTCCGACAATCAGAACGAATACCGAACGTGAAACATACTGCGCCTTAATGTCGGAGTGTGTAAAACCGAAAGCTTTCATGACGGCAATGGAATATCTGTCTTTTGCGATAAGCATTTTCATAAACAACAGTGTAACCAACACCGTTATAATCAGCGCGACGGCAATTGCAGAATTGGAGGCCTTTCCGACGGAGCTTATTGTCGAGCCATATGTCTGTGCAATATATTCATCAATGTCCGAAACCTTTGCATAATCGAACCTGTCCGCATATTCCGAAACCTTACTGTCGATAAGAGATTGATCTGAAAGCTCCGCACAGATCACGTACCACATAATGTCCGCCGAATTGTTAGTGAAAACAGCCTTTGCGGTTTTACCTCCGTTGGTAATGTCGGAATAAATGCCGCTTACCGTGAGATTTTTTTCCTTCCCCTCAATCACCAGTGTAATGATTTCGCCGACCTTTTTGCTCAGCTCATCGGCGTTCATAGCCGAAAGCGCAATTTCGTCTTCTGCGGCTGGTGCTCTGCCCTCGGAATATTCTACAGGGAATATTGAATGGTCGCCGAGCTCAATTTTTAACCTTTCCTCCGAGCCGTCCTCCGTCTTTGCTTTGAATGTTTTTGTTGTAAGCATGCCATACTTTGAAATGGCACTGTCGCTGCTCATCGTTTTTATAATTTCAGCGGCTTTTTCAGAAATATTGTCGCTCTGCTGAATGTCTATGCGTATATCGCTGTTACCTATCCCCATATATTTGATGAAGCTTTTCGAGGAAATCGTGTTGTGCAGATTCTGCGGAACAATAATGATAAATGCCGAAATCATCAGCACCGCAAGCATTGTGGCGTAAAGTTTTTTCCTTGCGAGAACATCTTTGACACCGAGAAAAATATTCGTGTTAAACAGCCTGTTTCCGCTTAGGTTAAAACGCTCTGCGCCCGTGTTTTTTTCGTGTGAAGTGCCAAAACGGATTGCTTCGGCGGCAGATATTTTCCGAAAGCGTCTCAGCACTCCGCTTACATAGGCAATTATTGCAAGGAATACAAGCAGTATGCCAATTATTCCGAACAACAAGGCAAAAGAAGAATTTTCGCTTTCACCCATATAAAGCCGGATATTTTCAAGAAGCATGCCTTTGAACACAAAAGAAAGTGCAAAACCGAGAATACAGCCTGCCGCCGCAGTCGCCGCGTACTTCGCAAGATAAATCTTCTTTATGTCGGAGATACGCAGCCCTATTGCCTTCATAACGCCAATTTCGCGATAATCGTTTTCGATTTTCGCAAGGAGCGTAAAGCGTATGCACATAAATGCGATTGCAACGACAAGCGCACTTACAAGAAGTATGACCGCAATCATCAGCCCATCGGAAATGGCATTAAGCATTTTGAAAAGCGGATATGTAATTGTCGGTCCGTTTGCTTCAAGTCCTGCGGAGGTGTAAGCAGTTTCGAATGCGCTAATTTCAGACAAGTCCTTTAATCTGAACTCAATCAGATATTCCGTGCTTCCGAAATTCTTAATTACCGCATAATCATTTTCGCTCACAAGAAACCTCTTTGACGAGGCAAGTAACGAATTCATCTGTGAATCGCGGAGAAATCCCGCAACGGTAAATTTCTTTCCGTCTATCACAACCTTGTCACCGACTTTTGCAGTGCCGTCCTTCATATAACCTACCGGAACATAAATCTCCCCATCGGATACATTTATAACGTTTCCGTCAAGATCAAGGAGATAATCAAATTTTTCGCTCTGTGTGCTGAAGCCGTTGTCCTGAACACTGTCCGCAAGCGAGTTTCCGTCAATTACAATCTGCGCACCGTCAACATTGAGAAATTCAAGCACCTGATATTCATCGACATTGCTGTTCTGCTCCGCGAAATCCGCAAGCCGTACAGTATCAATATCACCCGAATGCATCTGCATAAAATGCGGAGTTTTCGCCTGCTTCATGAGTGTATCTATCGAACCCGAAAGATTTACGACAAGTATCGCCGAGAGAGAAACAAGCATAGCCGCGGCAGCGACAAATATCGTTGTTGTCAGCGTTATCAGTTTGCTTTTTGAAATGTCATTGCGGATTATTCTGTAATACATAAGTCACCTCTGTTTTCTAGCTTTTTAACTGATTTTGCGTTATACAGAATTACCGAAGTCACACATAACAGCATCCCAGCGATTATAATGAGAAATCCCGTTCCTCTGCCGCTGCCCGTGCCGATGATCTTTCCCACACTGTCAGCAAGCACTCCGCCGTTAACTAATAAAGGAGTGAACACATAATCCGCCAGTACACCCGAAAGCGCATAAGCCGCAACAAATCCAAGCTGAGAAATGACTCCGATAAGTGACCATGCTCTGCCCTGAACGGAATTATCAATGTTGGTGCGAACAAGAAAATCAAGACTTACATTTGCAAAAGGCATCATCGCAAAAAAGAGGAATCCTGAAACACTGATCCAAATGATATGTTCACGAAATCCGAACGCCGCCATAAACATTCCTTCACAAAACAGCGCAATCGTAAGAATTTTCACATAACCCTTTTTTATTGGAAGAAATCCTATTATCACACTTGATACAAGCATCCCCGAAGCGACAATAGTTTCAATCGTTCCAATTACGGAACTATCCGTGAAAGCAAGCAGCATGGGTATGGAAAGTGTTTCAATAAATCCGAGGAAAAATGTCAGCACTGATGTTATGATCACAAGAACAAGCACACCTCTGTTTTTAGAAACTGCCCGCCAGCCCTCTTTGAATTCGTGGATAAACGATTTAGCCTGTTCGCAGGTCTTGGAAGCAAGACCGCTGCGTACAACAAGAGTACTAGTAACGGTGACAAAAAAAGTGCAAATGTCGATTATAAGCAATAGCTTTATATCCGAAAGAGTTAGCAAAAATCCTGCAATAATCGGCGAAATCAGAAATTTTGCCGAGCCCGCCACCTGGACAAGACCGCTTGCCTTAGTGTACTGCTCCTCGGTAAGCAAATCCGTAACCGTAGCTTTGTATGCGGGATCAAGCAGCGATGAAAACACCGAGCTTATTGTAACTCCCACACAAATCTGCCATAGCTGTGCTTCTCCGTGAAGCATACAAATCAGAATGTAGACAAGTCCTATTGCGGAAAGACTATCGCCTAACACCATTAACAGTCTGCGATCATAGCGATCTGCAAGTACTCCCGCATAGGAGCTTAAGAGAAGCGACGGCATAAACGCAAGCAAGGTTACAAGTGCCATTGCCGATGCCTTTCCCGTCTGCTGGAAAACAAAAATCCCTAGCCCGAACGACGTAAGCCCGCTTCCTATTGCTGAAGTAAGCTGTCCCGACCACAATAGAAGAAATTTTCTGAAGGATTTTCCCGATTTATTCATAGCTGCTTCCGTCTCCTCCACCAAACATCTGCATAGCGTCCATAAGACTTCCACTTTCTGCACCGAGCAGCCTTTCTACGTTGCAAACAAAGGCCAGCATTCGTGAACCGCGCTCCTCGTTCGTCATTGTAACCATATCATCATCAAAAACGGTATTCGCATATATCACAACCATTTCCATGCATTCATACGGAAACGGTGTGCTGAATAGTCCCTGCTCAATGCCCTCGCGGATGATTCCCGTCAGTATCGGCGGAACGCCATTGATTATGACCTTTTCAATTTTTTGATGCATAAGCGCGTTCTGCGGCTTGTGAATGTGGTCCATAATTACCTCACTGCTTCCGCCGCTTATGTTCATTGCCATTACAGCGCGGATCACGCGCTCGATTACGGGTATGCTTTTATCTGCGGCAACTTCCTGGGCCGCACCTAAAATACGGATACTATACCGCTCAATCAACGCGTCCATAATATCCTCCTTCGACTTGAAGTGATAATACAGCGTTCCCCGCGCAATTCCGACCTTTTCGAGAATATCGTTTGTACTTGTGCCGTCAAAACCCTTCTGACCGAAAAGCTCATCCGCCGCATCAAGTATTTCGTTCCTGCGTTCCTCCGCTTCTTTTACAACTCTCATTTTTACATCTCCTTATTATAAACCGACCGACTGCCTGTCGGTAATATAATAGCATACTATTTTTAGCTGTCAAGAGAGTGTGAAAAATCTCGTCAAAAACTGACCTTTAAATTACTCCATCAGGAGTTTTCGACTCCAATGTTTATTAAGGCATGAAAAAAGTGAACCGAAATGTATCTATGCTCAATTAAGAGGTAAGCTGATTTTCAATCCCCATAAAAAAACTACCCTCTAGAAGAACTAGCGGGTAGTTGTGAAAATTTTTAGTTCCCAACTTTATTGTGAATCTTCAATAATTACAGATGACTTCCACCAGTTACATCCATATTATGCCCAGTAATAAAACTCGCTTTTTCACTCGCTAGAAACGAAACAACATTTGCAATTTCTTCTGGTTGACCCTCTCTTTTTAAAGCACTCATATTCTTTGCATTTTCTTGACCTTCTTCTGTATGCAGCCAGTTAGCAGTTGAATCCGTATCAATGATTCCAGGCATTACGGAATTAATCGTAATTCCTTTTTCACCTAATTCCTTTGCTAGTGAAAACGTCATTGTATTAATTGCGCCTTTTGTCATACTGTATACCATCATATGAGGAAATGCGATACGTGTCACACCTGATGATAGGTTTATTATCCTGCCATTGGATTCTAAAAGTCCGATTAGAGATTGTGTAATAAAATATGGTGCTTTAACATTTGCATTGAATAGCCGATCGAACTCATCATAGTCCACTTCTCCAAATCCATTTGATGTAGCATGTCCAGCATTATGAACGATTGTATGCAGTGATACATTATTATCTTGGATTATCATTTTTTTAGTTTTCTCAATAAATTCTTTAATTCTTTCACTGGAATTGAAGTCACCTTGAATTAATTGTGCTTGTCTGCCAATTGATTCAATTTCCTCTTTGACCTGATTGGCTTTTTCAATATTTTGATTATAATGTAATAATAAATTGAACCCATCATTTGCAAGTTGGATTGCGATTGCTTTTCCTATTCCTCTAGAAGCTCCTGTTACCAATGCGTAATTATTGTTCTTCATGTGTTAACCCCTCCTTTAAAGAGAGTCTAAAGGTTAACCTAAGGGTAAGGTCAATTACTTAATACTTAGACGGAAAAATAAATTCCGAAAGGCGTTTGGAGGAATATAGATAATCATCCGGGGTTAATATACGTTCATAAATATATGGTTCGGATAATTCTAATTCGTTATTTTTCATTATCTCATTTATCCTTAATACCGATTCTTCTTGATAAGGATCAATTTCACAGAAAAACTTTTGCGTTTGAAAACCAAAATATCTTGTCACTCCCGATTGATTCAATTCCTGGTTTTCTAATGGCAGGGCGATACTAACAGGATGAATTTTATTATCTGTCATTTTATATTTGATGATTTTTTCATTTTTTTTAACATTAAGTTCATTAATCATTTCCTCTGAATTATTCAGCGCTACACATATATTTTCATTTGGTAATAATTCATATTCATATACGATCAATGATTCTAGATAATCTTCATTGACTTCATTATTTAAAATCGCAATCGGATGATTCAGCTCTTTCAATTTATTTATTGCTTGATTTGCCTCTTTTATCTTATTCATTTCCAGTTGAAGCTTTTCTTCTATCAAGTTATTTATTTCATCATCTGATAACTTTCTATGAATGATTTTACTGATGTCATTCAAGGTAAATCCTGCTTGTTTCAACAAATTTATTCGTTTAGCAGTTAGTAGCTGATTCTTATCATAATATCGGTAATCATTATCTGGATGAATAAACACAGGGTTCAAAATATTATGTTCATCATAAATATACAAAGCTTTTCTTGATAAGCCAGTTAACTTGCTAAAATCTTTTATCAGAAGCAAATCATTATTCACTACTGAAACACCTACTATCAATTTTATTTAAATTTATAATATACATTATAGGATTCAAGTTCAATTTATTAAAACGTGGATCTTCCGCTTGACGAGACGTTCTGAATAAATACAATACGAAAAATAAAACCCATTCATATACAAATGGGTTTCAGTGTATCCTTTTTGCACTGTAGCTTTATAAAAAAGTTTGATCATTCTCTACCTTGTTGCTCCACAATTGCGCCCTATACTTGAAGAGATAAAAACCAAAATATCATCATCTTGACTAATCTTGAGTAGGTTGATTCATTCTCTAGAAAAGATGCTGGAAAAGATGTCTGTTACTGCTTTTGCGAGTATAGCAATGACGCAAATCACCGTGCACAGGTTGAAAAATGGGAAGCTATAAGGAGTGATCCATTCCGTAAAGAGCTCCGATTGTAAAAGCCTACCTGCTATGTTGCGCGAATCGTTTATGTTCGGTTCCAATGATGTGCCATCAACGGCGATAAAGATTAATTGCACAATGAGAAAAACACCAAGGGTAATAACCCAACTTCTTATTCGATTAGGATGATCTTTTTTTCGTTTGTCTGTCATTTGACCAGTTCTCCTTTCACTTTTTTGTTCATATTTACGTTGGTTATTAAATTCCATCCACTTTTTTCCTTACCTTTTTTCTTAGTTTAAAACTAATGCGATTAGTGTACTCCTCATTTTTAGCCAGAAGTTTATATCCATCCAGTATGGTTGAAGTGAGACTTAAAATGAAGATACCGACTGCTACCAAAGCGATACAAATCGGATAATATTGTATGAAAAATCCTGATGTAATACCCCTTCTTTCGAATAGAATGGGTAAGAAACCTGCAATAAATAAACAAGTCCCAACTAACATGAGAGCAGCATATTTTTTCTTCATTTTTTCATATCTCACTTTCAGCTCTTTAAGGTATTTTTCGTCAAACAGCAAAGGTTCCTGCTTCAGTATTTTATATTGATCTTCTTCTAAATAATTTGCTGATGCAGTTATTCCAACTCCTACTGTAGCAATAATAATAGTTGGAAGTGAATACATTGAAGGATCCTGGTTAAAAAAGAAATAAGGTATAAAAGATAACGCAACAACAAAAAGTCCTAAAGCAATATATTTACTGACTTTACTTTTGTTCAACAAATACCCTTCAGCCATTTCTTTGCTTACATAATACCCTTCATCATTTTCCCGACTTGGCTCAGCGGTATCTCTCAGCAAATAGTCGATAGACACCTCAAAAATATTTCCAATCATCAAAATTTTCTCAGTTTCGGGATACCCCTGACCATTTTCCCATTTACTGACTGCCTGTCTTGTCGTGTTTAATTTTTCAGCCAAAGCTTCTTGAGAAAGCCCATTTTCTTTTCTTAGCTTAAAAAGTTTCTCGCCAAAAGTCATTAACTTCAATCCCTTTCGTTTTGTTACCTATATTGTATGAAAACATTGCTATTCTTTCTATCTCGCGGCGAATGCACTTTGTCAACTTATGGTTGCATTTTTGTTATTACTCTATAATATGGCCCGATTGCGTAACTTGTTGATAAGGAATGACGTTCACGTTCTACCTCAATAATGCTGAGTCGTCTTCCACTCATCATAAATACTTCGGCAATTATGTAACTCCTTTTGGTAATACCATCGCTTAACTTTGTAAATTCCCTCTCTCCTAGGCCTTCCGGTAATATATCATGGTTGATATTCTACCCCACTGCCAGTTCCACGACCTTCTCTAATCCACTTATCGACTTTAGATGTTCTTTTTCTTTTAGACACAAAAACACCCCTTTAGATAATCATATCCAAAGGGGTAAAACGGTGCATCTTATTTATAAACGATACGACTTCATTTTAAATTGTCGGGTGATAAAAATCTCTGGAACTAATTTTGTTGATTTTATTGGGTTTGCAACAGCACGTGATAAACACGATAAATAAAAAGTCTGGAACCACTAAAAATTACCATGAAAAGAAAGTTAGAAACTACAAAGTTTATAACGTTATTTAAGTAAGGAAATTTAAAAAATGATTCATTTAGCTTTCTTACTTAATATCGAATATTCAGGGAACAGATTATTTGAAACGAACCATATTTAAGTTTTTTTGGAACTTCATTGTCCCATAATTTAATCTACCTCTTCCTGTATAATACTCTCCTTCAAGTCCCATTTTATTGTCCATAAGCCTTAGACGAGTAAACCCACGATGAATTTATCATTGTGTTTACAGAGTTATAATTAGGATCATTTTGATACTCATAACTTAAAATATAACCTTCTGCTTCGTTCGGGTGATGAGGTGTATCCTTTTGCTGCGGAACGTTACGACCCGGAAGGAACGAGTAAAATTGACCTGGCCTGCGAGATGATTCAAGCCGTCCCGATGTCCAAGTACCCAACCTACGTGCTGATGGACTCGTGGTACCCGTCGTCTTCGGTGCTTCAAACGTGCGCAGAGCGAGGCTTTCATGTCATTAGCGGTTTAAAAACGACTCGTATTTTCTATCCCCAAGGCATTCGGCAATCGCTCAAAAGCTTTGCTTCTTATATCTCGAAATCGGATACCGATCTGGTGACCATCGGCTCCTCCGCTTATCGGGTCTATCGCTATGAAGGAAAGCTCAATCGTTGGAAAACGCTGCCCTGCTGATGTTTGCTTCGATGTGCTGCATCTGTGATGGACATGGAAGCTTGATTGATGGCATACCTACCGCTCACAGAAAAAGCAGGACATGATTGAGTGTCTACTATCAAGCTCAAGTTGGGGCTACATTAGCCCAGATTAAAACGCAGCTCAGAGCTGCATAGGGATACTGTCAGATTTTTCAACTTCAAAATTATTGAATCGATTATTGGCAAGTATGTTATATATAAACAAACCAAAAGAAAAACCACCGGTTCTGAAGTGACCCCATAAAGTTAGACAGGTTATGTCATTAGGCGACTTGTTGGGCATGAATTCGGTACTGTACCGGACTCATGCCTTTTAGTTTTGCCTTAATACGCTTGTTGTTGTAATAATCGATGTATTTTGATAGCTCTTTTTTAAAATGTGCGATACTTTCAAATTCCTTTAAATACAGAAATTCAGATTTCATGATGCCAAAGAAGTTCTCGATGACAGCGTTGTCGTAGCAGTTACCTTTTCGGGACATACTTTGCTTGATACCGCATTCTTTGAGGGCATGACGATACTGTTTCATCTGATAGTGCCAACCTTGGTCAGAATGAATAAGGGGCTTATCTTCATCTGTTAATCGGCTACATGCTTGATCTAACATCGTTGAAACAAGCGAGTAGACCGGTCTTGAACCGATCGTATACGTAATAATTTCACCATTGTATAGATCTAGCATTGGAGATAAATACAGCTTTTCTCCAAATAATTTAAACTCTGTAATATCTGTAACCCACTTCTCATTTGGCTTTTCAGCGTAAAAGTTACGTTCTAATATGTTCGGTGCAATCTTGCCAACCGTCCCTTTGTACGAACGATATTTTTTCATGCGTACCAAGCATTTTAATCCCAATACTTTCATCAAACGTTGTACCTTTTTATGATTCACACGGTATCCACGATTCACTAACTCGTCACGAATACGACGATAACCATAGCGCCCCTCATGCTCCTCATAAATGGCTTGGATAATGTCTTTTAACTCCGTATCTCTATCTGGCATCCCAAACGTTTTTACCGCGTAATAATACGTGCTACGAGGGATATCTGCTAGCTGTAGAAGTGCTTTCACCGAAAATTCGTTCCTTAGTTCATAGACTACTTGAGCTTTGTCTTGTTTGGTGATTTTTCCTTGTTTTGAACTAAGGCATTCAACTTTTTTAAATATGCATTCTCCATTCGTAAACGCTCTACCTCTGCATGTAAAGCCTCTACAGATCCTTCTACTAACGTTTGATTCTTTTGTTTATTAGATTCTTTTTTCATGGGTGAACGCCCCTTTTTCTTTGGTTGTAGAGCGTCCATTCCATGTAATTCTAAGCTCCTTTGCCAGCTTAAAATGGTACTATGACTCGCAATATTAAATACCGCAGCCGTTTCTCTAACAGACGTCCCAAATTCGTTCATATAATTAAGTACGTCTAGTTTAAACTGTACAGGATATGATGTATAGCCCTTTTTAAAAGCTTCATCACCATGATGCTCATATTGTCTAATCCAGTTTAAAAAGACAGTATGGTGAATACCTATGGATTTTGCGATAGCTTTTAAGCTGTCGGATCCCTTTTGGTAACGCATAACTGCTTGTATTTTTTCATCTGTACTGAATCTGGTCATATAAAAACTGCACCTCCAATAGTTAGATGGTGTCTAACAATTGGGGTGCAGTTCATTCCTCCGCAATGCACAATCACCCGCATCAGGGGAAGAGAACCGATGGTTTATCCCTAATTCAATACATCACTGCCCATGACCGCTGTTACCTCTTGTTTTCCTCGTATTGAAAAGGCGCTTCGAATGAATAAATGTCGTGGAAAAATCCTCTATACGGGATGTCTTCCTCCAAACATTTGATAAGGTACAGCAATGCTTCGTCGCACTCCACTTGCTCTCCGTTCTGTTGTGCCACCTCAAATGCGTCAATCATATTCTCCAAGATAGTCGTTTGAATAAATAAAGGCAATTGCTCCAGCATAGCATCATCAAGATCAGTTTCGGAGCGATAGCCGTCCAGAACAGTCTCAAAATAGTCCTCCATAAACTTCATCCGTTTGTTTACGTCTTTTTCGAATTGAATCCAGCCAACGCCATGTCCCCACAGACCCGCCAAGTCGTACATATACCAGCAGAAACAGGAGTTGTCGAAGTCAAATACCGTAATCTGTCCGTTATCGTAATCGATGTTATAGTTTCCGTCACTGTAATCAAAATGAACCATGCCATAATGATCGGAATGCCTGTTGAGCCCCTGCAATTGCTCAAGAATACGGAACAATTTCTCCTTGACCGCCGGCGACAAGAAGTCGGGAACTATTTGTTCTATATAGGTTTTATTGTATTTATCGAAGAAATCGTATCTCCGGCAGGTGGGCTTATAGGCTTTGGACAATTGGTGCAGCTTGCCAAGCGTTTTGCCGCAGTTGTAGAAGTATTCGGTCAGTGGCGCTCCATCCCGATAACGGTAGTGGTTTTCCGCAAGCTGCTTCCCTGCGGCCCGTTCGAACAAACAGATAAAGAAGACTTGACCCTCATGCTGAATTTCTTCCAGAAGCCGACCATTCTTTGAGTGGATGACATTGGATACACTGCCTCCGTGTTCGTGCAAATAACAGATATATTCGAGCTCGCCCAGAAAGTCATCTTTGCTGCGGTCGTCCAGAAAAGAGATTCGGATGACCATATCCTGTGCTTCTGCTTTATGGCAGGTGTACACCAGATTTCTACCGCCGTCATGCGGTGGAATTTGGGAAAAGGAGTAGTCCTCTAAACCATATAGTCTCTTAATTGCGGGCAATAACAGACTTTGTGCTGTTGCGGCCGCTGCTTGGTAGGTTATGCTCATCTATGTTTTCCTCCTCTTTTTTGCTGTCTCTCCATTACTTTTGAAGCCACGATCTGGGCCGTTTTGTTGCGCAAATAGGCAGCTTTGTCCTCTACGAATGCGGCTTCCCTTCTAAGAGCGAGATAGCTGTCCCAACGCTCCTTCGGCAACTCCCCGTTTTGTATGGCGGCTCTGACGGCACAACCCGGCTCACTTGCGTGCCCACAGTCGGAGAATTTACAATGACCCAGGTAACGCTCCACATCGGAGAATCCTTCACGGATGCCTTCGGAGGCCTCCCACATGCCAAGCTCGCGCATCCCCGGCGTATCAATGACCATAACGCCGCTGCTCAGGAGAATTAATTGGCGATGGGAAGTGGTATGCTTGCCTTTGCTGTCATCCTCGCGGATGTCGCTAACCGTCATCATTTCCTTTCCTGCAAGCTTATTGACAAGGCTTGATTTTCCTACACCAGAAGAGCCGAGAAACACAATAGTGTTCCCTTTTGTCAGGTAGTCGGAAAGTCCGTCTATGCCGTAACCGGTTTTTGCGCTAATGACATAAACCGCAACTCCGATTGCTATTTGATTCACCGCAGCAAGGTATTCCGAGGTATCGGTTATCAAATCCGCTTTGGTCAGGATGACAACGGGAATGGCGCCCGACTGCCATGATAAAGCCAGATAACGTTCAATCCGACGCGGATTGAAGTCATGGTTTAGCGATTGCATGATGAATACGTAGTCGAAATTGGCGGCCACCGTCTGCTCTTTTATGGTCTTTGCAAAGTTAGCCGCATGACCGGATAAGTCATTTCGAGCATATTTCGATTTGCGTGGCAGCGTTCTGATAATCAGGCTTTCGCCGTCGGGATTATATTGAATTTGCACGAAATCCCCGGTGGTAGGGAATTCTTCGGTACAGTTGTTGAAGTAGATACCCGCCTTCAGTCGCGCAAGGCATTCCCCCTGCTCGGTTATGAGGCTGTAGTGTTGTTTATGCACAGCGGTAACCCTTGCGTAGGTTCCATCTGTGTGTAGTGGATCATGTTGCGGCGTGAAGCCATAGTCACGTAGTGTAAAAGTGTTCATGGATGCCTCCCTGCTGTTTTTGTAAAGAAAAACCACGTCCGAGAAACCATATTACAGGCCATACTTTTGTTACCGTCCAGGGCGCAATGCAAAAAAACCGCAGCAAGCAGCCGTTCATGGCTGTCTGCTGCGGTCCAATGATGAAGGAAAAATGAGCATAAAAATAACACACCCAGAAGTGTGCTACCGTTGCTTTTGACCAAAGCTTCAATATTCACGAAAGGTTACTTTTTTGGCATACTGAATAAAGGGATACACTCCCAGTAAAAATTCAGTCATGCGCCCTTATTCGGTTTTAAGTATGGGATACCTCAAATGTTTTTGCGTTTTTCATTACGAAACAGCCCCTTTACACATTTATAAAACTACGGTACAACATAAGTAATATACCATATTTCCTGCTGTATGTATATATTTGGATAAAGGCTTTAGACGATTCCATTAGGAACAAAGTCTACAGGCAGTTAACCTTACAACATCACGATTTCATCATTCTGGAAGTAATAGATATCTTCTTTCTTGAATCCGTAACGTCCATCACTTCTCTGAATATGCGGCTCAAAGGTGAATAAACGAACCTCGCCAAGCGTTGTTTGATTGCCAGCTTCAAAATATTGCCGATCCTCCATATGAAACTCGATGGTATGCCCCAGGTTTCCTGCAAAATCAAGGTTTTTGTAGTTGTGCTGCTTTATGATTTCGTTAATGTACAGGTAAACATCCTCGAAGGTTTTGTCTGGAGAAACATACTCCATAAACTTGTGGTGAAGCAACTGTTCGGTAGTTATTCCATATGCAAATTCAGAATCGCTTTTGTGCTGCGTCAGCTCATCTTCAGTTAATGCTTGTCCGTCCCGAATGATATAGGTTCTGGCATAATCTCCCCAGTAGCTGTTCATTACAGGACTCAAATCGAATCGTAACGATATCATTTTTTCGAACGGTCTGATTCGTTGGTTTGTAATGCTTGCCTGATTCCGAAATTATCGTTCGTTCCCCAACATGAACAAAAGCGCCTACATCATAATACCAAAACTGATGGATTCCGAAATTTCTCATGATGCGTTCCGTCTGGTCTACGATGTCCCTTTCCGTAATTCCCTCTTGTATAAAATCCTTCAGGCTGCTCATCGTTGCTTTTGCAATAGATTGAACATAAGCATACGTAGTCAAATGATCCATTACATGTTACTCCTTAGGTTAGTTTTGCTTAGCAGCCATTCGAACAAACCGGCGTTGGAGAAAGTCCTGTAAATATTTTTACTCGTATAAACTCAATTATTTCGTTCTTGTCATAATCATCAAGATTTCTAAAAACTTCAATCAGCCTTTTCTCGAATTCATCTTCATATGTCGTCCCATCTTCTGCAGCGACACCGGTTAATAACCAGTTTAAGTTCACATTATATTGTGTTCGAATAGATATTAATGTTTCCGCAGACGGATTACTATTTCCCATTTCAATTTCACTCAGGTTCCCCTAAGAAATGCCTATACTTTTTGCAAATTGAATTTGGTTTAAATTGTTCTCTTTGCGGATACATTTGATTCTATGTCCAATGTCACTCAACAATTTCATCACCAATCGTAAAATCCCGTGTACATTTATTTCTACACAGATTAAAAGGGAGCCCGAATCATTCCCCCGGGCTCCCTTCTAGATGTTCAATCATCTTGCATTTCGGTTCACAACATTTTTTACTGGTTCACGACTTTTTTATCATCTGACAACTAAACTCTAACTCTCCCCCGCTTACTCCACCGTCACGCTCTTCGCCAGGTTACGCGGCTTATCCACGTCATGACCCAGCGCCAGTGATGCGTAGTAAGCCAACAACTGCAATGGTACTACGGACAATGCCGCTGTAAGAATCGGCAGCGTCTTAGGAATCGCAAAAGCTTGATCCACGGACTTCAGCAGGTTAACCACATGCTCTTCATGGGTGATAACCATAACATCAGCACCACGTGCCTTAACTTCCTTGATGTTGCTCACGGTTTTCTCAAGAACGTCCTCCTGTGTTGCCAAGGCGATCACAGGGATACCTTCCTCAATGAGAGCAAGCGTACCGTGTTTCAATTCACCTGCAGCGTACGCTTCAGAGTGAATGTAGGAGATTTCTTTCAGCTTGAGCGAGCCTTCCTGGGCGACAGCAAAGTCTTGACCGCGACCAATGAAGAACAAATGCTCATATTTCGAAATTTGCTCTGCGTAATTTTTAATGGCTCCGGTATTCGCCAGCATGAACTCAACCTGCTCTGGCAGAGCTTCCATAGCGGCCAGGATTTCAGCTGAAGCCTCCTCGGTAATGGTACCGCGAACTTGAGCCAAATACAGACCGAATAGATAAAACGCAATCAGCTGTGATGTATAGGCTTTAGTTGACGCCACGGCAATTTCCGGACCCGCCAACGTTCCAAGCACATCATCCGCTTCACGGGCAATCGAGCTGCCCACTACGTTTGTGATCGCCAATACGTGAGCCCCATTGCTTTTAGCTTCACGCAGTGCAGCCAGCGTATCCGCTGTCTCGCCGGATTGGCTGACCACGATGACAAGAGTCTCCGGTGTAACGATTGGGGAACGGTAGCGGTATTCGGATGCCACGTCATTTTCAACAGGAATCCGAACCAATGATTCGATGACACTACGTCCGATAAGGCCGGCATGATACGCGGTACCGCATGCAACGATCTGAATATTACGAATATTCGCAATCTGATCCTTGCTCAGCTTCAGATCGGACAATACAACCTTACGGCCGCTTTCATCAACACGTCCCAGCATCGTATCACGGTATGCTCTAGGCTGTTCATGGATCTCCTTCAGCATGAAGTGATCGAAACCGCCTTTTTCTGCAGTAACGGCATCCCAATCGACACGAATCATTTCCCGAGAAATAAAGTTCCCCTCAATTGTCATCAGTTCGACAGCATCTGCTGTAAGCAATGCCATCTCCCCGTCATTCAAAATGTACACATTTCGCGTATATTTCAAAATTGCCGGAATATCAGAACCAATGAAGTTCTCTCCATCACCAAGACCGATAATCAGCGGGCTGGCTTGACGCACAGCGACCAATTTATCAGGCTCATATTCAGTCAGCACACCAAGAGCAAATGCGCCTCTCATTAAGGAGATAGCCTTCTGTACCGCTTTAACAATATCTCCATCATACTCGCGTGCAACCAGATGGGAAATAACCTCTGTATCTGTCTCAGACACAAAATGGTGTCCCTGCTCCATCAGCTCTTCCTTCAGCTCCAGATAGTTCTCTACAATCCCGTTGTGAACTACCGAGAACTTCTGGCTCTCATCCGTATGTGGATGGGAGTTCACGTCCGAAGGTTTCCCGTGCGTTGCCCAGCGGGTATGCCCAATCCCGGCTGTACCGACAAGTGGAGCATTCTCCAGCTTGGATTCCAGATTGGCAAGACGTCCCTGCGCTTTTGTGACACGAAGACCTTTGTCTGTAAACACGGCAATTCCCGCTGAATCGTACCCACGATACTCCAGCTTTTTCAATCCATCGATCAACACCGACTGAGTCTTCTGATTTCCAATATATCCGACAATACCACACATAGTAATATTCCTCCGTTCGATTTTCCATATAGGATCGTGTGGAAAAGAACGCGGCACACATGTGCGGCATATCAAAAGAAGAATGAATTATTCAATTTTCAACGTTCCAATAACATCAGATAATTATATATTCCGATTGAATCGTCATGAATGCACTCTTCTTCCGCCGCGTTGACCGCGTTCATCGTACACTCATGTTTTAAGTTAGTATGATGATAGCACCCGCCGGTACGTTGTATGAACGGTCGCCCACTCATTTTCCGATACGGCTTACGGTTGGTGCAGATTACCGGGAGGTCCCCGCCGAACAATTCGAACACCTCCACCTCGTCAGCTTGCTCTGCCGATGGCCCAATCTATGAAAAAGAAAATCAGTTAGCCTCGTAATCAAGGCAACTTCTCTTTCACAACATAGCCGTTCCCGCGCAGTCTCAAGCTCTGGCGCTTGTGTAACTTCGTAACCTCACGATCCTCGCTCTCTATCTTTGAATAACATTTCTTTATTATATTCATGCGGCACAGGTTTGGCAACTGGGTCACACTTCCACTCCCGGACGCCTTAACCATAATAAACCTCGCAACAAAGCCGGTGAAACCATTTTTTTAGTCCCACCGGCCCAAGCAAGGCCTAGCCCCATATACCTCTAAAAATACACCCTGCGGCTTACACCAGCTCCCGCTTTACTACATCAGCAATCTGTGTCACAAAGCGATCAAGCTCATCCTTATCCGGACCTTCGGCCATAACTCGGATCAAAGACTCTGTTCCTGAAGGACGAACCAATACGCGGCCATTGTCACCAAGCAACTGCTCAACTTCCGTAATAGCTGCCTCGATCTGAGCATTCCCCTCATACTTGTTCTTGTCGCCTACGCGAACATTCACGAGCACCTGCGGATATTTTCGCATACTGGACTTCAGCTCACTCAGACGTTTTCCAGAAGATGCGATCGTGTCCACAAGCTGAATACCCGTCAAAATACCGTCACCCGTCGTATTGTAATCTAGGAAAATGACATGCCCAGATTGCTCACCGCCCAAGTTGTATCCCCCACGGCGCATTTCTTCCATGACATAACGGTCGCCTACAGCGGTTTTAGCTGTCTTCAGTTTCAACGTGTCACATGCCTTATAGAAACCAATATTACTCATGACGGTAGATACAACCGTGCCTTCCTTTAACTTGCCTGCCTGATTCATGGCTTCACCACAAATACACAGAATGAAGTCGCCATCCACTTCTTCACCCGTATGATCAATCGCAATCAGCCGATCTGCATCGCCATCAAAAGCCAGCCCCAGGTCAGCTCCATGACGGATCACTTCTTCCTTCAAATGCTCCGGATGTGTCGATCCACATTCATCGTTGATATTCAAGCCGTTCGGCTCAGCACCAATCGCTATAACCTCTGCTCCGAGCTCACGGAACAATTTAGGCGCAAGCTCATAAGCTGCTCCGTTCGCGCAATCCAATACAACTTTCAATCCGTCAAAGCGGTTGCTGATTGTTGTCTTGATATACTCCAAGTATTTATACTTTGATTCATCATCCACAATCACTTCGCCAAGATCCTTACCTACCGGACGAGGAAGCTCATCGGTTTCCGCATCCATCAATTCCTCGATCTTCAGCTCTGTTTCATCAGACAGCTTAAAGCCGTCTCCACCGAAAAACTTAATACCATTATCCTCAACCGGATTGTGGGAAGCGGAAATCATAACCCCAGCGTCTGCTTTAAGTAATCTTGTAATATATGCTACTGCAGGCGTCGAGACAATGCCTAAGCGAACCACATGCGCACCGATGGACAGTAGTCCAGCTACCAGAGAAGACTCCAGCATTGCACCGGATACACGGGTATCCATACCGATAACAACAGTTGGTTTTTCCTTGTCTCCTGTGAGAACATATCCTCCGCAGCGTCCAATGCTATATGCTAATTCAGCAGTTAGTTCTTTATTGGCAACCCCTCTGACACCATCTGTTCCAAAATATTTCCCCATGTTACGTTAGCTCCTTTTGTCCTACTCTTTATATTGTCATTCGTTTGGTGTATCCGTGCTATTCCGTGTTGGAGTTTCCTCTTCGCTTCCCTCTCCCGTGGGAGGTTCTGTACCGGAATGATCACCGCCTTCACCGCCACCAGTCTGGCCATCTCCCGATCCATTGTCGGTGCCAGAACCAGGCTTATCTTGTGGCTCATCCGGCTTTTCCTTATCTTTACCTTCATCCGGCTTGGGAGTAGGTTCAGTGGTCACCGGTTTATCAGTTTCCTTCAACTCCACTTTTACAACAAGCTGCTTCTGGTCCACCCGATTAATCAAATTGGGCAGAGTAACCTGAAGCGGTATTTCATGCACCCCGGCCTTCAAGCCAGCAACATTTGCGACCAATCCAATATCTGTAGGTTGCAGACTGTCTAGCAGATCCGGTGCTCCAGTCAACGTCATCGACATGGATTGACTCTTCGGTTCCGTTATGATGGCTTCCATTCCGGAAGGAACTCCCTTCAAAGAAACAGGGATTCCATCCAACACTCGTTCGCCGTGCGAGACAGCGGTAATCTCAACCTGAACGGAACTAGGCTCGATTTTCTCAAAACCTTCGGGCGTCGTCAAGTCGGCCGTAAGAACCGTTGTCCCTGAATTTCTTACACTTCCTAAATTAACAGTAACTCCTGTATAGGACTTTGCTCCTGCTAATGCTTCTTTACTTCCGAACAACTTAACCTCTTTAACTTTCGGATTCACTTTGGAAAGAACCAGATCTTCGGGCAGTCGTCCCGTATAATCCATCTCAAGAGGAACCGTGACGAACGAAGCTTCCACAGGAATTTCCACAGCTACGGAGGAAGGCTCAATAATCGCATCCTCCATCACTTTTCCTTCTTTATTATATGCGGCGAGCTTCACCTTTTTTTCCACGATATTTTCTTTTGCCCCATCCAGATCCACGGTCCCTCTCACTTGAGCCAAGGTAGCAAGCTCTGATTCTGGAAGGGTAACATTTACGCTCCCTGGTTCGATTGTCACAGGTTCACCTGCCCGATAATCCTTGGCGGGCTCTCCTTTAGTTCCAATACTTACTGTAACGGGTTTGGTGATGCGTTCCTCTACAGTTACCGTCACCATAGACGGATCCATGGATACCAGTTCCACACCTGCCGGAAGTGAGTACGTCAGTGGAAGGGTATGGGTTCCCGGTTTCTTTACACTGCTTAGGTCCAGCTTCACCTTATATTCATCTGAAAAAATCGTGGTGAGATCTGTCCGCTTACCTCGAACCTCCAGATTCACACGGTCAATATTGATGCCCGTCAGCGTATATTCACTATCATCAAAGCCATACGTCTGGATTTTGACATCTTCAATTACATTCGTATCAATAATGGTCGTTGGCGGAGTGGGAGCTCCGCTGTCCATATGAACCATTGCCCACAGCAATACGCTGACCGCTAGTGCCATGAGTTTTAATACCATGTTGTTTTTAAACCACTTTTCCATTATCACCGTCTCCCTTCCGTTTCCAGAAGAACGAACGTTTCTCCTTTATGGATGCGGCAGGGCGCAGCTCTTCATACAGTTTGGATATGAGTGATTCTTCCTTAATATCACGGACAACCTGTCCGTTAATCGCAAGGGAGACCTGTCCCGTTTCCTCAGAAACGACGACAGAGATAGCGTCACCCACCTCACTAATTCCAATCGCTGCCCGGTGCCGGGTCCCTAGTTCCTTACTAATGAAGGGATTCTCCGACAACGGTAAATAACATCCTGCCGCTGCAATTTGATTACTCTGAATGATCACCGCACCATCGTGAAGTGGCGTGTTTGGGATGAAAATGTTGATAAACAGCTCTGAGCTAATCACGGATCGCATAGGAATACCGGATTCCACAAATTCATTCAGACCGGTTGTCCGCTCAAAAACGATCAGTGCCCCGATCTTCCGTCGTGATAAATAATTCACTGCTTTAATGGTTTCTGCTATTAATTTATTGGTCTCTTCATCAATATCTGCTGACCTTCCGAACAGCTTCCCGCGTCCAAGCTGCTCCAATCCCCGTCTCAATTCCGGCTGGAATATAATAAAGACCGCCAGAACACCAAACGTGAAGATTTGGTTCATCAGCCATTTCAGTGTATAAAGGTCAAACCAGGTACTGAGCGCCCAGATGAGCACCAACACCAAAATCCCTTTCAGCAGCTGAACAGCCCGGGTACCGCGGACAAGCAGTATCAGATGATAAATAATATAGGTAACGATTAGTATATCGATAATATCCTTAATGGACTCTTTCCAGGTTAAGTCCGTAAAATACTCCATACTGCAACCCCCGTCATTGCTTAATAACGCTTGCGTCTTTAGATGTAGTATGTGCTCTACACTATCTAGGTTATAACGTTAATCCTCACGATGCAAGTCAGGCCCCGTTTGCAGGATAAAAAAATATCAAAAACCACAAAAAAGGCGCCGTCTTTTCGGAGAAAAGAGGCGCCGTTATTCATCAGGGTGCAAACTTCATCTTAGCGGTAAGCGACATCCGAAAACAGATTGGTAATCTTATACCAGATCCAATCCATTGCTTTATCTATATCCTTCACTTGTCCAGATATGTGGGCCGTAGAGGCTTGAAAAAGCTCTCCGTCGATAACGGTTAAGTTTCCTTGAACCTGTCCGAAAACCTGCGTCTTTCCGTTCTCTACAGTTATATCACCCGTAATAATCTGATCTGGTGGAATAATAACCGTATTTCCTTCGATGATAAGTTTGTCGAGTTCACTGCCTTTAACGATCAGTTGATTCTCCTGGCTCCAGAAGCTGACGGTACTAAAGAGCATTACGACCAGAAAAAGAGCAGCAGCCGTGATTGCCGGGTGATTCTTTATCCAAGTTAACCAAAGCTTTTGCTTCTTTTGCTGAGGTAGCATTCCCATAATCCGGTCCGCCAGATCGTCAGAAGGCCCTGTGGCATGATGTGTCAAGGAATACAGAAGCATGTCTGTCTGCTCCAGTTCCTCGAACCTATTCCGGCAGTCAACACATTGCAGCAAATGGGATTTAAGTTCCAGCTGCTGCTGTCTGGACAAATCGTTATCCAGATAATCGTGCATCAAAGAGACGGCCAATTTGCAATCCATATGAGCCAGTCCTTTCGTTCAATCTCTTTGCTGGGTCTACTCCCCATCAGGGGCATAAGACTTGCTTAATGTTCATACGCACCGGAAGCGGCGATGTTTCATTATTTTTAAAAACCTATAATTTAAATTCGAGTTTCTTACGTAAAAACTCCCGCCCGCGGTGAACTCTTGTCTTAATCGTCGTCACAGGCAGAGTAAGCACCTCACTAATCTCCTGAAGTGACATATCCTGAATATACCGTAGTATCATAATCGTCTTATACTTTGCAGGAAGAGACTCGATAGCCTGATGGATAATCCGCTGCGTCTCGGATATCAGCATCTCCGACTCCGGTGTGCGGTCATCACTCGGTATCATCGAATAACCATCCATTCCCTCTTGGTCGTTCATATCCGCGTCGAGAGAGTAGGATGGCTTGCGCTTGCGTAACCGGTCTATACATAAGTTTGTACCAATCCGATAAATCCATGTCGAAAATTTCTGATTCTCATCATATCGATCCAGGTTCTTGTACACGCGTAAGAACGTCTCCTGAACAATATCCTCAGCCTCATGCCGGTTATTCAGCATCCGGTACGCCAGATGAAAAATCTTATCTTTATATAGCTCTACTATTTCGGCAAAAGCACGCTGGTCCCCTTTTCGGGCCAGCTTCGCCAATCTCACATCTAAATTGTCCACCATAATTCCCCCAGAATGGTCTGATGGGTAACGTCTTTAAGTCTAAAAGCATCATTCAAATGGTAATTCAACTTATTCGAAAATGCAACAAAATTCGAAAACACAGCGTTACTGCGATTTCTAGCTTTATCAATTTTGTAATACAGTCTTCATTAAAGCTGTACTAATCATTCGCAGTTTCTGCTAACAATGCAAAAGGCGAGGCTCCCACAGGGAACCTCGCCTTTGACTATCCCTAACCCTGTATATATTTCACGAAAAAGGGTATCAACCTGTATTACGAAGTCCTGCTGCAATACCGTTAATCGTCAACAGCACTTCACGCAGCAGATCCGGATCATCCTCACCTTTTTCTCGCAGATCACGCAACTCATTCAGAAGCTGCACCTGCAGATAGCTTAGCGGGTCAACATACGGATTGCGGAGTCGTATGGATTCCTGCAATACCGGTTGATTATCCAGAATTTCCTGCTGCCCAGTAATTTTGAGAACCATTTCTTTCGTAAGCTTAAATTCTTCTGTAATCAGACCGAATATCCGCTCCCGGGCCACATCATTCTTCGTCATCAGCGAGTATTCCTTCGCAATGGTGAGATCGGCTTTGGCCATCGCCATTTGCAGAGTATCGATCATTGATGTAAAGAAAGGATAGTTAACATACATATCTTGCAAGATCTTCAGATTCTCTTCATTGTCCTGATAGAAGCTCTGTAGGCCCGTACCAGCCGCATACCAAGCTGGTAGCAGGTAACGGCTCTGAGTCCACGCAAACACCCAAGGGATGGCACGCAGGTCCTCAAAACGGTCACTATTCTTACGCTTGGAGGGACGGGACCCAATATTCAGTTCCCCTACCTCAGGCAGCGGTGTGGATTCCTTGAAGAAGCTCAGGAAATCCGGATCACGGAAAATCAAATCCTGGTATTTCTTTTGGGAGTCAGCCGAAATTCGGGCCGAGATCTGCTCCCACTCCTTCTCGTGTGGATTTTCCTCCGGTGACCGGGCAATTATAGATGCTCGGATCAGCGCTGATGTTGCCTGCTCAAGACTACGGTATGCAATTCCCTGCAAAGAATAGCGAGAGGAAATAACCTCACCCTGCTCGGTAATTTTGATCCCGCCAGCAATTGTATTCGCAGGCTGTGCCAGAATACTACGGTTAAGCGGCATGCCACCACGTCCGAGTGAACCGCCACGGCCATGGAAATATTTCAGTTTCACACCGAATTCATTACCAACCGCGGTAATGTCCTTCATGGCAACCTGTAATTCCCAGTTGGCTGTTGCTGCACCGCCATCCTTGTTACTGTCAGAATAGCCAAGCATAATCTCCTGGAGATCATTCATTGCCTTAACACCCTCACGATAAATCGGGAGGTTAAACAGACGGCGCATAATATCGGGAGCTGCGTGGAGATCCTCGATCGTTTCAAACAACGGTACAGCCTGAAGAGTAGCTACTATGGTTCCATCGTTATCCTTCCGGAACAATCCAACTTCCTTCGCAAATACCATTACCTCCATAATGTCGCTGGCGCCTTCTGCCATGCTGATCAAATAGCTGGAGACACACTTAACACCGAATTCCTTTTGCGCCCGGTATACGGTACGGTAAACTTCAAGGCACTCTTCGGTACTATCGCTGTACTCCTGATAAGGAGTAGTCAGCGGACGCGGATCGTTAAGCAGTTTGTTCAGAAGCTCAATCTTTTCTTCTTCTTCAAGTGCAGAGTAGTCTTCGACTACGTTCATTTTCGCTAAAATCTCAGTCATTGCATTCTCATGCTCTTTACTGTGCTGCCGAATGTCCAGTGTAGCTGTGTGGAATCCGAACAGTTCAACCTGGCGAATCAGTTTCTTAATATAAGTATCAGCCACATAGTCAGCATAGTGATGGCGCAGACTGCGGTCGATAATTTGCAAGTCTTCAATAAACTCTTCCGGTGACTGATAACGTTCTGCTCCAATCATGCTTTCATCCAGCACGTGGGCCATTTTGGCAAGCATATAAGCAAGCTTGATGCGGTACGGCTCTTTCTCATTGTGCCAAATTTCCATCTTCTTCAGTGTTACATTCTCACGGTCCTTGCGGATAGACTGCTTTAATTCATCGGACACGTTAACAATCGTTGCACTGAAGCTGAGATTTTTCATGAGCCCTGTCAAAATGCGCTGGTATTCCCGGATAGCCAGTTTCCGCTGCATTTCTAGCGTCTTCCAAGTAATGTCTGCTGTTACCGAAGGATTACCGTCACGGTCTCCACCGATCCATGAACCAAAGCGGAGATATGTCGGTACATGCCAATTGTAGCCGGGATAAAATTTAGTAAGACAGCGCTCAAGTTCTTGATAAACTTCTGGCAGAATGTGAAACAGCGTTTCATGAAAATAATACATACCATTGCGAACCTCATCCAATACCGTTGGCTTACGGTCGCGCAGCTCATCCGTTTGCCAGAGTGTAATCACCTCGTTAAGAAGTTTTTCCCGAAGCTGTTCTCTTTCACGGAATGTGAGCGTTGGGTTATCAAGGAGCATAACATCTTCTGAAATTCTTTTGTGGATGTCGAGAATGGCACGTCGCATTGCTTCTGTAGGGTGCGCAGTCATTACGAGCTCCAAGGAAAGACTTTCGAGAATGTCTTGAACTTCTTCATACGTAAAATTACGCTCTTTCAAATCCTGGACTGCACTTTCGATCGATCCTGGCTGGACACTCTCACCTGCGGAACGTTCATAATCGCGTTTCCGGCGTATCCGGTGATTTTGCTCTGCGATGTTAACCAATTGAAAATAAATGGCGAACGCTCTGATTACTTGATGACGATTGTCCGGATCCAGCGTGCTGACGATCCTTTTAAAATCTGCGAACAATTCTGGTAAAAATACGGAACGTAATGACTTGCTAGTCTCGCGAATCTTCTCAACTATATCTAAAAGCTCGTTGCCCCCCTGGTGGACAAGAACTTCACCGAGAATGTTTCCCAGGAACCGTACATCACGCCGCAGCAGATTATTGGAATTGCTTTTTGCGGTTACAGTAAGTTCAGTCATGCTACTCCTCCCATCTAAACCCGTTCAACAGTTTGTCTTTTTATGCCTTCCTAATATCATACAATAAATGCGCCTGAAAATCTTTACTTTCCAACCGAAAAAATTCGCCAAATCGACAAAAGAGGACGTTTTTACAGTGGTAATTTCTTCTCAATCTCCTTATAATTCCCCATCTGTTCTTCATTTGTCACTGGTGATTGCTTTAACACGTTGACACTTCGCAGGAGTGTGGTGACAATATGTAAAAAAAACATCACACACTGTGATGTCCTGCTTTATGTATGGAGCGGGTGATGGGAATCGAACCCACGCTACCAGCTTGGAAGGCTGGAGTTCTACCATTGAACTACACCCGCAGATGTAACAATCGGGATGACACGATTTGAACATGCGACCCCCTGGTCCCAAACCAGGTGCTCTACCAAGCTGAGCTACATCCCGTTACATATGAAGAATTAAAAATGGCGCGCCCTGAGAGATTCGAACTCCCGGCCTTTTGATTCGTAGTCAAACGCTCTATCCAGCTGAGCTAAGGGCGCAAATCATGGAGCGGACGACGGGAATCGAACCCGCGACCCTCGCCTTGGCAAGGCGATGCTCTACCGCTGAGCCACGTCCGCAAAAACATGGTGCGCGTGGAGGGACTTGAACCCCCACGTC
Organism: Paenibacillus uliginis N3/975; assembly: GCF_900177425.1. Classification (NCBI taxonomy): domain Bacteria; kingdom Bacillati; phylum Bacillota; class Bacilli; order Caryophanales; family Paenibacillaceae; genus Paenibacillus; species Paenibacillus uliginis. The sequence continues at coordinate 575,648 of NZ_LT840184.1, read as the reverse complement.
AAAGACGCTAGATCCTAAGTCTAGTGCGTCTGCCAATTCCGCCACACGCGCACAAGTAAAACTAATGGTGAGCCATGAAGGACTCGAACCTTCGACACCCTGATTAAAAGTCAGGTGCTCTACCAACTGAGCTAATGGCTCGCATTTAAAGGTCCCCGAAAAAGCATTCGGATTTACCTTCAAAGCCATACTTCACTTTTTAGGGTAAAGTGGCTGGGGATATAGGATTCGAACCTATGCATGACGGAGTCAAAGTCCGTTGCCTTACCGCTTGGCTAATCCCCAATAACGAGGTATTGATTATATTCTATCCCATTCTGCAACAGAACATGAGTAAAATAATGGTGGAGGCTGAGGGGTTCGAACCCCCGACCCTCTGCTTGTAAGGCAGATGCTCTCCCAGCTGAGCTAAGCCTCCATACTGGTAGGGATAATGGGATTTTCATCCCCTGAAACGATTAAATAAGTGGTGACCCGTAGGGGATTCGAACCCCTGTTACCTCCGTGAAAGGGAGGTGTCTTAACCCCTTGACCAACGGGCCTCATTGCTAAAATGGAGCTTCCAACCGGGATCGAACCGGTGACCTCATCCTTACCATGGATGCACTCTACCTACTGAGCTATGGAAGCAAGTGGCTCCCCGAACAGGACTCGAACCTGTGACAACTCGATTAACAGTCGAGTGCTCTACCAACTGAGCTATCAGGGAATATATACCGCTTGGCGACGTCCTACTCTCCCGGGACCCTTCGGTCCAAGTACCATCGGCGCTGGAAGGCTTAACGGTCGTGTTCGGGATGGGTACGCGTGGA